>JBBQNY010000163.1:0-7000 GCA_038330365.1 Lysobacterales bacterium | reverse complement strand
CGGAATGGTCTACGGGAGGAAGGCGGTCAGGCGCTGCAGGGTTTGCGTGGGGTCGACGGCGTCGGTGGGGATGGCGTCGTATTCGCTGCGGAGCCACGTGCTCTGGCGTTTGGCGAGTTGGCGGGTGGCGTGCAGCACGCGCTGGCGGCACTCGTCCAGATCGTAGTCGCCGGCGAGATGTTCGAGCGTCTGCCGATAGCCGACTGCCCGCAGCGACGGCAGGCTTCGGTCGAAACCGGATCGCGTCTGCAATGCGCCTACCTCTTCCAGCAGCCCTTCGCGCCACATGCTTTCAAGCCGCAAGGCGATACGGCGATGCAGTTCCACGCGCGGCCAACGCGTCAGTGCAAGCTTGAGGATTCGCCACGGTCGCCGCGCGCAGGGACCCTGCTGTTGCGTGCTTATGGGTCGACCGGTGATCGCGATGACCTCTAGCGCGCGCGAGACTCTCTGGGCATCGTTGGGATTGATGCGCGAGGCCGCGAGTGGATCGAGCAAGCGCAGTCGCTCGTGCAACGCGGTCCAGCCCTGCTGCTCGGCATCGCGCGCGATCTCGGCGCGCAATTCCGCATTGCTTTGCGGCAGCGGCGACAGGCCACGCTCCAGTGCACGGAAGTAGAGGCCAGTTCCACCCACGACCACGGGCACGCGACCGCGGGCGTGGCTCGCCTCGATGACGCGCTCGGCATCGCGCGCGAAGTCCGCGGCCGAATACGTCTCGTGCAGGTCCCGCACATCGATCAATGCGTGCGGATGGCGTCGCAGCAGGGCCGCGTCCGGTTTGGCACTGCCGATGTCGAGGCCGCGGTAGACAAGGGTCGAATCGGCACTCACCAGATCAACCGGGAAGCGTTCCGCCAGCGCGACCGCGAGCGCCGTCTTGCCCGCCGCGGTCGGACCCATGACGAACACGACGGGAGGACGAGAGCTGTCCGCCGAGCCGGTCATGGCTGCCCCGACCTTTTCAGCGCCGTGCCGGTCATGGCTGCCCCGACCCTGTCAGGGCCGTGCCGGTGCCTCCGCCTCCGCCAGTTCGCGCACCAGTGCGGGCGCGGGAAACACTTCGTGCACGATCCAGCTCAGGTAGCGCGCATCGAGCGCAATCGTGCGCGACTGTGAACCGTCGTAGACCCAGTTCGATGCCACCGACTCCCAGTTGCCGTCGAAGGCGAGGCCGACCAGCTTGCCGTGTGCATCGAGCACGGGCGAACCGGAATTGCCACCGGTGATATCCAGATCGCAGAGGAAATTCACCGGCACGGTACCGAGATCGGGATCGACGAATCTGCCTGCGCGGCCAGCGGCGATGGCGTCCAGCAGCGGCGCCGGCGCGGCGAAGGGCTCCTCACCCGTGGCCTTGGCGGCGACGCCGGCAAGCGTTGTAAAGGGCGTGTGCATCACGCCATCGCGCGGCGAGTAGCCCTGCACGTTGCCAAAGCTGATGCGCAGCGATGAATTGGCATCGGGATAGACGTCTCGCCCTGCCGCCTTGCGCTGGTCCGCCATCGCCGTGAGAAAGGCGGGGCGGTAACGGAGCGACTCGCCGGCGCGCGCATCCGTTTCGGCTTCGATCGCCAACAACGTGGGCATCAGGGCCACGGCCAGTTCGATCATGCTGTCGTCGCTCGACTCGAACGCGGCGCGGTCGGCTGCCGCCAGCCGTGTGCGCTCGGACACTGCATCCAGGCGGGTGCCGGCATAGGCCCGGTCGAGTGCCTTGCCGATCGCCGCCGCATCGCTGCCACCGAGCCACGCGTCCAGCGCCGGGACGCGCATCGGCGACGGCAACTTCACGTACTCGGCGAGCCAGTAGGCGGTGAGGTCGCGATCCATGCGCGCGACAAAGCGCTGATCCAACTCGCGCATCGAGGCCGCGATTCGCTCCTGATCACGCGCCTGGTAGCCGGGCTTGCGTGCCGCGTCGGGCCGCGCGTGCTCGATCGCGTTGCGGTAAAGCGTGACCGCGGCCCCGGGCAGTCCGCCATTCGCGAGTTGCGAGACAATGAGATCGCGATCGCGTGTGCGTCGCGCCTCGGCGGCGATGCGCTCCAGCGCGGCATGCGCTGCAACGGCGCGCGTGCCCTCGGCGCCTCTTTTTGCCAGGGCGTCGAGCAGTGCCTGTTCTTCGGAACGCTTGCGCGCGGCGGCGCCGATACGAGTGAAGCCCTCCAGTTGGCCGTCGTAGTTCTTGAGCGCATTTTCCCACCCGCGCATGCGCGATGCGTAGCGCACCTGTATGTCCGTGTCCTCGCGACCGGCGGCCTGCGTCATCGCCACCAGTCGCTTGTAGTGCGCGCCCACGGTCGGATAGGTCCACGTGGCGGTGTCGTCGAACTCGTCGGCGAGCGCGTAACGCGCGGTGCGGCCGGGGTAGCCCGCGATCATCACGAAGTCGCCTGCCGAGAGCGGTTCGCTCGCGAACCGCAACCAGTGACGGGGCCGATAGGGAACGTTGTTGGTGGCATATGCAGCCGGCTTGCCATCAGGTCCGACATAGGCCCGGTAGAACGAAAAATCGCCTGTGTGCCGAGGCCAGGTCCAGTTGTCGACTTCGCCACCGTAGTTGCCGATCGACTGCGGTGGCGCATACACCAGGCGCACGTCCTTGATCTCGAGATTGCGCACCAGCCGGTACTGCGCACCACCGAAGAATGCGTACACGGCGCAGCGCGTGCCGGCATTCTTTTCGCATTCGGCAACCAGGCGTTTCTGTTCGTCCTCGACGGCGCGGAATCGCGCGCCGCCGTCCATCCCCTCCTGCTGCACGGCCTCGATACGCGCGGTGACATCGCTGATGTTGTCCAGCACGAACACGCGCGCGCTCGGGCCCGCCGAAAGCTCGTCCGGGCGAGTGCCTGCGACGAATCCTTCCTTCATCAGGTTCCTGTCCGGCGTCGAATTGAGCTGAATGGCGCCGTAGGCACAGTGATGGTTGGTGACGACGAGCCCATCGGGCGAAACAAAGCTCGCGGTGCAGCCGTTGATGGCGACCACGGCGCCCATGGGGTCGCCACGAAGATCGGATAGCTGCTCGGCGTCGAGCTTGAGTCCTGCGCGGGCGAGCGGGCCGGCGATGTCGGGCAGTTGTTGCGGCACCCACATGCCTTCGACGGCGGCGACGTTGCCTGCCGCGAGGGTGGCGAGAAGCATCATGGAGAATCGAGTTGCATGCATGGATGAGGGACCGTGGGAGCCGGAGTCCTTGGTAACCGATTGCCGCGGCCAGAGCAACGGGCATGGGTCACGTGCGTGCGCATGCCCGGTTGGGAAAACATCGCGAAACTACTTGACCGGAAATGGCTTCAATCGCCACCGGCGTCGCTGACCTCGATCGTTATGGCGCGGCGCTCAATGAGCGGCAACCCCGTCCAAGTCCTTCCCTGCAAGGGCTGGCCTTGCCAGCAGTGCGCATGTCGCGCAGGTGAACGGCCGCACGGAGAGCGCGTTCCCAACACCTATAATGGAAGCCTGCCAATGCTGGCGCCCGCCATCCAGGAATACCGCATGAGCCGCACCATGAAAGCGCTGGTCAAACGCGAAGCCGGGCCCGGCATATGGATGGAACAGGTACCGATACCCGAATGCGGTCCGAACGACGTGTTGATCAAGCTCGAGAAGACTGCGATCTGTGGCACCGATCTGCACATCTATCGCTGGGACGAGTGGAGCCAGCGCACGATCAAGCCCGGACTCGTCATCGGCCACGAGTTCGTCGGTCGGGTGGTCGAGATCGGCAGTGCCGTCTCTGGCTATCGCGTCGGCCAGCGCGTGTCCGCTGAAGGGCACATCGTCTGTGGTCATTGCCGCAACTGCCGCGGCGGCCGTCCCCACCTTTGTCCGTACACCATCGGCATTGGCGTCAATCGCAATGGCGCATTCGCGGAGTACATCGCGATGCCTGCGACCAACCTGTGGCCGATTCCCGACCCGATTCCGAGCGAGGTGGCCGCGTTCTTCGATCCCTACGGCAACGCCGCGCATTGCGCGCTCGAGTTTGATGTCGTCGGCGAGGACGTGCTGATCACCGGCGCAGGTCCGATCGGCATCATCGCAGCCGGTATCTGCAAGTGGGTGGGCGCGCGCAACGTGGTGGTTACCGATGTCAACGATTACCGGCTCAAGCTCGCGGCCGACATGGGCGCCACGCGCGTGGTGAACGTCTCCAAGCAGTCGGTCAGGGACGTCATGTCGGATCTGCACATGGAAGGCTTCGACGTCGGACTCGAGATGAGCGGCAATCCCCGGGCCTTCAACGACATGCTCGACTGCATGTATCACGGCGGCAAGGTCGCGCTGCTCGGCATTCTGCCCAAGGGCGCCGGCATCGACTGGGACCGGGTGATCTTCAAGGGCCTGACGCTGCAAGGCGTCTACGGCCGCCGCATGTACGAGACCTGGTACAAGATGACGCAGATGGTGCTGACCGGCTTTCCGCTGCAGAAGGCCCTCACGCATCAACTCCCCATCGACGACTTCGAACGCGGCTTCGAGCTGATGGACTCGGGGAACTGCGGCAAGGTGGTATGCAGCTGGCACTGAGCCGCACGCGCCCTTGCGGCGGCGCCACGCTACTGCGCGATCGCTTCGCCCCTGCCGGTCTTGTTCACTGCCTGGCGATCCTGCTGTGCGCCGCGCCGTCTGCCTGGGCCCAGGACGGATACGCGCCGGACGCGACGACTGCCAGTGCTGAACTCGCAGAAGGTGGGTCGCTGCGCATTCCCGTCTCGCGGCTGGTGGAGCCGGCGCTCCTTTCGAGCCCCCTGCACACGCTCGAACCGCAGGCGGTGATCCGCGGACATCTGGCGGTGTTCACCCTGCAGACGCCGTACGGTCCCATCGAGGCCGAAGGTGTCGAGATGCTGGAGGTGCGGGTGCAGGAACTGCTGGTGCTCGAGAACCTCAAGCGCATCAGTTCGGCGCGCGTGTATGTGGAAACGATCGGCACGCAGTCAATGCGTACATTGCGGAGCGTGGGCCAGGTACTGCTGCATCCGGTCGATACTGTCGTCGGCATTCCGCAGGGCGTGGTGCGGTTTTTCCGCCGCAAGATCGGCAGCGGCATCGACGACGCGGTCGAGCTGACCGACGAGCTTCGCCACCGCGCCGGCGACGAGGACGAACGCTTCGCCGATGCCGTACGGCCTGGCGCCCGTGAAAAGCCCGAGGAGGCCAAGGAGTCGGGCAACGCGCGCACCAAGCGGCGCGCGCGCAAGATCACGCTCGACTACATCGGCTACGACGACGCACGGCGCTTCTGGGCCAAGCGCCTGGGCGTTGATCCCTATTCCAGCAATCCACTGGTGCGGGAACGCCTCGACCGTCTCGCATGGTCGGCGTTTGTCGGCAACAAATCGGTGGGCTTCGCACTCGATTCGTTGACTGCCGGCGCCTCGCAGGCACTGTCGATAACGCGTCGGCTCAATGAAGTCGTGTGGGACCTTGAGCCGGTAAAGCTCGGACGCCTGAACTACCAGCGCCTGGAGACACTTGGTTGCGGTGGCATGCCGGCTAGACGATTCATCAATCGTGGACGCTACTCGCCGACGCAGCAGACCGCATTGGTGGACGCGCTGGAGCAACTCAAACCTGCGGAAGGCTGTCAGGAGGTGCTGAAGCTTGCCGCGGCGCTCGAAAGCGAGGTGGAGACGCGCTACATCGTCAACGCGCTCAAGCTGATGCAGCATTTCCACACGAGTTCCGGCGGCAATCGCAAGATCCGTCTGGTGGGCACCGGCCTGATGCTTGAAACCTCTTTCAACGAGTGGGTGCTGCCGTTGCCGGTCGACATGCTGGTGTGGACACGCAACACGCGCGGCTATTTCGATCAGGAGGCGTTCCGCAAAGTGCGCAAGACGGTACTGATCTCCGGCGACGCGACTCCACGCGCGATGCGCGAATTGACACGCCGCGGCTGGAGCATCGTGCTCGATGTTCCCTACGCCGGCGCGCCCGCCTACGCCCAGGGCGCCGCCGGCACCCGCTGAAACAGCTCGCGCAAGTTGATCGAACCGCGCAACGAGAGACGCGCCAGCCTCGTGTAGGAGTGCGCTGGCGCGCGCTGGCGTCATGTCGATGCAGAGCAAGCCATTTGGCACGCTTGATACTTGGCGTCATCGCGGACGAGCACGCTCGCATCAAACAAGAATCAGGCGATTGATTTGACGCGTCTGTTTTTACAGTGAGATGGGCGTTCCGACACGTGATTGGCGCCATCAAACATGACGCGGGGCCTTGGACCCTCACCCCCCGCCCCTCTCCCACTGGAGAGGGGAGTGCTCGGCGGCGACCCTGCGCTCTTCTCATTTCCCCGTGGGAGACGACAGCTGCAGGAGCAGCTGCGAACGCCGCAGGCGGCCCGCAGGGCGCACCACAGGGATGTGGTGCGTAAGGTAGCGCGCAGCGCCGGATGAGGGTCCGAGGTCGAGATAAACCGGAACTGTGCGCGCTCAGTCGTGCCTCCAGCGGATCCCTCCAGACACGCCAGCACCGTGTTTGCTACGCGACAGCGCGCCGACGAAGTCGGGGTGGAAGCTCCTACGAAGCGTGGTGCATGGGGCTTTCGGGGCGATGGACGCGTTTACCGTACGCCGAGACAGACTCGGCGGGTTACGGAATCAACAGGACTTTGCCGAGGGCTTGCCGGCTTTCCAGATGACGGTGCGCGGCCGCGCCATCGGCAAGTGCGAAGCGCGAGTCGATCGCTACGCGAAGCGATCCGGCAGCGACCTGGTCAAACAGAAGTCCCGCGCGTTGCCGACGATCCTCCGCCGTACGCAACACGTTCCAGAGATCGCCACCCGTGATTGTTTTCGACCCGTCCATCAGCACGGCGGGATCGATCGGCAAGGGCGCGCCACCCGCCATGCCGTAGAACACGACCCGCCCTCCGGTGCGCACCGCGCGCAGCGAGTCGCCGAGCGTGGTGCCGACCGAATCGAAGGCCACGTCGACTCCACCCGCGGAAAACTGCTGCGCCGCACGAACCCAGTCGTCATCGTAG
>JBBQNY010000162.1:0-7013 GCA_038330365.1 Lysobacterales bacterium | reverse complement strand
GGGCGCTACGTGGAGTTCAATCTCGTATGGGATCGCGGCACCCTGTTCGGTCTGCAGTCCGGCGGCCGCACCGAATCCATCCTCATGAGCCTGCCACCGCAGGTGCGCTGGGAATACGGATGGCGTCCCGATCCAGGATCGCCTGAAGCAGCACTCGATGCCTTCCTGCAGCCCCGCGACTGGCTGCACCTTGAGCACGACCCAGCCACCGCCGCCGCGCCCCTGTAGGAGCGCGCTAGCGCGCGATGGCGCGATGTCGAAATGGAGCGCGCGGCACAGCCTTGGATGGCGCCATCGCGCGCGAGCGCGCTCCTGCATGAAGTGGGGCATGGTGCGATTGGCGCGGGCCCCCGCGAGTCAGTCTTCGACCGGGAAAATCCCGACCGCAGAGATCAGAACTCGGTCGTTGTCTTCTGCGGCAACGCTGCGCGGCGCTCCAGCACCTTGTGCGCGTGCCGGTAGCCCGTCTCGATGGCGCGCTCGTAGGCGCGCCAGTCGAGCAGATCGATGTCGCGCAGGGGCGGCGCGATCAGCAGGTCGGCGCTCTCGCTGGCGCGCATCGTCGCTGCGGTCGCACCCACCGTTCCAGCGCGCAGCAGCAGCTGCACAATGCTCGGACGGGTGCGCTTGCGGAACAGATCCGGCAGCAACGCCCACCACGGGGGCAATTCGGTTTCGTCCGCCATCGCGGTAATGCCGTGCTCGCCACCGACGTCAACCGCAATGGTCTCGTCCACCGGCCACTGGCGCATGACGCCGACTGGCAGATTGTCGAGCACCGCACCGTCGACAAAGACCTTGCCGCCCGCGATGACCGGGGGCAGCACGCCAGGAATGGCGACGGACGCGCGCAGGGCGCGCCACAGCTCGCCCTGGCGATGCACGTGCACGCGGTTGTCGGTCAGGTTGGCGCTGATGCAGAAATAGGGCAGCGCGAGCTCTTCGATGCGTTGTTCGCCGAACACTTCCCGCAGCAGGCGCGAAACCCGGCGCCCGGAGTTGAGGGCGTACAAGGGCAGGGTCCAACCCGCCAACGGTCGACCATGCACGAAGGCATCGCGCATCACGTCCGCCACGGCCTCGATGGAGTTGTCGCGTGCCAGCAGCGCCGCCACGACGGCCCCGATGCTGGTGCCGGCGACCACATCCGGCATCGCATCGAACTCGGCCAGTGCGCGCAGCACTCCAACGTGCGCAAACCCGCGCGCACCCCCGCCGGCCAGCACCAGGCCGCGACCGTGTCCGGCCACCAGTCGCGCCACGCGCGGCAGGTCGGCGGGCGAGCGCAACTGGTGCGACAGCATGCCGCCGTACCAATCGCTCCACTCGCGCGAGAATCCCGCCCCCTTTTTGCTGTCGAGCAGCAGGTGTTCGATGCGCGGTACCGGACTGGTATCGAGTGTTTCGGGATCGCGCGAGTGCGGATCCGGGGGCGTGTCGGTGCGTACGGCGTGCAGCCAGACGTCTGCCTGGCGCTTGCATTGGGTACGCCAGCCGCGCTGGCCTGGCTGATCGACATACAGCACGCGGCGATGCGTCTGTTCAAGCGCGTACAGCTCCGCCGTATTCAGCTTCGCGCCTTCTTCGAATCGCACCACGGCCGTGTTGCTGAGATTGCCGAATGCGAGCGCAAGTCCGGTCGCCAGATTGTGTAGATCCACACCCGGACTGCCGGCCAGCAGCGCAATGGTGCGCGGGCCTGCGTGCAGTGCGTTGTCGCCGGCCAGGCCGCTATGACGGCGGAATGCATGCCGCGCCAGCGCCAGAGTGGCTGCCGGCTCGCGCTCCGCCATCGCCTCGAACGCGGTGCGGTCGAGCAGCAACAGTTCGCTGTCGCGACAGGCGTAAACCGTGGCGCTGCGCTCCGCACCCGTGAACAGTGCCGTTTCGCCAACGGTTTCGCCGGGGCTGACGTGTCCGAGGACCTGCGGCCGGTCCACCGCCTGCCGGAACGCGCACAGGCTGCCGGATACCAGCAGGTACAGCGCATCGCCATCGTCGCCTTCGCGGAACAGGATCCGGCCTGAAGGCAGCGCGAGCGCCCGTAGCTGCTGCAGCAACCAGGCGCGACCCTCGTTGCTGAGCGCATCGAAGCCCGGGAGCGCGGCAGCCGTGCTGGCGGCGAAGGCGGACAGATCGGCGTTCATCGGCGCAAGCATGCACCGCTGCGGCCGTTTCGCCAATCGCTCTCGTGCCGCGGGCGAACGCCATGGTCGGGGGCATCCGCGTCCGATCGACGCGCAACGTAGAATCCGGGCATGCGAATCGCCTCGTGGAACGTCAACTCGCTGAATGTGCGGCTGCCGCAGCTCGAGCTCTGGATCGAGGAGGCCGGTGCGGCTGCGCCCGACATTCTTGCCCTGCAGGAACTCAAGCTCGAGGACGCCCGCTTTCCGCACGCGAAGATCGAGGCGCTGGGTTACCGCGCGCTGGTTTCCGGACAGAAAACCTATAACGGCGTGGCGCTGCTTTCGCGGGTGGAGGCCAGCGATCCCGTCACAGGTTTCGCTGATTACGAGGATCCGCAACGCCGCGTTTTGGCCGCCACCATCGCTGGCGTGAGGGTCATCGATTTCTACGTCGTCAACGGCCACGCGGTCGGCAGCGAGAAGTTCACGTACAAGCTGGAGTGGCTGGCAGCTGCCCGCCGCTTCGTGGCGAAGCAGCTGTCGACCTATCCGGAGCTGGTGGTGCTGGGTGATTTCAACATCGCTCCCGAGGATCGGGACGTTCACGACGCCGAAGCCTGGCGCGAGAAGATTCTCTGCTCCACGCCGGAGCGCGAGGCGTTCGGGGCTTTTCTGGAGCTCGGACTGCACGACAGTTTCCGTCTGTTCGAGAGCGCTGGCGGGCACTACAGCTGGTGGGACTACCGGCAGGCCGCGTTCCGACGCGACATGGGGCTGCGCATCGATCTGGTGCTGGTGAGCGAGCCGCTCCGGCGGCGCTGTCGCGCGGCGGGCATCGATCGCGCTCCGCGCACCTGGGAGCGCCCGTCCGACCATGTGCCGGTATGGGCGGAGTTCGATTCGTGATCCAGGATCCTGACGTGCCGCTGGAAGAAGAAGAGTTCGATGCGCTCGGTGAGCAGCTGGCGGCACGGGCGGGTGACGAGGGCCTCCTGCTCGACGGTGTGCATGGACTGCTCACCGCACTCGGCATCGGCCCGGGCGAGGTCGCAGCGCAGCAGTGGTTGTCGGTGGTGCTCGACAGCGAGCAGCCGTTTGAAGACGAGGCCGAAGCACGTCATACCATCACGCTGTTGCTTCGATTCCACCAGTCGGTGCTGCGCGAGCTTGAAAGCCTCGAGTACGAGCCCATCCTGGGCCACGTCGAAGAGGATGATGGCTCGGTGCACGTCAGTGCCGCGGGTTGGTGCGAAGGATTCTCTGCCGGGGTCGACCTTGGCGGTGTCGAGTGGGAGAACCGCATGCAGGAGGATCCGCGGCTGCTCGAGCTGCTCGGTCCCATCGTGCAGCTGGCAGCGGAGGAGGAACTGTTCGATCTCGGGGACGGCATGACGCTCGAGCCCCTGTCCGAGACGGAGTACGAGAGTGCGCTCGATGGCATCGCGGCATCGGTGCTCGATGTGCTGCAGTACTGGCGCGAGCATCCGGTCGTCATCGACCCGGATGCGGGGACAACCGTGCCTGCCAACGACGAATCACGCCAGGTTCCGCGCCGGCGGGGCGGTCGCTGGGTTCACTGAAGCGCGTCGGTCGGCGCGACAGTTATCAGCGCGTGGCCAGCCGCACCAGCCAATCCGCCAGATTGCGGTACGGCGGTCGTGCGAAACGCGTGCTGGCGAACGCCGCCGACTGCCGGAATACCGGCAGACGTCTGGAGAAGGTCTCGAAGCTGTAGCGGCCGTGGTACTGCCCGATACCTGACGGACCCACGCCGCCGAAAGGCAGCTCCTGCTGCGCGAACTGCACCAGCGCATCGTTGACGGCAACGCTGCCGACGCTCGTCTGTGCGAGAAACGCGTCGACCTTCTCCCGATCACGATCAAAGAGGTACAGCGCCAATGGCCGGGGCCGCGCGTTGACGTAGTCGATCGCTTCCTGCATGCCGGCCACGGGCACGATCGGAAGCACGGGACCGAACAGTTCCTCCTGCATTACCGGGCTGTCGTCGGGTGCGTCGAGCACCAGAGTCAGCGGCAGCACCCGCCGCTCGGCATCGCCGGGTCCAATCTCGACCAGACGTGCACCCGCCGCCGCTGCGGCGTCCAGCCACGCTCGCAGGCGAGCATATTGTTCGGCGTTGACCATGGCCGTCAGGTCACGGCTGATCGCGCCCTGCGGATAGAAGTCCGCGATCGAGCGGCGCAACGCTGTAACGAGTTGCTCCACCCGCCCGCCCTCCACCAGCAGGTAATCCGGTGCGATGCAGGTCTGGCCGCCATTGAAGCACTTCGCAAGCGCGATGCGGCGCGCGGTCTCGGTGATGTCGCAGCGCGACGAGACAAAGGCCGGCGACTTGCCCCCGAGTTCGAGCGTCACGGGTGTCAGGTTCGGCGCCGCAGCAGCCATCACCTTGCGACCCACTGCAGTGGATCCGGTGAAGAACAGATGGTCGAAGGCGAGCGCGGAGAACGCCTGCGCGAGTTCCGCATCGCCGATCGCCACCGCTACCTGATCGGACGGAAAGACGTCCGCCAGCAACTGACCGAGCAGCGCCGCCACCCGCGGCGTGTGTTCAGAAGGTTTGAGCATCACCCGATTGCCGGCGGCGATCGCTCCAATGAGCGGAACCAGCGCGAGATTGATCGGGTAGTTCCACGGCGAGAGGATGCCCACCACACCAACGGGATGGCGCTGGATTTCATTGCGCGCGGGCCAGTGCAGTGGACCGGTTGCCACGCGTTCGCGCCGCATCCAGCCGCGCAGCTCGGCGCGCACATGATCGATCTCGGACAGCACGGTCATCGCATCCGAGAGCAGCGTCTCGTGCCGGCTGCGGTGGCCGAAATCCGCGCTGGCCGCGTCCACCATCGCCTCCAGGCGGTGACTCACGGCACGCCGCAAGCGCAGCAGAGCGCGCATTCGTTCCGAGTAGTCCGGACGGTGCGCGAGTTGCGCGGCCTGCATCACAGCCAGGCAATGCGCGAGCCCCGCGGGCGAATCGATCGTCGCAGGGGTGTCGGCGACGCCCGAAGCGCTGGATTGCGCCGCTTTTGACATGCAATATCGCTCCTCGCAACGTAATTTCGATGCTAGCACCGGCCTGCGAACTCGCGACCGGCTGCCTCTATGCTGCACCGCATGTCCACTGCAGGAACTCCGACATGACCGTGCGCGCTTTCCGTGGCGTGTATCCAACGTTCGGTCCACGCTGCTACGTCGATCCGGCGGCGCTGGTGATCGGCGACGTCGAGATGGGGGAGGACGCTTCGATCTGGCCCGGCGCCGTGGCGCGGGGCGATGTCCACCGTATCCGCATCGGTGCTCGCAGCAACGTGCAGGATGGAAGCATCCTGCACGTGACCCACGCGGGCCCCTACACCGGCGAGGGATTCGCCTGCCTGATCGGCGATGACGTGACCATCGGACATGCGGCGGTCATCCACGCCTGCACGCTCGAGGATGCCTGTCTCATCGGCATGCACGCCACCGTGCTGGACGGCGCGATCGTGCGGCGCCATGGCTTCGTGGGAGCGGGCGCCGTCGTCGCGCCGGGCAAGGTAGTGGGCGAGCGCGAGCTCTGGCTCGGCAATCCCGCACGGTGCGTGCGCGTGCTTGGTGACGACGAGGTCGAGCAGCTCTACTACTCCGCGCGCAACTACGTGCGGCTCAAGGATCTCTATCTGGCCGATGCGGATGTGGACGCAGACGCGGACGCAGAACAATCCGCAACCAGAGAGCCCTGATCGCCTCGACGTCCTGAGGGTCGCTAGTCCGTGGCAACCCGCAGTGCATCGCCGTCGCCGCTGCGAAGCTCCGCCTGCAGCGCCTGGGTTTCGGGTCGCACGCCGTGCCAGATGTCGAAACTCGCTGCCGCCTGCTGGATCAGCATGCCGAGCCCATCATGCACTTCGCCGCAATGCGCAGCGCGTGCCCACGCCAGAAACGGCGAGGCCGCGTTGCCGTAACTCAGGCTGAGGGCAAGGGTGCGCGGACCGGCGATGGAAAAAGGCAGTTCCAGCGCGCCACCGCCGTGCCCCGCCGAGGTGGCGTCAATGATGCCGTCGAATGCGCCAAGCGTCGCCAGATCCTTCCAGTAGCGCACGTGCACCCGCGCCGGGTCGCCGATGAAGTCCGAGAGCTGCTCGGCACGCTCGAGCGTGCGATTGACCAGCGTGACGGACTCCACACCGGCTTCGATGAGCGCCGGCAGCACGCCTGCGGCCGCGCCGCCCGCTCCCAGCATGAGGATCCGCCGACCACGCAGATCGAGCCGCAAGCGTTCGGTGAGGTCGTGCACCAGACCCGCGCCGTCGGTGTTGTCGCCGTGCCAGACGCCCTCGCGGCGCGTCAGCGTGTTGGCGACGCCCGCGCGTTTCGCGGCAGCGCCCAGCGTTGCACACTGCTCGAAGGCGAGGTGCTTGAGCGGCTGGGTCACGT
Source organism: Lysobacterales bacterium (assembly GCA_038330365.1). GTDB lineage: Bacteria > Pseudomonadota > Gammaproteobacteria > Xanthomonadales > Ahniellaceae > JBBQNY01. The sequence goes on along the minus strand of JBBQNY010000162.1, from coordinate 447 downwards.
TGGCGCCGCGACCCCCTTCCTGGGCAAAGTCCTCGAGTCGCGCGGCAAAATCCGCGGTACCGGTATCGCACAGCTCATAGACGAGCGCGATACCCGTTTGCCGGGAAAACGTGCTGTGGATGCGCGGTGACAACGAATGGGCAACCGGGCGGCCGAACAGCGCGAAGCGCGCGGCGCTCATGCGGATTTCTCCTGCAGCCAGCGCGCCGCGTCGAGCGCAAAATAGGTGAGGATCGCGTCCGCACCCGCGCGCTTGAACGCCAGCAAGGCCTCCAGCGCGCAGGCGCGCTCGTTCAACCAGCCTTGCGCTGCCGCTGCCTTGATCATCGCGAATTCTCCACTGACCTGGTAGACGAAGGTCGGCACGCCAAACGCCGTCTTGACCCTGTGGACAATATCGAGATACGGCAGGCCCGGCTTGATCATCACCATGTCGGCACCCTCGGC
>JBBQNY010000161.1:0-7017 GCA_038330365.1 Lysobacterales bacterium | reverse complement strand
ATCGCGCGCCAGCGCGCTCCTACACGAGGCACGTGCATTGCGCCGAACAGCGCCACGCGGCGGCATTACGCCATCGCGCGCGAGCGCGCTCCTACACGAGGCACGTGCATTGCGCCGAACAGCGCCAGGACGCGCCATGACGCCATCGCGCGCCAGCGCGCTCCTACACGAGGCACGTGCATTGCGCCGAACAGCGCCACGCGGTGCCATGACGCCATCGCGCGCCAGCGCGCTCCTACACGAGGCCCGTGCATCGCGCCGAACAGCGCCACGCGGCGCCATGCATGACTTTGCCCTACGCCCGATCGCGCCATGGCGCCATCGCGCGCCAGCGCGCTCCTACACGAGGCACGTGCATTGCGCGCGAGGGGGCATGCACCAGGCATATGTGTTGCGATGAAGGGCGCTCGCGCGCAGTTCGCCGTATGCCACCTACCGCTGCGAATGCCCGGGTTCCTCGGCGCTGCGGCCGGCGAACAGGCTCGGTTTGAGCAGATCGAGAAACGCGCGCGCTTCGGTGCCGAGGAATCGACCCTTGCGCATCACCGCGCCGTAGCTGCGTTGCGGGAAGTATGCGCGCAGGTTGTGGCGCGCCACTCGATCCTCCGGTGTCAGACAGATCGCGGTGACGATGGAAATGCCGAGACCCATGGCCACGTACTGCTTGATGAGCTCCCATCCACCCACTTCGAACGCGACCTGGAACGGCACGCCGGCCTGCTGGAACACGAGATCGACCATGCGGTAGGTCGTGAGCCGGCGCGGCGGCAGGATCAGACCAAAAGGCGCGATGTCGGCCAGCGTGACATCGGCCATGGCGGCGAGCGGATGATCGAGCGGCGTGATCAGCACCGGATCGAAGCGGTAGACCGGTTCGTATGAAAGATCGTTTGGCACGTCCAGCATCGACCCGATCGCGAAATCGACTTCATCGTTGCGCAACAGCGCCAGTCCATCCTGACCCGTCACGTTGTGCAGCGTCAGTCGCACTTCCGGATGGCGCTCGCGGAAACTTCGTACCAGCGGTGGCAGCAGGTACTGGATGGTGGAGGCGCCGGCAGCGATGTGCAGCTCAACCGGCCCGAGCCCGTGCAGGCGTCCGCTGAACTCCGCATCGAGCTGGTCGAGGCCTTCAATCAGGGGACGCGCGAGTTCCTGCAGCATCACGCCTTCGCGCGTCAGCTCGAGCCCGCGGCCGGTGCGATCGAACAGTTTCACTCCGAGCTCGCGTTCGAGCGCAGAGATGGCGAGGCTCAGCGTCGAGGGCGACAGGTACAGCGCCTCGGCGGCGCGTCCGAGGTGTCCGAGTCGCGCCGCCTGGCAGAAGGCGCGCAGCTGCTTGGTGCGGTTGCCCTTGTAGTAGAAGCGCGGACCTGCCGACTCGCCGGTTTTCTTGCTGCGGCGCGACACGCGCCCCTTCGAAACCGGCGCGTCCCCATGGACATTCCCTTTCCGCTTCATGCACTTGTCCACTGTTTGATTATGTTAAACAAATTACTTCACACATTCGATTTGTCAAATACACCGCCGCGGCCTAGCGTATCGGCTCCATACGACGAGGTACTGATTGCCAATGGTTGCAATGCTGAAGGAAAAAGCAGGAGGGCAAGTCGCCTCGGAAGCCGCGGCCCACTCGATTAATGCCTTGTCGCTGGCGAGCGTGGTTGGTGCTGCAGCGCACCAGTTTCTGGTGGATCTTCACCGCCGATTCGACGCCGAACGCCTGCGCCTGCTGGCCGCGCGGCAAGTCCGCCAGCAGCGTTACGACGCCGGAATGTTGCCGGACTGGCGTGATGACACGCGGGGCCTCCGCGAATCCGATTGGAGCGTGGCTGCACCGCCGACCGCCCTGCGCGACCGGCGCGTCGAGATCACCGGCCCCACCGATGCCAAGACCATCATCAACGCGCTGAACTCCGGCGCCTGCGTGTTCATGGCGGACTTCGAGGATTCGACTTCGCCAACGCTGGACAACCTGCTGGCTGGCCAGCTCGCGCTGTCGCAGGCGATCGACGGCACGCTCGAGTTCGACGCTCCCGCCACGGGCAAGCTCTACCAACTGCGGCCCGATCGCGACGATCTGGCGACGCTGAGGGTGCGGCCGCGCGGCTGGCACTTGGCCGAGGCCCACTTCGAAGTTGATGGTGCAGCCATGTCCGCCGCGCTGTTCGACGCGGGACTGTTCCTAAAGCGCAACGCTGCTGCGCTGGCGCGCGGTGATCGCGGACCTTTCCTCTATCTCCCCAAGATCGAGTGCATGGAGGAGGCGGCGCTCTGGGACGCGGTGCTCGCGCATTGCGAGCACGAGCTTGAACTCGCGCCGGGCACCATCAAGGTCACGGTGCTGATCGAGACCCTGCCGGCCGCGTTCGAGATGGACGAGATCCTGCACGCGCTGCGCACGCGCATCGCCGGGCTCAACTGCGGCCGCTGGGATTACGTCTTTTCCTACCTCAAGACATTCCGCGCCCACGGCGAGCGGGTGCTGCCCGAACGCGGTCAGGTGACGATGACGCAGCCGTTCCTGCGCGCGTACTCCGAACTGCTGATTCGTACCTGCCATCGGCGCGGTGCCCACGCCATGGGCGGCATGGCGGCGCAGATCCCCATCGCGCGGGACGAGGCCGCCAACGCAGCCGCGCTCGCGCGCGTACGCGCTGACAAGGATCGTGAAGCGAAGGCGGGACACGACGGCACCTGGGTGGCACATCCCGGCCTGATCGCGCTGGCCCGCGAGGCCTTCGATGCCGTGATGCCCGGCACCGACCAGAAGCATGTCGCGCGCGATGACGTTGCAGTGTCGCGCGACGATCTCATCGCGCCGTCGCCGGGAACCATCACGCGCGCGGGCTTCGACAACAACATCGAAGTCTGCGTGCGCTATCTCGCCGCCTGGCTGGACGGGCAGGGCTGCGTGCCCATCCACCACCTGATGGAAGACGCGGCAACGGCCGAGATCGCACGCGCGCAGGTCTGGCAGTGGCTCCGGCATGCAGCGCATCTTGAAGACGGCGCACACATCGATCTGGTGTTGTTTGCCGCATCACTCGAGCACACCGGCGCGCGACTGCAGCAGCAGCCCGACCTTCCCGGACACGCCCACCTCGGCGTCGCCACGCAATTGCTGGACCGTCTCACGCGCGCGGACACGCTCGCGGATTTCCTCACGCTCGCCGCATATCCCTTGATCGTCGCGTCGAATGCGTCTGACCCCAACCCCGTTGCAACGTCCGAAACGAGGAGTAACCCATGAAGAATTCACTGCCCACGGTCGACGCGCTCAATCTCGACTGGACCAACAACGCACGCTGGAACGGCGTCACCCGGCCCTACGGTGCAGATGAAGTCGCGCGACTGCGTGGCACGGTCGCGGTCGAGCATTCACTGGCGCGGCGTGGTGCCGAACGGCTGTGGCGCGATCTCCACAACGAGCCCTTCGTCAATGCGCTGGGCGCGATGACCGGCAACCAGGCGATGCAGCAGGTGAAGGCCGGATTGAAAGCCATCTATCTTTCCGGCTGGCAGGTGGCGGCGGATGCGAACAGCGCGGGCGAGATGTATCCCGACCAGTCGCTGTATCCGGTTGACTCGGTGCCGAACGTGGTCAAGAAGATCAACAACACGCTGCTGCGCGCGGATCAGATCCACCACGCGGAAGGCAATGACGACATCGACTGGCTGGTGCCGATCGTGGCCGACGCCGAAGCCGGTTTCGGCGGCGTGCTCAACGCCTACGAGCTGATGCGCCACATGATCGAGGCGGGCGCCGCAGCCGTGCACTTCGAGGACCAGCTCGCCAGTGCCAAGAAGTGCGGACACATGGGTGGCAAGGTGCTGGTCTCGACCCAGGAGGCCGTGCAGAAGCTCGTGGCGGCACGACTGGCCGCGGACGTGGCGGGCGTGCCGACCTTGATCGTCGCGCGCACGGACGCCATGGGCGCCGGGCTGTTGACCTCCGACATCGACGACAACGACAAGCCGCACTGCACCGGCGGCCGCACGGTTGAGGGCTTCTTCGAAACCCGGCCTGGCATCGAGCAGGCGATCTCGCGCGGGCTGGCCTACGCGCCCTACGCGGACCTTGTGTGGTGTGAGACGGCGCAGCCCGATCTCGCGCAGGCGCGCCAGTTCGCCGAGGCCATCCACGCGAAGTTTCCCGGCAAGTTGCTCGCCTACAACTGCTCGCCGTCCTTCAACTGGAAGAAGAACCTGGACGAGGCCACGATCGCAAAGTTCCAGAAGGAAATCGCGGGCTACGGCTACAAGTTCCAGTTCATCACGCTGGCCGGATTCCACGCGTTGAACTACGCGATGTGGCATCTCGCGACCGGCTACAAGGATCGCCAGATGGCGGCCTACGTCGAGTTGCAGGAAGCCGAATTCGCGGCCGAGTCGCGCGGCTACACCGGCGCCAAGCACCAGCGGGAAGTGGGCACCGGATACTTCGACCAGGTCAACACCGTGATCGCGGGCGCCTCGTCGTCCCTCACCGCGCTGGCCGGATCGACCGAGGAGGAACAGTTCGAGGCGCCGCACGCCGAAACCCCGCGCATCGCGGCCGTCGGCTGACGCTCGAACTTTCAGGACCCGGCGCGCGGCTTGCGCGTCGGCGTGCAGCAATCCGCACCTCTGCGACGGGTGCGGATTGCCGGAAGCACGAACGCCTCAGGGCATGGACTTGGCGCAGGACTCGAATTCGCCGAGCGGGATGCCCCGCGAGCCGCTGATTCCGACCAGCAACAGCGGCGCGCAATCCGATTGCGCAAAGGCGTAGCCGACGACATAGCTGCGCGTGGCCGGCACCAGCCAGCTCTCCAGGAACGGGTCCGCGCCCCAGCGAGCGATACCAACCACGCGCCTTGTGCTGTCCAGTACCACCAGTTCCGGCATGGTCGGGCGGCTCTGCCGATCCTTCACCACGCCGGCAAAGGCGAATGCACGGACGCCTTCGAACTCCTGCACGGGCTCGCTCCGAACGTCTGCATCTGCGAATCCATCCCCGGGCGCGAGCTCGATCGGCAGTTTGCGGCCAACCCAGTCGTCGCCTTGACCCGCGAACATCGACAGTTGCCGGCGCTGCAGTAGCTCAATGAAACGCCGGTCGAACGCGGGCGGCATCGTGAGCTGGGATGGCGCGTAGAGCGGATCGAAGAAACCGAGCTCCGCTCCGGCGGCGCCGCGCTCGGCGATTGAGTACACCGCCGCGCCCCAGCCGCGGTATCCGAGATGCATGGGCCACGCCACGGTCGCGACTGCCAGCAGCAGCAGCGGCATGAAGAAGCGCAGCCCCTCAACGGCCGCGCCGCGCCACGCTGGGCGGGCTGATGCCGGGTCCGCGTCGCGTCCGGGCGTGACCATGCGCGAAATTTGCAGGATCAGCAGCAGCCCGACGCCCATCCACATGAGATTCGGCCACACGCCATAACGGTCTGCGAGCAGTTGTCCGGGATTGAGATCGAAGTACCCCAAACGCGCGACGCCAATCAGGAGGCCAGTCGCCGCGCCGAACAGCGCCAGCGCGAAGGCGAGCGATTCGAGTGCAGAGAGCACGCGTGGCCGGCATAGTCGGACCAGGGCAAAGGCCGCGGTGACGAAAAGTCCGAATGCGCCCACGACGACGCCCGCCCAGCGGATGAACTCGGCGCCGCCGAAACGGAGCGCCAGCGCATCGGCACTTTCGAGCAGCCACGGTCCCACGCCGTTCTCCGCCACCTCGCGACGAACCCAGTCGCCGGCAAAAGGGTCGGACAGCCCGAGCCAGCCGGTAATCCAGGGCGCGGACAGCCAGCGCGCGCTCACTGCCAGCGAATCGAGCGGACGCAGCGACAGCGACCCGCGCACCCCATCGTCGCCCGGCAGCACGAACAGATACAGGGCCAGCGTTCCCAGCATGAAACCGCCTGCGATCAGCAGGTCGCGTCGCGACACGCGCTGCATGAGCGCCAGCAACAGCAAGGTCGGGAACGCGGCGATGCCGGAGCCGAACGAAAACGTGGCGACAACGGCCGCGCCTGACGCGAGCAGCATCCACATGGACTGCGTGATGCCCGTGCGCGTCGACGAATCCAGGGCTGCGTGCAGATCGGCCGCGCGTGCTTGCAGAGCCGCGCGCGATACGCAGATGGCCATCGCCACCACCGCGAGCGTCGTCAATCCAACCTGGATCGACTCGTTGGCGTGCAACAGCATGCGCGCGTTGCCGAGCCAGTACAGACCGAGGGCAGCCAGCAGAACCGCGGCGCCGCGCTCCGCCAGCGCAAGGCTGCGCGCACGCAGCGTCGCCCACACGACCAGCGTCAGGGAGGTGGCAGAGAACAGCAGCCCGGCCATGATGGGAATGCTCTGGTCCGCGTGACCGAGATGGATGTCGAGCACGCGGATGAGATTCGGAAAAATCGGACGGTGCCCGTTCTCGAGTTGCAGCAGGTTCTCCGGAAAACGGCCCTCAAGCAGCGGCAGGTACTGGCGCAACTGATCGAACAGGAGCTGCCGCCAGCTGAAGGCGTGGAGAAAGCTGACACTCGTTGCGACGTAGACGGCGGCAACCAGCGACGTGCCGAGCGCGAGCAGGATGTCCACGAGACGCAATACGAGGGTGCCGGCGGAATCCGAGCGCATGAGCCACGCGCGCGTCAGCAGAAACGAGAGCGGCACACTCAGGGCGATCACGAACAGGGGCGCGAACGCGGCGGGAACCCTGAAGCCTTCGACCAGCAACAGCAGCACGCCCGCGCCGAATCCGTACAGCACCAGATGTATCGGCGGGTAGCCAAACAGATTGACCCAGCGCAGGGGCACGCGGAAGACGAAGCGGCTGTGCAGCAGGAACTGGATCACTACGCCGGCGAGATACGACAACGCGTACGCAAGCTGGTAGTGCATGAGCCGCTGCAGCAGGTAATACAGCGCATAGGTCAGGAGCGTGTTGAGTGCTCCGACGACAAGAAAACGCAGCAATGCAGCGGGCGCAGCGGCGCTCGCGGTTGCAAGGGAACCGTCCGCGCGAGCGGATTCCGG
>JBBQNY010000160.1:0-7049 GCA_038330365.1 Lysobacterales bacterium | reverse complement strand
TTCAAGTGTCGGCGCCTGGGTCCTCATCATCCTTGGCGTGTACTTCCTCCTGCTCAAGCAGGGCTGGCTGCCCGGTCTCGCGCCATTGATCGCCGATTGGTGGCCCCTCATCCTGATCGGCATCGGCGTCGCGATCCTGCTGCGGCGCTCGGCCCGCCGCGACGCCAATCCGCCGTAACACCCACATGAATCCTGGCGCTGCGAAGCGCGCAACGGGCGAGTCCGCGGCTTGCCCAGAGCTCAACGTGCGGCGCGATGATTCGCGCTGCATCGCGTGACGGCCGGCTTCAACCTCCAAGGTCACTCGATACCCATGCCCGATAAACGTTCTGCGATCACGATGCGGTTCCTCGCGGAACCCTCGGATGTGAATTTCGGCGGCAAGGTGCACGGCGGCATGGTGATGAAATGGATCGACCAGGCGGCCTGGGCCGCCGCCGTGGGCTGGAGCTCTCGCTACAGCGTGACGGTGTACGTCGGCGGCATCCGTTTCCTCACCCCCATCCTGATCGGCAATGTGGTCGAAGTTGAGGCGAGCCTCATCTACACCGGCACCACCAGCATGCACTTCGCGGTGGAAGTCTGGGCCAGCGATTCCATCGAAGGCCGCCGCGTGCACGCCACCCACTGCGTGATCGTGTTCGTGGCGCTCGACGATGACGGCAAGCCGACGCCGGTGCCCAAGTGGGTGCCGGAGACACCCGCGCAGGTCAGGATGAGCACCTACGCCCAGCGCCTGATGCGGCTGCGGGAAGGCATCGAGGCGGAGATGATGGAGTTTGTGCGGCCGGCCGAGGACACCTCCGACCGATGATCTTTGCGCGCACCGGGGCTGAGCGCTGCCAGCGACGACTGACGGTCCGCAGGTGGTGACAGTCAGGTGGGTTCGCAGCCAACCCGGGTAGCGGGTAGCCAGTGGATCTCGCACTCTGCCTCCTGCAAGGCGCTGCGCAATCGTTCGGCCAGCAGTTGGGTGCCGATGGTGGCGATGCCGTGTTGGTCGAGCAGGAGCGGCGTTCGATTCCGCATCCAGGTTGGTATGCCGGCTTCCTGCATCAGTGTCTTGACGCTGCGACTGGGCCCGTTGTGCCGTGCCCTGAAGCGGTCGCCGACCGCCCGGAAGCGCACCTGCAACGGAGCTTCGAGCTCAGTCGTCGCGCTCAACCGACCACAACCCGCAGGCAGTTCCAGCTCGGATCTCCCCTGCCACAGGGCACTCCAGCCCGCTGGCACCTCCTCGAGCGGTGGCGTCAGGAACAGACGATCGCGATGACGACGCAGCGCATATCCATTCCAGTCGATGCAAGGCATCGCGTCCGCTGGCGCCGCCAGCAGATCCTCACGCAGGCGCGCGGTGACACGTGCCGGGGGCGAGGGTGCACCGTCTGCATCCACCAGTGCACGCACGGTTTCCTCCAGCGCGAAGTCATCCAGCGCGCGCAGGGCCGCGCAGTCGAGCGATCCATCGACCGGATCACGTGCGGAATCGAGCCACTCACGCGCGACGCGGGCCAGCACGGTGCTGGCGCTTGCCAGCAGCGCGGCACTGCGCGCCATCGCCAGCGCAGCTTGCGGCCAGCGCTCGCGCAGCGACGGCATGACCGCATGGCGGAGATGATTGCGATCGTGTTCCAGGTTCGTATTCGAGGGATCCTCGATCCACTCAAGTCTGTTGTCGTCGAGGTATTGCCGAATGAGGGACTGCGGCACTCCGAGCCACGGCCGCCCCAGCCAGCCGGGCGGCACCGCCCGCCATTCGCGCATGGCAGCGAGGCCGCGCACCCCTGCGCCGCGCACGAGTCGCAGTAGTACCGTCTCCGCCTGGTCATCGGCATGGTGCGCCATGAGCAGCAGCTCGTCCTGGCGCAGTCGAGACTGCAGTGCGCCGTAGCGCGCGCTGCGTGCGGCGGACTCGAGGCCCTTGCCCGCGCGCTGCACCTGCGCGGAGACAAGATCGATGGGAACTTCGAGGCCGGCGGCGAGCGTTGCGCAGTGGCGTGCCCACGCGTCGCTGGCCTGTGCGAGGCGGTGATCCACATGCAGCGCTCGCAGTCCGCGTTCCCGGCACTGCGCAGAGTGCGCAGCGACGTGCAGCAGCGCCGTGGAATCGCCACCGCCACTGAGCGCGATGACGATCGGGCCGGATGCAGGGGCGCGCTGCAGACTGGCGTGCAAGGCTGCACGCAATCGGACTTCAGCTGCGCTCTCCGCCATGGTCAGGGCCGCGCCCCGCGAACCCGGTTCACTCGCCGGTAAACGCGCCGAGCTTGCGCAGCCGGGCATAACGAAGCTCGACCAGTTCAGTGGGATCAATCGTGTCGAGCCGGGCCAGCGTCTGCTTCAGCGCCCCGCCGAGGCTGCGCGCGATGGCGTCCGGATCACGATGCGCGCCGCCCAGCGGTTCCTCGATGATGCGGTCCACGAGCCCGAGCTCCAGCAATCTCGATGCGGTCATGCCGAGCGCCTCGGCAGCATCGCGTGCGCGCTCGGCACTTTTCCAGAGGATCGACGCACATCCCTCGGGCGTGATCACGGAATAAACCGCGTACTCCAGCATCAGTGTGGCATCGCCAACGCCGATCGCGAGCGCGCCGCCCGAGCCGCCTTCGCCTATGACGACGCAGATGATCGGCACGTCCAGACGCGACATTTCCATGAGGTTGGTTGCGATGGCTTCGGACTGGCCGCGCTCTTCGGCACCGACGCCGGGGTAGGCACCCGGCGTGTCGATGAGGCAGATGAGGGGCAGTCCGAAGCGCTCTGACATACGCATGAGGCGCAGTGCCTTGCGATAGCCCTCGGGTCGCGGCATGCCGAAATTGCGACGGATTTTCTGCTTGGTGTCGCGGCCCTTCTGTTGCGCGATCAGCATCACCGGCCGGCCGTCGAACCGTGCCGGGCCGCCGACGATGGCGGCGTCGTCCGCAAAGGCACGATCGCCGGCGAGCTCGTGGAAGTCCTCGAACAGGCGGCCAATGTAGTCGAGTGCATGCGGGCGCTGCGGATGCCGCGCGATCTGGGTGACCTGCCACGCATTCAGTCCCGCGAAAATCTGGCGGGTGCGCGTGGCGAGTTTTTCCTCCACGCGCCCGATTTCCTCGTCGATATTGAGCGCAGTGCCGTGGTTGGCCGCGCGTAATTCGGCGAGGCGCGCTTCCAGGTCCGCGATGGGCTGTTCAAAATCGAGAAACGTCGGGCTCATGCCGGTACCGCGAGCGGACAGGCGGCGAGTATAGCGACGCGCCTCGCGTGGCCGCCCAGAAGCACCATTGTCGCTTTTGTAGGAGCGCGCTTGCGCGCGATGGCGGCATGCAAAGACGCGCCGCGCGCTCCGTTTCGCCATGCCGCCATCGCGCGCAAGCACGCTCCTACATGCGATGGGGCGTTCTGGGGGTCGTGCGATTGATTGGGGGGAGGTGCGGGGCTCACGCCGCCGCGGCGTTCTGCGCCTGCGCGGGTGCGCCGATCAGCTCGATCGACTCGACGCCCGGTTCGCACACGAGCGCGTCGAGCAGCGCTCGCGTCACGCGCACGCGCCAGCGATCGCCCAGTTCGAGAACCGCACGCGCCGATCCTCGCTGCGTCTCGATCAGCACGCGACTGCCGCCCGGAACGTGCCTCGAGAGCAGTTCCGACAATGCGGCGACCCGGGCAGCGGAATCGGGGACCGCAGTACCGACGCGAGCGTGCCCTCCGGCAACATGTCCATCGGCCGTGAGCGTGATCCTGAGCGCGCGCGTCTGCCGCGCGCACGCGTCGTCGAGCGGTTCAGCGTGACGGCCGCGCACCTGCAGCTGGCCGCTGAATCCGTCGAACTGCAGATGACCTTCAATCAGCAGCAGCGCGTCCTTGACCAGCAGTGCGGACGTTGCCGCGTATTCCTCGGAGAAGAACGCCACTTCGATCCGTCCTGTGCCATCGCTGATCTGCACGAAGGCCATGCTCTCGCCGCGTTTGCGCATCTGCGCGACCTGCCCGGCGATGCGCACCAGCGGACCGCGGTCGGGCCGGCGGGACTCGCTCTGCCTGGGTTGCCACAGTGCGGCGATGCGAGCGATCGGACACGTGCTGACGTGTTCCACGACGCCACGCCATTCGTCCAGCGGATGACCCGATAGGTAATGACCCAGCACGTCGCGCTCGGAGCCCAGGCGGCGCGAGAGCGGCCATTCGGCAACCAGCGGCCAATCCATGTCCGGTGGTGTGGCATGCGAGTTGTCGAACATGTCGGCAATACCCGCCGCGGAATCGCGTAGTGACTGTTCCGCGGCGCGGATCGCCAGCGGTAGCTGCGCCGCGAGTGACGCGCGATTGGGCGCCAGGCCATCGAGTGCACCGGCATGGAGCAGTGCTTCGAGCGCGCGCTTGCCAATGCGGCCCGGGTCGATGCGGCGGCAGAAATCGCCGAGATCGCGAAATGGCCCCCGCTCGAGCCGCTCGCGCTCGATCTCCCGACAGGCGTGCTCGCCCACCCCCTTGATCGCCCCCAGGCCGTACTCGATGGTGTGCGCATCTCGGGCATGAAAGTGATAGGCGCTGCTGGCGACATTGGGCGGACGCACGGTGAGTCCGATGGCGCGCGCGTCTTCCAGACAGATCACGACCTTGTCGGTGTGATCCATGTCCGCGGACAGCACGGCCGCCATGAACGGGGCAGGGTGGTGCGCCTTGAGCCATGCGGTCTGGTAGCTCAGTACCGCGTAGGCGGCCGAATGCGACTTGTTGAATCCGTATTCGGCGAATTTTTCCATCAGGTCGAAGATCGCCGACGCGACGCGCGCGTCGATGCCCCGCTCGGCGGCGCCGGTCTCGAACTTGACCCGCTCGCCGGCCATCTTGTCGGCCTGCTTCTTGCCCATGGCACGGCGCAGCAGGTCGGCGCCGCCCAGCGTGTAGCCGGCCAGCACCTGCGCAATCTGCATCACCTGCTCCTGGTACACGACCACGCCGTAGGTCGGTGCGAGGATTGGCTCCAGCAGCGGGTGCGGATAGCTGACCTTGGCCTCGCCATGCTTGCGTGCGATGAAGTCGTCCACCATGCCCGACTGCAGTGGGCCGGGTCGGAACAGGGCGACCAGCGCCACGATGTCGTCGAAGCAGTCAGGCTTGAGCTTCCGCACCAGCTCCTTCATGCCGCGCGATTCGAGCTGGAAAACGGCCGTCGTCTGGCAGCGGTTGAGCAGCGCGAACGCCTCCACGTCATCGAGCGGCAGACGTGCCATGTCGAGCGGCTTGCGGCCGCGCGCCACGTGCTCGCGATCGACGGCCTGCACGGTCCAGTCGATGATGGTCAGCGTGCGCAGTCCGAGAAAATCGAACTTGACCAGTCCCACCGCCTCGATGTCGTCCTTGTCGAGCTGCGTCACCATCGCGTCGCCCGCGGCTTCCGCGTACAGCGGTGCAAAGTCCGTCAGCGCCGTGGGCGCGATCACGACGCCGCCGGCGTGCTTGCCGGCGTTGCGGGTCAGCCCTTCAAGCGAGCGCGCCAGGTCGACGAGCTGTCGCACATCCTCCTCGTCGCGGTAGCGCTCGCAGAGTTCTGCGGAAACCCGACGTGGCTCCTTGCGGCTGCGCTCGGACAGGCCGAGCGCGTCGTCGAGGGTCACGTCCAGCGGCGGCATCGGTATCGACTTGGCGATGCGATCCACGAAGCCGTAGCTCATGCCGAGCACGCGTCCGGTATCGCGCAGCACTGCCTTGGCGGCCATGCTGCCGTAGGTGATGATCTGGCTGACCTTGTCCGTGCCGTAGAGCTGCGCCACGTGCTCGATCACACGATCGCGCTGATCCATGCAGAAGTCGATGTCAAAGTCGGGCATCGACACCCGTTCGGGGTTGAGAAAACGCTCGAACAGGAGATCAAAGCGCAGCGGATCCAGATCGGTTATGCCGAGCGAGTACGCCACCAGCGAACCGGCACCCGAGCCGCGTCCGGGACCGACAGGAATCTTTTCGCCGCGCGCCCAGCCAATGAACTCCGCGACGATCAGAAAATATCCTGCGAAACCCATTGACTCGATCACATCGAGCTCAAGATCAAGACGCTCGGCATACGCACTGCGATCATGGCCCGCAGCAGTACCGAATTCCTCCAGTCGCCCGGCGAGGCCCCGTTCGGCCGCTTCGCGAAGATGCTCGGTCTCGGACTGCCCGGCACGGGTCGGAAAGGCCGGCAGAAAATAGCGACCCATGTCGAGTTCGAGATTGAGGCAACGCGCAAGTTCCACTGCGTTGTCGAGCGCCACCGGTACATCGGCGAAGCGCAGGGCCATCTCGGCGGGAGTGCGCAGATACTGCTCTGCCGTGAAGCGCCGGGGGCGCTTGCTGTCGCTCAGGAACTCGCCCTGATGGATGCAGACGCGCGCTTCGTGCGCCTCGAAATCATCCGCGGCGATGAAGCGCACGTCGTTGCTCGCCACCACCGGCACGTCCGTGCGCCTGGCAAGATCGACCGCGGCGGCGACCGCGTCTTCCTCGTGTTCGCGACCGACGCGCACCAGTTCGAGAAAGGCGTAGGGTCCGAACGCATCGCGCCAGCGCGAAACGCGATCCGCGCCCGCCTGCTCGTGCCCGGCGACGGTCTCGATCAGGGGCCGCGACTGCGGTCCGAGCAGCACAGCCAGGCCGTGGCTCGCGCCCAGCACTTCGGCCTCCTGCAACAGGATGGGTTTGCCCGGTTGGCGGCGTCGATAGCCCAGTGTGAGCAAATTGGTGAGCTGGCGGTAGCCGCCGCCGTCACGACAGAGCAGGGTCACGAGGCCCGTCTCTCCCTGGGCGTCGACGACGTGCAGATCGCAGCCCACGATGGGCTTGAGTCCCGCCTTTTCGGCCGCGCGGTAGAACTTGACGAGAGCGAACAGGTTCGCAACATCGGTAACCGCGACGGCCGGCATGCCGGCAGCGACGGTCGCGTCGACCAGCTGGCGGATGCGGATCGTCGAATCGCACAGCGAAAATTCGCTGTGCAGGTGAAGATGGACGAACGAAGCCGGCGACGTCATGACCGCAATGAGCCTAACTGTCGCCCGCAGCGCCAACAAGTCTTGCGG
>JBBQNY010000159.1:0-7059 GCA_038330365.1 Lysobacterales bacterium | reverse complement strand
AGTTCACGTTTTGGTGTGGGATGAGGGCGACTGCTGGCGCGGAGGCGCAATACATGCCCGCCCCGCACAGCGCGAGAGAATCATCCGCCGGTGCCACTGTTGGCTTTGGATGGGACATCGGTCGTCAATCTTTGCGTGGACAATTCACTTGCGGAGGCTGGGGTCGATGAGCGACGACTGGCGCGTCGGGATCCACTCGGTCGAGTCGGCCATCGATGCGGGGGCCGCGCAGATGATCGAGTTGTGGGTCGAGAAGGGAACACGCAATCCGCGTGTGCTCGAGCTCGCCGATTCCGCGCGCAAGCAGGGCATCGCCGTGCAGTCTGTCGGTCGCGATGCCCTCGACCGCATCTCGCAGGACACTCGGCACCAGGGCATCGGCGCACGCTGTAAAAGCGCGCCCGATCTCGACGAGCGCGCGCTGGGCGATCTGGTCGAATCCCAGGGAACTGACTCACTGCTGCTGGTGCTCGATGGTGTGACGGACCCGCACAACCTGGGTGCCTGCATGCGATCGGCGTGGGCGGCTGGCGCTTGCGCGGTGCTCATTCCGCGCGATCGGGCGACCACGCTGACGCCAGTGGTTCGGCGCGCGGCCGCGGGCGCAGCGGAACGCTTGCCGCTGGTGCGAGCAACCAACCTCGCGCGCGCACTCGACACCATCAAGGAAGCGGGCGTCTGGTTGACGGGATTCGCGGGCGACGCGCCTCAATCCCTCTACGCCATGGATTTCCGGGGGCGCTCGGGCATCGTCCTCGGCAGCGAGGGCGAGGGCATGCGGCGGCTGACCCGCGAACGCTGCGATCACCTTGCACACATTCCAATGCAGGGCAGCGCGGAAAGCCTGAATGTCTCGGTCGCGGCCGGCGTTGCCCTGTTTGAGGCCGTGCGGCAGCGATTACCTTCAGCTCCGAAGCGCCAGTCTCGTTGAGACTGGGCGTCGTGAATACGCGCCGATCGTAGCCTCAACGCGCACGCGAACCGCGTGCAGCCCGGTTCATTCCCGAGGACGCAACTCCAGCCTGGCGCGGATGGCACCACCGCCATCGGGGATCGGCACGCGTTGGAACCCGAGCTTTTCGACCACCCGCAGCATCGCCCGGTTCTCGTGGGAAATGTCACCGAATATGGCATCGAGTCGCTTCAGTCGAGCCCATCGCAACAATCGCTTCATCAGCAATGTGCCGAGACCGAGATTCGCCAAAGGCTCACCCACCGTCAGTGCGAACTCCGCTTCGCGTCCATCTTCCGTCAGCGAGGCGCGGGCGACCGCGCCAATCCGTGCTTCCACGACGCCATGCTCAACCGCCACGAGCGCAATGGCTTGCGGGGAACCCACTCCTGCAAGTCGCGCCGCGAGCTCATCTGAAAGCTCGCTCATCGGGTGCTGGAAGCGGAAGCGTACGGCCTCCGGGGACAGCGACCGGAATCCCTCCTGCAGAGCGCTTGCATCGTGCCGCGTGATCGGTCTCACCAGCCATTCGCTGCCATCGGGCAGGCGCAACAGTTCGCGCCACCTGCCTGGAAGGCGGCGTCTGGCGATGCGGCGGCCGCCGTTGCGGGCTGCGTGCCGCAATGTCACAGGATCCATTTCATTCTGCATGCGGGCATGATGCAGAGCGCACCGCGAGGACTTGCTCTAATCGCGCCGCGAACTTGCCTTCCATTCAGGATGTCGCTCATAGTTCGGGTATCCGCACCCGGGAGGCGCAATGCAATCCAGCGAGTTGTTGCAGATCGTCGCCACCTGGCCCGGTGTGACGAACGATATCAAGTGGGAACACGATCTCGTGCTGTCCGTGTGCGGCAAGATGTTCTGCGTGATGGCGACCGCAGGCGATCGCAAGGGCGCGCTGTCGTTCAAAGTGGAGGAGGGTCGCTTTCTGGAATTCACCGATCGCGACGGAATTATTCCCGCGCCGTATCTGGCGCGTGCGAAGTGGGTGCAGGTGCTCGACCCCCGGGCACTTAATGGCAAGGAGTTGCACATACTGGTGCGTCGCAGTTACGAACTGGTTCGCGATCGCCTGACCCGACGAGAGCAGAACAATCTCGTTGAAGCCGAACGCAAGAACGGGAGTCCGCGGCCGTTGCCATCCGCGAAACCGGTAGTGCCACCGCGGAAGCAGGTCGCCGGCACAGGTGGGAAGGGCTAGGGTCGCGGTTCGGCTGCTAGACTTTTCCTTCGAATCCAGTAGGAAACCCGTTCATGGCCGGAGGCGGCGACTCGAACCGCGCCATCCTGTTTGCGCTTGGGGCCAACTTCGCCATCTCGATCGCGAAAGGTGTGGCCGCGTACTTCACCCACTCCGGCGCAATGCTCGCGGAGACTGTGCATTCGCTGGCGGATTGCGGCAACCAGTTGCTTCTTCTGTTGGGATTGCGCCAGGCCAAACGTCCCGCGACTGCGGAGAACCCGCTGGGGTACGGCAAGGCCATCTACTTCTGGTCGTTCCTGGTGGCGCTGCTCCTGTTCAGCGTGGGCGGCATGTTTTCGCTGTACGAGGGCATCCACAAGCTCCAGAATCCGGAACCGCTGCAGAAGTGGTGGTGGGCGGTCTGCGTACTGATCTTCGCCATCATTGCCGAGGGCGTTTCGATGCGCGCCTGTATCCACGAAGTAAACAAGGAACGCGGTTCGCGTTCGTTCTGGCGCTGGTTCCGTCAAAGCCGGCAGGCTGAGCTGGTGGTGATCTTCGGTGAGGACCTGGCGGCGCTTTGCGGTCTGGTACTGGCCTTGCTTGCAGTGGTGCTGACTGTCGTCACCGGCAATCCGCTTTGGGACGCACTCGGCACCATCGCCATCGGCGTGTTGCTGATCCTCGTCGCGGTGTTTGTTGCGATCGAGGTCAAGGCGCTGCTGATTGGCAGCAGTATCGATCCCCTGCGCCAGCGCGAGATCCTCCAGTGGCTCGACCAGCAGCCGCAGATCCACAACGTGGTCCAGTTGATCACGCTGCAGATGGGCGACGCCGTCATGGTGTCGGTACAGGCGGCGATGAAGCCGCAGGGCAGCGAATTTGCGATGATCGACGCGATCAACCGGATCGAGGTCGACATGAAGAAGCGTTTTGACGACGTGCGCTGGAGTTTCTTTGAACCGGAAAGGCCCGATCGCGTAAACGCCGAGCTTCCGCTCGCCTGAGCCGTTGTGTCGGGTCAGCTGCGGGCGCGGATCCATGAGACGCTGCCGGCACCCTTGCCGGCATCGCCGAGTGCAGAAGCGATCTGCTTCACCGCCGGTTCGAGTGCGTGTTCGACCTGCCATGGTGGATTGATCACGATTACACCGCTACCGTTGAACGCGAGTGCCGACACGGCGGGTCGCAACAGCAATTGCACGTCGAGCACCCCGCGGGTCGGCAGCGCGGCCAATCGACGGAAGAACGGCTGCAGATCGCGGGCGCGCTTGATTGGATACCAGATCGCGAAGCAGCCTCCGGCCCAGCGGGGCAGCGCGGCTTCCAGCGCGTGCAGCACACATTCGAACTCGGCCTTCTGCGACTCGTACGGCGGATCCACCAGTACCAGTCCCCGGCGCTCGGCTGGTGGCAGCAAAGCCTTCATTGCCTCGTACCCATCGCGCTCGTGGACGGAAACCTGCTCGCTGCGCGCGAACATGCGACGCAAGTCGTTCGCAGCGTCCGCCTGAGTTTCAACGCAGGCCAGCCGGTCACCTTCACGCAGTCGGCTCGAGATGAGCCACGGAGATCCGGGATAGGTGTCGCCCGCAGTTGATTTGCGAACGGCGCGCACCGCGTCGAGATAGCGCAGGATGGGCGGCGCGGTGAATCGGGTGCCGGTACTCTCGTGCGCCGCATGCATGCGTCCGACTCCCTGCTGCCATTCGCCGGTTTGCTGCGATTGACCGGAGTCGAGACGATGACTGCCCGATCCCGCATGCGTATCCAGCACGAACACGGGCGTCGGTTTCTGCATAAGGGAGTCGAGCAGGGCCAGCAGGCAAACATGCTTGAGCACGTCCGCATGATTGCCAGCGTGAAAGCCGTGTCGATAGTTCATCGTGCGCCCATTGCCCTGCCTGCACGCATGCTAGCCGCTTGCGAGCTTTGGCCTCGGCGCGATTGCCGTCGCGCCGCAATTACGCCGAGGGCGTACGCGGGCGCACCGTTGCGACGCGGGCGCAGGATTTCAGGGTCATTGCATCCCGACGCGATCAGGCCAGCAGTTGCAACGCGACATGGCGGTCCGCCAACTCGCCTGCCAACAGCGAAAGCTTGCCCAAACCGATACCGATGCCGATCGCGGCCAGCACGTCGCTCGGATAATGCAGTCCCAGCAGAACGCGCGAGAGTGCGACACAGACGCAGAACGGCAGCAACAGCCAGCTCAGCGGCGGAAAATACGCGATCGCGACAATGCTGAAGGCGATGGCATGCAGTGTGTGGCCGGATGGAAAGCTGAACTCGTCGAGTGGTGCGATCCAGGCCTTGATAAGCGCATCGCTCGCGCAAGGCCTGGCTCGCTTCGTCCAGCGCTTCAGGCCCCGGTAGAGCAACTGGGACATGATGCCGGTGGCGGCAAGGTGCAGCGCTGCGGCCGCTCCGCGAGTGCCGCCGAACAACATCAAACCCGCCATCAGCGAATACCAGAACACTCCATCGCCGAGGCGGCTGATCCCGCGCATGAAATGCCGAAGGCTGCTGCTTCCGCAGCGTCGATTGGCGCGCCGGCACCACTCGGACTCCCGCTCGAACAGGCGTTGCTTCAAGATCCTCACGGCATCCTCGCCAGGGCATCCGCCGCGCGTTCGGCGCTGTCACGGTTCACGATCCTGCCTTCCGGCGCCAACTGCCGGAGCAGATCCTCGAAGCCCTGCGCCACCAGTTCCGGATGAAGGTGCGCGACCGCCCGTCGCGCAGCCTTGCGCGCGTTGGCTCGACGCACATCGTCGGTTCCCAGTGCAACGCAGTCGGCGAGGAATGCCTCAGGATCGTCCGGATCCACTGCCGCGCCCGCGTCGCCGCCGAGATGTTCCAGCGCGGCGCCCTGGGCGAACGCGACGGCCGGTACGCCAGACGCGAGCGCTTCAAGCGTCACATTGCCGTAGGTTTCGCTCAAGCTGGGAAACACAAACAGATCTGCACTGGCGTAATGCCGCGCCAGTTCATCGCCGAGCTGCACGCCGGCGAAGATCGTGTCCGGACATTCACGTCGGAGCGCAGCGGCGGCCGGTCCGTCGCCAACGACCACGAGTCTCGTGTCGGCGCGTTCGGCACGCAGGGCGCGAAAACCGGCGACCAGAAGGTCGAGATTCTTTTCCGGAGCAAGCCTGCCGACGTACAGCATCACCAGGTTTGACGGCTCGACACCCCAGCTGGACCGGAGCGCTGCGTCACGCCGGTCAGGATGGAATCGGTCGGTGTCGACGCCGCGCTGCAGTAGCCGGACGGTGTGGATTCCGCGCGAACGAAGTTCATCCTGCAAGGCCAGTGTGGGTACGAGCGTGGCTTGTCCGCGATTGTGGAACGCGCGCAGCCATTGTTCCGCGAACGGTTTGAGGAATCCCGCACGATAGTGATCAAGATAGTCGTCGAAGCGCGTGTGGAAGCCGGTCAGCGCGACGATCCCAAGGGCGTTTGCTGCGCGGATCGCCGAGAACCCGAGCGGCCCTTCCGTCGCGATATACACGGCTTGTGGCCGATCCTCCGTCCACAATCGGCGTAGCAGTCGCCCCGCCGGCCAGCCGAAACGCAGGCCCGGATAACGGGGCAGGGCATGCGACGCGACCGCAAGATCGTCATCGCCTCCGACCTGTGCGGGAAACCGGGAAGGTGATTCGCCTGCCTGCGCCGGACGTACCACCCGAACTTCATGACCGCGCTGACGGAGTTGGCTGACGAGCGAGTGGACGGTGAACGCCACACCGTTGACTTCCGGCGGCCATGTTTCCGTGACGAATGAAAGGCGCATGCGCGTCTACCCGGCGGGTTTTACGCATGCTGACGATTGACCGTGTCGTCGTGGTTAACAACGCGTGACCTGGATGTTACGTCTGCAGGGTGCAGTTTCAGCCAATTGCGCGCTCACCCACGCTCTGCGGATATCAGAAATACGCGCGAAATCCGATCGACACTCCACGGCCGGGAAGGGGAACGCGATCCTTGAGGAATGACGTGTGCACGCGCGCATCGCGGTCGGTTAGGTTGGTGGCATCCGCAAAGACTTCCCAGGCGAAACGCTCTCGGTCGGCGTGCCAGGCAACGTGCGCGTCGACCAGCGTGTAGCCCGGGGTCGACGATTCCTCCGCTGCCACGTCATCCTGATCCGACGTGCGGACTGCACCCAGCGACGCACGCCAGCGATCGCGACTCCAGCGGAGGTCCGCGCCAACACGCGCCGGCACGATGCGAGGCAGGTTGCCACCATTATTGGTGAGCGTGGCGCGAACGGAGTCACCGAAAAAACGTACATCGAATGCGCCCGCGGCATTGTCGGCGGCGTGCCAGATCACTTCACCCTCGACACCGCGGAAGCGCGCATCCGCCTGGGTCCATTGGCGCACCGGCAAATCATCGACAAGCACTCCGGTGTCGACCAGATAGATAAAGTTGTTGAAGCGGTTGTAGTAAACAGAGGCATTGGCCTCGAACCGGTCAGAATCCAGGTGAATACCGAGCTCTGCCTGGTTGGCGGCCTCGACTTTGAGCTCTGGATTGCCAATTTCGAAAGACGCGGTGGCGATGTGCGGCCCATTCGCAAAGAGTTCCTCCTCCACAGGAGCGCGCTCCGCGTGATCGAGGTTGAGACTCAGGTGCACGGCGTCGTTGAAGCGGTAACTGGCGCCTCCGGAGACGCTGACCGGTGTGAAATCGCGCGACGCGCTGTCTGCCGGGTCACTGTCCTGTTGATCGACTCGGGCCCCGACTTCGATGGCGAGGCGATCCCAGCGCCGCTGTTCCACCAGGAACACTCCGAACCCATCCGTGGCGGTTTTCGGCACAAAGGCTTCCTCGCCGATCGCCTCAAATTCACGGCTCAGGAACTGCAGTCCCACGACGCCTTTCCAGCCACCGAACGGCTGGTGTGTCAGCTCCA
>JBBQNY010000158.1:0-7070 GCA_038330365.1 Lysobacterales bacterium | reverse complement strand
AGTTTGGATGCCTGCGATGCGAACACCATGAGTCCCCCGTTGGCCTAAAGCTGTGCCGTATCGAACGAGGCCTCGTCGGATGCGTTGCCGACACTCGACTCGCTCACGAGCGAAAGAGTGCCGGTTGCAAGATTCTTGAGGAACGCTCTCGAACGTGAGAAAGGAGTGAAAGCCGTATAGTTGGTTGCGCTGGACATGAAGCCGATGCGCGTGCCGTCGCCGGAGATCGACACAGCACCTCCACCGCTGTTTGAATTAACGCCATCGCCGCGCCGGGTTCCCAGCAGTGCTCGAAACTCGAATCTACACGCACTCAAGGTTCCCTGTTGTCCTGTGGAACTGCGGTACGCGTTCTCTCTTGCAACGTTTCGAGTGAGTCGGCAAAGATACTTTCGCTCGGCGCAGCACTGTCCAGATTGCGGGCCAGGAAAATATCGACGAAGTAGCCGCTCTCGTCGTTGGCCACGAGATTGCTCGCCTGCGATGCGAACACCAAGTGCAAGCCATTGGCAGAGAGCTGCGCGTCGCTGACCGTACTTGGGTTGGATGAGGCACCACCGATTCCCGTGCTGATGAGCGTGAGGCTTTGCGCAGGGCGGCTGAAGTAACAGGTAGAGATGTCCTGCTTCGACAACGCCGGCCACCGCGTCGCTCGCACTCGAAGTAAAAACGATGCAATTGCCGCAGCAACTGATTTCCGGTTCGAAACTGTTGCCGTTGAGTTGTTGTTCCTCGCTGTTGACACTGATCCGCAGGCGTTGCGTCGGCATACCTCAAATGGGGGGTGACGAGGAGTGGACTCCCGGTGGAATGTGACGCCTGCGCTCGCACCGTGACGGGCGTTGGGGAATGTCATGAGATTTATCAACACGCTTCGCGTCGCGGCGCTTGCCGCACTCCTGCCCTTCGCATTTGGCGTTGCGGCGCAATCGATTACCTACGCGGGATACACCGACAATTCGATCCGATTGATCGCCACGCCGACGTCCACGGGCCAGGCGTTCTGCCAGACCGATCCAAACATCGTGTTTGCGATATCAGTGTCAGTGAATTCGCCTATTTCCGTCGGCGAAGACGCTGGCCTCGTCAATCGTTCCGCCATGTATACCCTGGTGGCGTATTGTGATTCGGCGAGTGCAAGTTCGCTGCAACCGGTCAGCGTTGTTTTCGGCACCGCAACGCTGGGCTCGGACGTATCCCTTGCGTTCGGTCCGGCGCAGCCATTCACCAGTCTCAACCAGTTCGATGCCGGTGATGTAACGCTTGAAGACCGATCCATCAACATTCTTGAAGACCAGATCGAGGAGCCGACGGAATCCTACTCGGAAGATCTACTGGCGGAGGCGATACTGCAGCCTGGGAGCAGGCGATTTGTCGCGCCCGAACTGGAGTCGATCGACTCCACTGTGCAAATCATCGACAACGACGGCGCGCCGCCGCCCGGTGCTGATCTGGCTATTTCGCAGTCGAACAACGCGCCGACTCCACTCGTCGTGGGCAGCGTGTTCCAGAAGACGATCACAGTGATCAACAACGGTCCGACCGACGCCAGCAATGCCTCGGTCGGCGACAATCTGCCTGCGCAGCTCGCCCTGGTCAACAACGATTGCAACGCGATCGTCAACGGCCAGTTTGTGGGTTACCAGATTGCCACGCTGTCCAATGGTTCGTCCCACAACTGCACACTGACGGTTGAGGTCGTAGGCGCAGGTAGCGTCGTCAATGAAGCCATGGTTGGCAACGCCACGCCGGCGGATCCCAACAGCAGCAACGACATCACGTCGGAGCAGATCGGCACGGCCATCGCCAATCAGCCGCCGGTGGTGACGAATGGCAGTGCCTCGACCATGAATGGGCAGAGCGTGGTCATCGACCTGTCAGCACGCGCGACGGATCCTGAAGGCGGCCCGCTTGCCTTTGCGGCAGTTTCGCAGCCGACTGCGACCGAGGGCTCACTCAGCGTAACCGGCTCGACTGCGACTTTCACGCCCGCCCCGGGTTTCGAAGGCACGGTGCTGCTGCGTTTCGAGGCGGTCGACGACGCGGAAAACGCCGCCGCGTTCCAGGTTGAGGTGACCGTGACTGCCAACGGCGTGAACCAGCCCCCGATCGCCATGGACGGCAGCGCAGTCACTTCGGGAACATCATCCGTGAGCATCGATCTGCTGAGTCTGGTGAGCGATCCCGAAGGCGACGCGCTGAGCTTCGAAATCACATCTGCGCCGCCCGCCTCGCAGGGCACCGCGACACTGGCCGGCAATACGCTGATCTTCACGCCTTTGGTGGGCTACGAAGGTTCCACCGTTGTCGGCTTGTCCGCAAGCGACGCGACCCATCCGCCCGCTCCCTTCACGGTGACTGTCACGGTGACGGGCAACCCGGCCAATCAGCCGCCGACCGGCATGAGCGGGTCCGCGCAATCGAGTGGCGGAGTAGAGGTGAGTGTGGCGCTGACGCCGCTTTTCACTGATCCAGACGGCGATCCGCTCACCTTCGCCCTGGCCACACCGGCCAGCAATGGCACGGCCCGCGTGGTGGGTGCCATTGCCTTCTATGTTCCGAATGCGGGCTTTACCGGCAGCGATCAGTTCCAGATCCGCGCGACCGATCCGGCTGGCCTGTCGACGACGGTCACGATTCTGGTGACCGTGACTGCGAACCTCGATCCCGGGCAGACGGCGGGCACGATCCAGAACGCGCTCGATAGCCTGCCGAACAATGGCAGCGCCGTGGCGCAAGCGGCCGTCATACCCGTGGCCAACGCATGCGGCAATGCGGATCCGGCGTCTGGCGCAATCTCCACCTGTCAGGCCATCGTCGCGGCGGCGAACGCGAACAATGCGGCGGGGGTGCAGGACGCACTCGAAAACCTGGCCGCCGAAGAGGTCAGCGCGCAGAGCAATGTCGCGAGCGAGCTGATGTCGCAGCAGAAGGCGAACGTCGCCACGCGCATGGCGGCGGTCCGCGGCGGTGCTTCGGGGTTCGACCTTGCCGGGCTGTCCCTTTTCTCCGGCGGCAGTGCGCTCTCCATCGGCATGCTTCCGCTGGAAGGCTTCGGAGCCGCGGGCTTGGCGCTCGATGATCAGGGGGCACGCGGTTCGGACACTGGGCTGCGACCGAGTCCGTGGGGAGTCTTCGTCAACGGCAGCATCGGCGGCGGAAACCGCCGGGGCAGCGCCAATGAATCGGGCTTTGACTTCGACAACTACGGCGTCACGGCCGGCGTGGACTATCGATTGAACGATCGCGCCTTTGTCGGTCTCGCGCTCGGCTACAGCGCGTCGGACGTGGACCTGGACGCCAACAGCGGCAACCTTGAGACGGACGGCATCGGCGCCACCGCTTACGCTTCCTGGTATGGCGAGAACGGCTGGTATGTCGACACCTCGCTCGGATACTTCCGCAATGACTACGAACAGCTTCGCATGATCGATCTGTCGTCAATTGGCCTGACCCGCGAAGCTGCGCTCTCGGAGACGAAGGCAAACCAGTTGGTGGCGACACTGGGAGTCGGCTACGAGTTCGCCCGCAACGGCTGGTTGCTGACGCCCGAGTTCCGCATCGAGTACGCGGGTACCGACATCGACGCTTTCGAAGAGCGCGGCAGCAACGATTCGGGATTCCTGTTGAGTTTTCCGTCGCAGGACTTCCAGTCGCTGCAGTTCTCCGGTGCGTTACAGGTGGCGCGGGCGATCAGCACATCGAACGGAGTCGTGCAGCCGTTCGTACGGGTCGACTGGTTCTACGAGAGCGACAACGATGGATTCACGTTGATCCCGCGTCTTCGCAGCAATCCCAGCCAGCCCTTCGCGCAGATTGTCATCGACGATCCGGACCGCAACTTCGGCAGTTTCTCGGGTGGACTGTCCTGGGTTCGGCCGGGAGGCACCCAGTTCTATCTCTCCATCTTCCGCACCTTCGCCTACGACGACCTGGAACAGTGGGTGCTGCGTGGCGGTCTGCGCTGGGAGTTCTGAGTTGTCGAGTGCACTGCGCCAGCGGTTCACCGCCGCTGGCGTCTTGCCCGATTGCGCCGGTGGGACTCGGCGCAGTCGACACGGTGACGGAGCGGGTTACCGCAGCGCTGGTTCCGGCTGTCGACTCTGCTCTGCAGTTTGCGCCTTGCCAGTAGCGGCCGGAGAGGATTTCGCAGAGGCGGTGTCCGCGCCGCCCACGGCGAGTCGCATCAGATGTGTCCAGGACGCCCAATAAAAAGGATGGCGGAAGGTGCGACTGCGCTGCAGGTGCTGGCGCGCTGCCAGCAGGGATCGTCCCACGTCGGTCGGGCTCGACGGCGATTTCGCGAGCGTGCCGTAAAAGGGCTGGAGCCACTGCGCGGTGGCCGCATCGCTAACCGGCCACTGCGCAGCCACCACGTTGCTTGCGCCGGCCTGCGACACGGCCGCCGCGAAGCCGAGGCGACTGGCGATCGCGCTCGTGGGCGATCCCGCCAGATCGCAGGCGCCGAGAACCACGAGTTCGCTGCGCACGCCACGGTCGATGACGTCGATCCAGCTCAGAAATTGCGGTTCGCCACCAGACTTCGCAGGTTGTAGCCAAATGCCTGAGCGCCCCAGGCGCGCGCTTTGCGTCGACCCGTGGGCGGCCACGTGCAACCAGGAAGCTGGCCGCGCCAGCGCCTCAAGCACCGCAGCGCGCCGGTTGCTCTCCAGCTTGAGAACGGGTGGGCTCGCGCCCGCAAATATCGCAGCGATGTCTGCAGCCTCCCTCGAAGCTGCATCAAGCCGCTGCAGTCCAGAGCTGTCGGACTGATCCGCCACCAGGATCTGCAATATCTCCGGCGCCCCAGGTGTCGCGACTTCAACCACCGTCGCCCGGGCAACCGCGATCTGGCTCGTTACCCCAAGCGGCGCCTCCGCGCCTGGCCAGCGCAGGACCGGCCACGCAATGGCAGCGAAGGCATCATCGCCATAAACGAGCAGACGGTCGGGCTGCGGGACGCCCTGGTCAATCGCCAGCAGTTGCTCGATCGCGCGTGCCTGCGCATCGATCGCCGCCAAAGAGGTGCGTGGTGACGTGAGCAGGCGAGTGAGCGCGATCGATCCGTCAGACAGCGCGCGCGCCGTGGGCGCTGGCGCCAGGCGGCTGTCGGAACGACCAACCATCAGATACCCGGCCCGATCGCCGCCATCGAGATGCATCAGCAGCAACGATCCTTCGGGGATCTGCGATGCAAAGTTGCTCAGGGTGGGCCACGGGATCGGATGGCGCTCGAAGTCCGCCGAGGTCTTCGAACCGGTCGCGGCAAGCAGGGACAGCATCTCGCGCTCTGGCGCAGTCGATGCCGGAACCTGCGGAGCCGACACGCTTCCCGTGGTCAGCAGATCCCGGGCGATGAGTTCGTCCAAATGCTGCGCGTCATGTCGTGCATTGCGCGCGGAACGCGGCATGTCGACGATGCGATCGGTGAGGCTGCGCCACCACCAGAGTCGCTCCCGTGTTACTCCATCGCCCGCTCCGGTCGCCAGTAGAATTGCCGTCGCATCCCGCGCCAACGCACGCAGCCGATCCGCGAGCAGGGCTCTCAGGAACGGATTCTCCACCGATCGAGTCACCGCAACCGCGCGCTCCGCCACCCTCGACAACTCCGCCTCGGCCCTGGACGCGCCGTGCTCGGCCAGATCGCACTGTGCCGTGATGCGCGCGTGGTCGATCTGGAGCGGCAGCGACATCGGCTGCGAACTCGCCATTGCCAGCAAAGCCTTCGCGGGCGCGCATTGCCGGGCAGCGGCAAGACACCCCGCGTCGAGCATCTGCCAGTCCTGAAGATTGAACACGATGGAGCTGTCGCGCCGCCCGCTCATGCGCAGGGCTGCATCCGTGTCGCCCCTGCGCAATGCCAGCCGTGCGCTGCGCAGGCGTGCGCCGTCGGCTTCGAGCGGCATTCCCAGTGCGATGAAGATGCGCTGCGACTTGGCGAGCCATCGCTCCGCGGATTCGAACCGATCCTTTGCAGCGTCGACGTCCGCGAGGTCCAGCAATGCCATTGCGATTCGAGCTGGGGCGTCCTGCGGGTTCAGGCGCGACAGCGCGGCCGTGATCAGCGCATAGGCCTCGCTGAATCCACCGACCAGTCGATAGGCTCGGGACGACCGCAGCATGGCGTTGGCTTCCCAGCGCGCGTGGCCGGCGGCAGCGAAGTCTTCGAGCGATTGGGCAAAGTGGCCAAGGGCCACCGGTACTTCTCCACGCTCGAGGGCAAGGTCCGCAAGCATGAGGCTCGCTCGGCCTGGCAGAACAAGCGCATCGGGCATCGGCGGCAGTGCACGTACCTGGGTTGCGTGTGCTCGCGCGCGATCCGGACGGCCGTTGATTCGCTCCAGATCACCGAGATCGAGCAGCGCCGTCGCGAGTTCCGGGCCTTCACCGAGCCGACGGAAATTCGCTACGGCGATGTCGAGGCAGGCCGCGGACTCACGCAGGCGATGCACGTAGCGCAGAGCAAGACAGCGGGCGTTCCAGACCCGTGTTCGCCAATAGCCATCGCTCGGCTCGGGCTTGGGTGTTGCAAGCGAAAGGACCTCGTCGTAGCGACCCGCAAACGTCAAATCCTCCATGCGCGCGGCCCGCGCTACGGTCGCCTTGTTGACACTTCCGGCCGCCATCCACGCTGACTCGACTGCAGCGAACGCCCGCCCGGATTCCAGATATCGCTGCGAGACTTCCAGCATTTGTGCCGTCAAGTGCAAAGAGATCGCCACCGATTCAGGATCGAAAGCTTTTCGAGACAACACTGCCAGCGAGTTCTGCATTGACTCGAAATCCAGCTTGCTCGCTTGGATGATGCCCGCGAGGCGGCTTGCCTCGCGCCACCACACGAGACGCGCCACGTCGCGCGACGATTGCGGATCGCAGCGCAGCCGAAGCCAGACGAACTGATCGGAAATTGACGCGAGCCTGCGCTTCAGCGAAACACGGTGTTCGCCGTCCGAGCGCAGCAGGTGAACCCGGAAGCGGCGAGGAAGGGGCATCTCGATGCGTTCGAGCGCGGTGTCGCTCTCGACTTCAATCTCGTGACCGGACTCGCGCAGCTCAAGCCAGGTCGCCCC
>JBBQNY010000157.1:0-7092 GCA_038330365.1 Lysobacterales bacterium | reverse complement strand
CGTGTTCGCGTCGACGATGGGCTGGAATGCCATGCGCACTTCGAAGTCCAGCCGTTTGTCCCCGGCGCAGTTGCCGCAGGGATGGGGGTTGTCCACTTCGCCGAAGAACTGCTGCAGCAACATGGGTCGAGCCTCCTTGCGTTGGCGTACTCGTTTAACACGGTTCCGGGAATTCGGGTTTCAACGCGAGCCGTGTACGCATCTGCCAGTGCAGCAGCGACCAGCTGATCAGGGCTTGCAGGGCAACGGTCGCAACCGACAGGTACCAGACATGCTCGAGGCGAAAACCCGGGCGCTGCGACAGCCACAGCGCGAGCGCGGCGAAGGTCAGCAGGCGCGTCGTCGTGCTGGCCAATGCGGGCCAGGTATTGCCCAGAGCCTGGAACATTCCCGAACAAGTGAAGATGATGCCCTGGGCCACGAAGTTGAGCGAGATGATCTGCAGGAACAGGGCACCGACGGCAATGACTTCGACTTCGCTGGTGAAGCGCGAAATAAACCACGCCGGGTTCCACTGGCAGAGCAGAGTCAGCGCGAGCATGACCACGCTGCTCATGATCACAGCCGTGCGGAAGGTCTCACGCACGCGGTCGGGCTTGCGCGCGCCGAAGTTTTGACCGGCTACGGCTGGGGTCGAAAACGCTATTGCCATCGCCGGCAGGAAGATCGCCTGCATGACGCGTCCGCCGATGCCGAAGCCAGCCTGCGCTGGCGCACCGAAGTCGCGGATCACGCTGTAGATCACCGCCATGAACACGAACATCAGGGCGAACTCGCCACCGGCGGGGAAACCGATCGCGAGCATGCGCTTCCAGGTCTGCATGCGCGGCCACCATTGATCACGCTGGAAGCCGACATACTTCTCCATGCGCGCGAAATAGATCGCCATCATCACCACACCAGCGCCGACCGAGATCGAACTGGCCAAGCCTGCACCCGCAACGCCCAGTGGATGCCCGGTGCCCCAGCCAGCGATCAGGATCGGCGCAAGCACAATGTTGAGCACCAGGGTCAGCGCCTGCACAATGATCGTCGGCTTGACGATGCCCGTGCCGCGCAGCGCCGAACCCATCGCGATCAAGGCGAACTGCAGGGCCAGTCCCGGGATATAGAAGTAGAGATAGGAGATGCCGGCGGCAACGGTCTCAGCATCCGCACCAACCGTTCGCAGGTAGCTGCCGCCGAGTGTGTAACCGCCCATCAGCGTCAGCGCCGCACACGCTGCGGAAAGGACAATCGACTGATTGAAGATCAGATTGGCATCGGGTTGGTCCTTGCGCCCGACCGCGTGCGAAATCAACGCCACGGTGCCGACACCCAGCATCTGGGTCAGGCCGAGCACGATGTACATGACGGTGCCGCCAAGGCTGACGCCAGCGATTGCCGCATCACCCAACTTGGCGACGAAGTAAAGGTCGACCAGAAAATACAGCGTCTGGATCAGCATGCCGATCGCCATCGGGGCAGCCATCGCTGCAAGGTGCCCCGCAATCGGTCCTTCGGTCAGATCTTTCATGATTGGCGCTTGCCGAACTTTCAGGTTGGTTGTTGCCGTGCGCGGGCGAACGCGGGCGGCGCTGAGAAAAATGGGGCTGGAACAGCGGCAGCTGAAGCCGGCACCGTTCGTGCCTTTTGCGGCGGCTCCAGCACCGGGTGAGTTATTTGGACTGGCGCAGCGACTGAAGTTTTTCCTTTGACTTCTGGTCGCCGAGTTTCGAACCGCGCAACAACAACGCGATCGCAGCCCGCAGGTTTTCGCTCCCGCCTTGTTCCATTCGCATCATCGCAGCGTTGTAGGCAGCGACTCCACTTCCCCTGGCTGCCCCCTTCTCGAATGCGGCCAATGCGTTTTCGGGACACAAACCAAAAACATCCCATGCCCTGCCGGCAAGTACGAAGTCCTCGGCGACCGCATGTTCACCCGACGGCTCGCCCATGCCGACGTACCAGCCCGCAGCGAGCGCCACCATTACTTCATCGCCTTCACGCACCTCGTACGGCCCGCGACTGCTACGCATGGTGAATGCCTGGTGTGTCGTACGTACTGCACCTTGCGGAGATATCCATACGAATCCGTCCATGCCGTCCACGGGGAAACCGTCCAGTGCGAGCGACACCTGGTCCGCGAGTGATTTAGCCCCTGCTTCCCCGACCACGCCCGTCCATGATCCAAGCAGACTCACCCGCTTGGCCTCAGTCGTCAGTTGGGGACGAATTCTCGCAGCCAACTCGTCGACGGCAAGGATGCGCATGTCAGGACCGTAAAACCGCCAAGGGCTGGACTGGAGCGCGACCGACACCACGGCCGGATCATCTGGAATGCGCCGGGTGTATTCGAACAGCGTGCTCGTTGCATCGAGACACTTTTCCCTCTCCGGGTCGCAGGCTTCAATGGCGACTGCTCCTTCCAGATTGAATGCCGGCGCGGCGCAGTCGGCCCATGCGAGGGACGCCGAGAGACCCACGAGCACCGCGGCAATTCGCTTCATGGGGTCGTCTCGGGTTCGGTTGAGAGATTCATTGGAGTCAGAGTGCCTGATTTTGCCGGAATCAATCTCTGCCTTCGTACCCCAGTGCACCTGATGTGAGGCGCCAGTTCGGATAACGGGGTCCGAATTACAAGGTCGGAGTGCCTTGACTCACGAGTGGAAAAAAGCGAAAAAGGGGACGAAAAAGGGGACGAAAAAGGGGATGGCGGAAATTGAGCGCGCTTGGTTCCCTCCGTCCCCTTTTTCGGCGGTCCCTTCTTCGGCGCGGACGCGGCGCCGAGCAAAATCATCAGCAAGACTTGGAATCCTTCATCAGTGACGCAATATCCGGAATGCGCTGCTGCGCGCACGCGGGAACGGAAATCCCGGCTCCGCCGAGCGGGGATGACCGCCGGATGCCTTTGAGGATGCTGACGGGGCTCAAGCGAGCTTCGCTGTGTATTGGAGAGTGTTGCCATGATCCCTGAGAAGCTGGATGACTTGAAAGCGGTACGCATGCGCGAACAGGCGCTTGCACGATGGGAGAACGAGGGCGGTGCCCCTGGCCGTGGAGGTCAAGCGCGCGCACGTGCGGGTGAGCGATATTCCGACGTTCCTGCCGAACGGCAAGCGCGGCAGTCGAAGCCCGGGCGCGTCTGTGACTGAAGGGCATGTCCACTGCTTGCTGCGCGGCATCGAAGTAGCAATCGCGCATCGCTCCGAATGCACGCGACGCAGTGCCGATTGGTCGCGTGCGCGCCGGAGATCGCAGCAACGAATGTACGGTCAAGGGCGAAGAAGCGGATTACGCGCTGCGCGTGCTGTTACGTTGCCGCCGACGACCGAGGCTGGCCTTCGGCATCCACCACGAGGCGGGCGCGCTTACCCTTGTAGTAGAAGCTCGCGCGATACAGTCCGGCGTCTTCACCGGTTCCCCGCTCGCACAGCACGGTTACTTTCCCGTCCTGCATCAATTGCCTGAAGTCCTGCAGCGGCAGATCAAGGTCGCGCGCCACCAGCGCGCCGTCGATTTCGACGAAAGTTGAGGGGACGATCTGAAGCGGGATGGACTTGCCCATGTCCGACTAGGAACGGTGCCAGGTCCAGCTACCGAATAGCCTGTTTGCAGTGACGTTTTGAGGCTGCTTCATGCCGCCGCGGCGTCAGGCTGCAACTCGCCCGCTTCTTCCAGCCGCCGATACAAGGAACCAGCGCTGAGGTCGAAGCCATTGGGCCACGCCAGGGCACCGCCTTCGATGAAGTGACGGCAAAAGAACTTCGGATCTGCGAGTGGCGCGGTCATTTCCGTGTTCGCATCGACGAACGGCGCGAAATCGTAGTTTCCCGACGACCCATCGGAGAAGCGCAGTAGCAAGGTGGATGCGCGTCGCGGTTCAACGGCGACCAGCTTAATCATTGTCGGCCCCTCGAATGGGTTGCAAGGGCTGCAGCGCCTGCGCGGCGGTCCAGTTGCGTTCCAGCTCCGCACGGTTGTCCAGACACCATTGCTTCCCCAGTGCACCCGCCCGGCTGGGCAGCGAGCCTTCGATGACGTTTCCGTCCCATATCGCGATCAACGCTTCATGACCCTTGTAAGCGACAAGGACGTGCGGAGGACCGTGATCGGCGAAGTACATCCGCACGGTGATTTCCAAACTGGTCGAGATGATCGGCACGACTACATGTTGCGGCGGTATTCGCCGCCGACGTCGTAGAGGGCGTGGCTGATCTGGCCGAGGCTATGGGTCTTGACGGCTTCCATGAGCGCGGCGAAGACGTTTTCGCGTTTGCGGGCGGTTTGCTGGAGGGTGGTGATGTTTGCGGCTTCGTGGGAGGGATCTGGCGAGGTCGGACCCTCACCCCGGCCCTCTCCCGGGGGGAGAGGGGGATCAGCGGTGGGGCTGTGATCCTGCACATCGGGGAGAGGGGGTACAGCGGTGGGGCTGTGATCCTGCGCATCGGAGAGAGGGGGAACAGCGGATGAGCCTCGGTTCTGGGGAACAGCGGTGGCGGTGTTGTTACGGAGGTTCTGGAAGGTGGCGACGTTGGCAATCTGCTGGGATTTCTCAGACTCGGTGCTGCGGATGAGTTCAATCTCGGTGACGATGTCACCGGCGTGCTCACGCGGCAGAAAGGTGTTGACGCCGACCAGCGGCAGCGAGCCGTCGTGCTTCTTGTGCTCGTAGTACATCGACTCTTCCTGGATCTTGCCGCGCTGGTACATCGTGTCCATCGCGCCGAGCACGCCGCCGCGCTCGCTGATCGCCTCGAACTCCTTGTAGACGGCCTCCTCGACGATGTCGGTCAGCTTGTCGACCACGAAGCTGCCCTGCCAGGGGTTCTCGCAGAAGTTGAGGCCGAGCTCCTTGTTGATGATCATCTGGATCGCGACGGCGCGCCGCACCGACTCTTCGGTCGGCGTGGTGATGGCCTCGTCGTAGGCGTTGGTGTGCAGTGAATTGCAGTTGTCGAACAGCGCGTAGAGCGCCTGCAGCGTGGTGCGGATGTCGTTGAACTGGATTTCCTGCGCGTGCAACGAGCGGCCAGACGTCTGCACGTGATATTTCAACATCTGCGAGCGCTCGTTGGCGTCGTAGCGCTCACGCATGGCGCGTGCCCAGATACGGCGCGCCACACGCCCGATAACGGTGTACTCCGGGTCCATGCCGTTCGAGAAGAAGAACGACAGGTTCGGCGCGAAGTCGTCGATGCGCATGCCGCGCGCCAGGTAGTACTCGACGATGGTGAAACCGTTCGACAGCGTGAATGCCAGTTGCGAGATCGGGTTCGCCCCGGCCTCGGCGATGTGATAGCCGGAAATCGACACCGAATAGAAATTACGCACGCCGTTGTCGACGAAGTACTGCTGGATGTCGCCCATCATGCGCAGCGCGAATTCAGTGCTGAAAATGCAGGTGTTCTGAGCCTGGTCTTCCTTGAGGATGTCGGCCTGCACGGTGCCGCGTACGGTGGTGAGCGTGCGCGCCTTGATCTTTTCGTAAGTCTCCGCGTCAACGAGCTGGTCACCGCTGAGGCCGAGCAGGCCGAGTCCGAGGCCATCGTGGCCGTCCGGCAACATGCCGGCGTAACGCGGGCGCTCGTGGCCTTCGAACATCGCGTCGATACGCTTGTTGGCTTCGCGCCAGCGCGCGTCGTCCTCGCGCAGGTATTTCTCCACCTGCTGGTCGATGGCGGTGTTCATGAACATCGCCAGGATCATCGGCGCGGGACCGTTGATCGTCATCGAGACCGACGTGGTCGGCGCGCAGAGATCGAAGCCCGAGTAGAGCTTCTTCATGTCGTCGAGCGTGGGCACGTTGACGCCGGAGTTGCCGATCTTGCCGTAGATATCGGGGCGCGGCGCTGGATCCTCGCCGTACAGCGTCACGCTGTCGAATGCCGTTGAGAGACGCGCGGCGGGCTGTCCCACGCTCAGGTAATGGAAGCGCCGGTTGGTGCGCTCGGGCGTACCCTCGCCGGCGAACATGCGGATCGGGTCCTCGCCGCTGCGACGGTACGGGTACACGCCTGCCGTGTAGGGATAGGCGCCGGGCAGGTTTTCTTTCTGCAGGAACGTCAGCAGCTCGCCCCAGCTGCGATAAGTGGGCGCGGCGATCTTCGGAATCTGCTGATGACTCAGCGACTCGCGGTAATTCTCGACGCGGATGGTCTTGTCGCGGACCTGGTATTCCGCCACCTCGTCGGTGATGGATTTGAGCCGCGTGGGCCAGGTGCGCAGCAGCTTGAGCGAATCGCTCGTGAGGGATTGCACCGCATCGTTGTAGCGCTGGCGCAGTGTGAGCATCGAGCGGTCGACGGGATCGCCCCTCATCCGCCCTTCGGGCACCTTCTCCCCGTTGTCACGGGGAGAAGGAGAGAGCTTGGCCTTCTCCCCGCTGGCGGGGAGACGTTGGTCCGCAGGACCGGATGAGGGGCCGCTCTCCGGCAGGAGGGCGTTGTCGGGGTAAAGCTCGAGCGCCCTGGGGAGTGCGGTGTCGCCGATGTCCTGCAGCGATTGCCAGTAGGCCTGCGCGCGATCGGCGGTCTCTGACTGGGTGTCGATGGTCGCGTTGATGCGTCGTCCCTGCTCGGCGATCTCGGCCAGATACCGCACCCGCGCACCGGGGATCAGCACCGTGGCGCGGGGCTCCTTGAGTGAGGTGTCCAGGCTCGGCGTGAGGAAAAGGGGGTCAGAGTGCCTTTTCCCTGCACTTTCCTCGGTTTCACGATCAGATTGGGAGGAAAAGGCACTCTGACCCCCTTTTCCCACCCGATCAGATTGGGAGGAAAAGGCACTCTGACCCCCTTTTCCCACCTTCTCGCGCAGCAGCCGACACAGGTTGACGAACATCCAGGTGATGCCCGGATCGTTGAACTGCGAGGCGATGGTCGGATAGACGGGTACATCCTCGTCCCTGGTCTGGAACGCTACGCGGTTGCGTTTCCACTGCTTTCGCACGTCGCGCAGCGCGTCCTCGGCGCCGCGCTTGTCATACTTGTTGAGCACGACCAGATCGGCGTAGTCGATCATGTCAATCTTCTCGAGCTGCGAGGCCGCGCCGTAGTCGCTGGTCATCACGTACATCGGGAAGTCAACGAGATCGACGATCTCCGAGTCGCTCTG
>JBBQNY010000156.1:0-7130 GCA_038330365.1 Lysobacterales bacterium | reverse complement strand
CGATGCGCTTGCATTCGATGAGGATGCGGTGGCCGCGTAGCCGGCATTCCAGATCGCCCTCGCGTGGCAGCCGGGTGTCGATGCCGGCTTTGGCGAAGAAGGAACCGCTGACGAGCTCGAAGCCGATATCACGGGGGCGGTGATTCGCGCGGCGACCATCCGGCATCCATTCGTCGGCCGCGGCATAGGGTCCGCTCCGGAGAACTTGCAGCCGCTGCTTCAAAGCATCGGTCGTAGCGAGCCGTTGCGCTCCCTCCACAATACGGCAGACCTCGGCCGCTTCGCTCATGGCCACCCAGTAAGCCGTGTTCGGCTCTGACAGGGTTTTGCGACCGGCAGTTCGTGCTGCGATCACCTCGTCAAGTCGGATGCGGTAGCTCGCGAGGCGGGTGTTCTGCGTGCGAATGCCGAGCGACTCGAGCCAGGTCAACGCTGCCTCAAGCTGATCGCGAAGATTCTCGATCGGCAGTGCTGGGATCGCCACCGAACGTGGGATCGAACGCCGCTTAGGCGCGTTGCGCGCTGACGCGCTTGCGGACAGGTCGTTCCTCGCCCATGACGCGTCTCACCTTGGAGCGTTTCACCAGGCTGTCGAGCAGGATGATGAGCGCCTGCTGGTCCTCGTCGTTGAGCTGGTCGACCTGCTGGTAGAGCTGGTGCAGTTCGAGGTTGTGGATCTTGCGCTCGGAGCTGGCGGCTTCGCGTCCCAGCAGCTCGTCGGCACTGACTTGCAGGGCATTGGCGATCTTGACCAGGGTGTCCGTGTAGGGCATCGCTTCGGCGGCTTCCCAGCGGCAGTACATACGCAGGCTGACGCCCAGGATTTCGGCCATCCGGCCTTGGGTGAGTTTGCGCTCCGTGCGTAGCTGCCGGAGTCGTTCTGCGAACAGCGCCATGTCGAGTAGGCCGAAGAAGCGGGGATCGCTGCGCATGCTAGGTCCGTCATTGGTTGATATGCCGTACTAGGCATAATATCATCTGCCAAGAGCGGCATTGACGACTTTCTATCCGCAGGAGGGTTCCATGGCGCGCATTCCCGAAAGTGAGGTCGAGCGGCTCAAGTCGGACGTGTCGCTGGTGCGCCTGATCGAGGGCGCCGGGCATGTGCTCAAGCCGCAGGGCCGGGACCTGGCCATGCGCTGTCCGTTGCATGAGGGCGACGACACGCCGAGTTTCATCGTGACGCCGGGCAAGAACGTCTGGCACTGCTTTGGCTGCCAGCAGGGCGGCTCGGTCATTGACTGGGTGATGCAGTCCCGCTCGGTGTCGTTCCGGCATGCGGTCGAGTTGCTGCGCAGTGGCAGCCCGGCGCTGGCGGCACCGGCGACGCGTGCGGTGCGCACGGCGGGTGCGGCGTTTGTGGTGCCAACCGAGGGCGACGCGGCGTTGCGCGATCGGGCGTTGCTGGCGCAGGTGATCGCGGCGTATCACGCGACCCTCAAGGATTCTCCGGACGCGCAGTCCTGGCTGGCGGGTCGGGGTCTTGCGCATCCCGACCTCATCGATACATTCGGGCTCGGCTTTGCCAATCGCACGCTCGGGTATCGGCTGCCGGAGAAGAACCGCGCGGCCGGCGCGGAGGTGCGCGGCGCGCTGCAGCGCATCGGCATTCTGCGTGCATCGGGTCATGAGCATTTCGCCGGCTCGCTCATCATGCCCGTGCTCGATGCCGACGGCGGCATTGCTGAGGTGTACGGCCGCAAGGTGACGCCGGCCAACCAGCTGCGAACGGGCACGCCTTTGCACCTGTACCTGCCGGGGCCGCATCGCGGTGTGTTCAATCGGGCGGGTTGGCAAGGATCGGAGGAAGTGATCCTGTGCGAATCACTGATCGATGCGCTGACATTCTGGTGTGCCGGGTATCGCAATGTGACCGCGGCATTCGGGGTCTCCGGATTCACCGACGAGCTCTGCGATGCCCTGGCCGCCAACGGCACGCAGCGTGTCCTCATCGCCTTTGATCGCGACGAGGCCGGCGACAGGGCTGCGGCCCGGCTCGTACCGCGGTTCGAAGAGCACGGCATCGCACCGTATCGCGTGTTGTTTCCGAAGGGCATGGATGCGAACGCGTACGCGGGCAAGGTCGGCCCGGCGGACAAGTCGCTGGGTCTGGTGTTGCGCCGTGCCGAGTATCTGGGCCAAGGCCTGCCCCCGACCCGATCGGGGGGCGAGGTGCCCGCGTTGGCCGTGAGCACCGCAACCGCGGTCAGCAGGGACAAGACGCAGCGGGCTCTGCCGACGCCGAGTGCGTCGCCGATGGCATCGGTAGGCGTCGCGTCCACGCCCACAGCTTCTTCCTTAGTTGCTGCTGTTGATGTTGAGTCCGTTGCGCCATTGCCCGAGCCGTCATCGCCGGTGCCGATGCCTGCGGTCGATGTTGTCGCCGAAGTCAACGAGCACGATGTCGCGATGGTGTTCGGCGGGCGTCGCTATCGCGTGCGCGGGCTGGCGCGCAACCTCGCCTTTGATGTGCTCAAGGTCAACGTCATGGTGAGCAACGTCGCAGGCGCCGCTTCGTCAGGCTCAGGACAGGCGCTGCATGTCGACACGCTCGATCTGTATCAGGCCAAAGCGCGTGCCGTGTTCGTCAAGCAGGCCGCACTGGAACTCGGTGTCGAGGAAGCGGTGATCGCACGCGATCTCGGCCAGGTGCTGCTCCAGCTCGAGACGCTGCAGGAAGCGGCGATCAAGGCGGCTTTGCTGCCGCGTGCACTGGCGGTGGCGGTGGCTTTGCCGCCCGGGCAGCAGGACGCGGCGCTGGCGCTGCTGCGCGATCCGGAGCTGGCCATGCGCATCGTGGCTGACGTGGCATCGATCGGTGTGGTTGGCGAGGATGCCAATGCGCTGGTCGGGTATCTGGCGTGCGTGTCACGCAAGCTGGAGCGGCCACTCGCGATCCTGATCCAGAGCACCAGTGCGGCCGGCAAGTCGACGCTGATGGATGCGTTGCTGTCGCTGATGCCCGAGTCCGAGCGCGTGCAGTATTCGGCGATGACCGGGCAGAGCCTGTTCTATCTCGGCGAGGGCGATCTCCGGCACAGGATCCTCGCCATTGCCGAGGAAGAAGGTGTGCGCCAGGCGGCGTATGCGCTCAAGCTGCTGCAATCGCAGGGCGAGCTGACGATTGCCAGCACCGGCAAGGAT
Source organism: Lysobacterales bacterium (assembly GCA_038330365.1). Taxonomy (GTDB): domain Bacteria; phylum Pseudomonadota; class Gammaproteobacteria; order Xanthomonadales; family Ahniellaceae; genus JBBQNY01. Next base: position 3,986 of record JBBQNY010000156.1, on the reverse strand, counting down.
CCGACGACAGGCAAGCTCGTGACTGAGGAATACCGCGTCGAAGGCCCCGTCATGCTGTTCCTGACCTCGACTGCGATCGATCTCGACGAGGAGTTGCTCAATCGCTGCATGGTGCTCACGATCAACGAGAGTCGCGAGCAGACCGAGGCGATTCATCGTCGGCAGCGCACAGCCCGGACCCTCGAAGGCTTGCTCACGACCAAACACGCCGATTCGATCCGCAGCCTGCATCGCGCCGCGCAACAGTTGTTGCGACCCGTGGCGGTGGTGAATCCGTACGCCGAGCAGCTGACGTTTCGATCCGAATCGACGCGCATGCGCCGCGATCATGCCAAGTACCTGACGCTGATCGATGCCATTGCCTATCTGCATCAGCATCAGCGCCCGAACCGGCAGGCGACGGTGGCGGGTCAGGTGATCGAGTACGTGGAAGTCACGCTCGATGACATTGCGCTGGCCAATCGGCTGGCGAGTGAGGTGCTCGGGCGCTCGTTGGACGAGCTGCCGCCGCAGACGCGGCGGGTACTTTGTCTCCTCATGACGTACGTCGCGGAGCACGCCACAGCGCAGGCGCTGTTGCCGAAGGAAGTCCGTTTCACTCGCCGAGAGGCGCGCACCGCGACGGGGCTGCGCGACACGCAGTTGCGCGTGCATCTGGATCGACTGATGCAGCTCGATTACCTGTTGCCGCATACCGGTCGTAATGGCCAGCGTTTCGTCTACGAACTCGCATTCGACGGCGCGGCCGATCAGGCGGTGCCGCAGTTGGTCGGATTGCTCGACGTCGAGGCGTTGCGCGGCACGAGTACGACGCCAACCTCGCGGGGTACAAAGCCAACCTCGCGGGGTCAAAGTGCCAACCTCGCGGGGAGCTTGCGGCCCGCTTGCGGTGGGGTAGCGGCCCGCTTGCGGGGTGAGGAAACACCCCGCAACGCGAGCACGGGCGCGGCTTTTTCTCCTTTAGTTGCTGCTTTTGAAGAAACCCCACTACTGGGGACGCCGCGCACCAAGCCGTCGTACCGTAACGGTAGCGCTGCCGCGAATCCCGCCGCACCGCGCTGAGATGACCGGGCTCGAGCACGCGCTGCTGCGGTTTCTCGAAGCCATTGCAGTGCGCGGGCACACACCGAGCACGGTGCGCACGCGCGAGAGCGCGCTGCGTGCGTTCCTGCGCTGGGCTGCAGAGCGTGGCCTCGACGATCCCGCCCAGGTCACCAGGGCCACGATCGAGCGCTATCAGCGGCATCTGTACTACTACCGCGAGGCCGGCGGCGTCGGGGTCGGTCGCGGGCGCGGCCGTAATGCCGGCAAGGCATTGTCGGTGCAGACCCAGCACGGTCACCTGACCGCGCTCAGGCTCTGGTTTCGCTGGCTGACGCGACAGAACTGGATTGCCTCGAATCCGGCGTCCGAGATTGATCTGCCGAAGTTGCCGCAGCGCTTGCCGCGCACCATCCTGAGCCCGGAGGAGGTGGAAGCGGTGCTCGCGGCAACGCTCGCAGGCGTTGCGAATGGAACTGGCAATTCCGCCGACTCCGGCATACGTGATCGCGCGCTGCTGGAAACGCTGTACGCGACCGGCGTGCGCCGCAGGGAGCTGGCGAACCTGACGCTCTACGACATCGACACCGAGCGCGGCACGCTGATGGTGCGGCAGGGCAAGGGCGGTCGCGATCGACTGCTGCCGATCGGTGCACGTGCGTGCGCGTGGGTCGCGAAGTACCTGGCCGACGTACGGCCGGGCCTTGTGATCGATGCCAGCGACACGACGCTGTTTCTCAACGCCGACGGGCAACCGTTTCATGGCGACCGGCTGACGCCGCTGGTGAAGCGCTATCTCGCCGCGGCCGGGATTGATCGGCCCGGTGCGTGTCACCTGTTCCGGCACACGATGGCGACGCAGATGCTCGAGAACGGGGCCGATATCCGATTCATTCAGGCGATGCTGGGCCACGCGAGTATCGAGACCACGACGATCTACACACGCGTGAGCCTCGCCAAGCTGCGCGAGGTGTATGAGCGCACGCATCCGGCCAGAGCCGTGCGAGCGGTCGCGCCATCACACGACAACGCACGCGCTGCGTTGCTCGCGCAACGCGACGTCGAGACGGACGACGACGGCAGCGCGGCGTAGAATCGTTACCCCATTGCCACACTCCCACACCGACGCCGTTATAGCGCAGGACTTGCCATGGTTGCCGTATTCAAACAGGAAGCACACAAACTCGTTGATCAGTTGCCGGACACGGCGAGCTGGAACGACCTCATCTATCAGGCAGTGCTGCATCGCGAGATCGAGGCTGGCCTCGCGGATAGCGCCGCTGGACGCGTGACGCCGGTTGATGAGGTGATGCGCGAGTTCGGCTTTGAGCCATAGGGTCGTCTGGACGGATCGCGCAAAGGCGCGATTGCGCATGCTGCGCGACTACATCGCCCAGGATGGACCTGCGGTCGCCGACAGGGTCACCAGGAGCCTGCTGCTGCGATCCAGACAGCTGGAAATGGCGCCACATTCCGGACGCCGCGTACCCGAGTACGGACGCGATGATGTCCGCGAGCTGCTGGCACGTCCCTATCGCATCCTCTATGTCGTGCTGACCGATCGCATCGATGTGATCGCGGTGATGCACTATCGACAGATGCTGCCCGATGACCTCAGGGACCTGATGGGTGACGACGATGCGCGGCTGAGCTGACGCTGCAGCGGACACGCCAGACAGTGAGGCGGGCGCCGCTCAACTGCGTTGGAGCGGACGCCGGAGATGATGCGGCGGCGTGCAGAGCAATCCCGCTCGACTGCCATGACGCGGCAAGACCTGCGACGCTCGATCGCACTCCCACCGCCGTCACGTCGCTTGCGCGGCCGGCTGCGCTGCGCGGCATTCAGCCGCTCCGCTACGCCTGCGCAAGCGCCGCGCCGGCTGCCTCTGGCCATCCGTGGCCGTCTCCGTTGCGCATTCCGCTCCGATCGAACAGCTCGGCTCCTGCCTCGCGTCTGCGCGCACCCTGCTGCGCAGCGTGCGCATCTTTTGCCGAGCAAGCGCACTGATGCTGGCGCAACACTGCGCTTGCGGCTCCGCTATCGATTGCGGCCCCCGTCCCCACTCGCGCAACGGGTCCACGCGCTGCATGAAGTCTGTCGCGTGCGCTCGCGGGGCTCTGGCGGGCCGTCGCACATAATGTGGGATTACACGCAATGCCGGCGCTGGCCGCGATCGACTGTCGGCGCGAACATCGCAGCCCAACGCGCGGCCCATCACCGCCACTGTGCGCTCGCGGGGGTGGAATCGCACAGGCGAACGCCTGCGTGCGCTCGCCGTGTAATCAACATTATGTCAACGGCCCGCAGCGCGTCCCTGCGCTTGCGATGTGCGCCGCTCCTGCGGCGCGGTGCTGGCTGTCCCTGCAGGTGGCGCGCACGTCCGTGTGCGCGCAGCTCCGCTCGAGTGCACGCACGTGCGCGGACAGGGCTTGCGTCTCCGGCGACATCACGGCCGCGCACTTGAACGCGAACAGCCAGAAGGCTTGATCAGCAGCAACAGCGAAGATCGGCGACGCCATCGCCATCGCAGAGGCAGCAGCAAGCCGCTCGACGCTTCCCCTTTTAGCCGCCCGCTCTTGCCGTCGTCCGTCGGTACGCCTACCGTGCGCGCATGCCCGCGATCCAACAGCCACCGCAGCGGCTAAGAGAAGAACCTCAGGCCGAGCGCACACGCGCCGCCGCGATGCGTCATCAACCCAGAAACGCACGTCTGGAATTTTTGCGCTCGAATGCAGAAGTGCGGAGGGGTCCGACCCGCGCAAGCCCAAACCGCATCAAGGAAAAATCCTCCGCACTACGACGGAGCGCGTCGGCTGAAGTAGTTCCCATCATCCAGTTCCCGGAGAACTCGCAGTCGCTCAACCCCTACTCGTACATCCTCAATAATCCGCTCAGCGGGACGGACCCGACGGGGTATGCAACGTGCTCGGTCGGCGATGACAAG
>JBBQNY010000155.1:0-7143 GCA_038330365.1 Lysobacterales bacterium | reverse complement strand
CTGTGCGGCGCTGAATCGAGGATAATCGGTGAGGCCCCGCGTCGGCTGCCCGCGCGCCACCGAGGGCCATTGGGCCGTTTCTTTTTCTGTTATATGGACTTGGCGTGGTGTTATAAAGTCGTTTCTAGGGAGCAGGGCGCCAGTGAAGGCATGAAGAAGCAGTGGGTATTGCCGGAACGGGCGGAACCGGTTCCGGCGCGAATTGAAAGGGAGTCGCCCGCGGGCGTCGTCCGGGTTTCAGGATTCAGATGCACACCCAAACAGACACGTGCCTTGGGGGCCACATGAAGAACCGCATTTCGACTCTGACGCTGGGCGTGCTCTGTGCGCTCGGCAGCGGGCATGCCGCTGCGATGGGATTGGGGCCGATCGAAGTCCGCTCCGGACTCAATCAACCGCTGCTGGCGGATATCCCGATCATTGCCGACGGCGAAAGCGTCGAGGGTCTGCGCGCCCAGCTCGCGGGACCCGACGATCTGCGTCGCGTCGGCATCGACGCGAGTGCCCTGTCGGTGCCGTTGCAGTTCGAGGTGATCGAAGACAGTCGTGGTCGCCCCGTCATCCGCGTCACCAGCTACGCGCCGGTGCGCGAGCCCTACGTAAGCTTTCTGGTCGAAGCCAATTGGGGCAAGGGCCGACTGCTGCGCGAATACAGTGTGCTGCTCGATCCGCCGGTGTTTGCGCCCGCCGTGATCGATCGCGTCACTCCGCCTCCGGTCGTGGTGACCCAGCAGGCGCCGCCTCCGCGGCCCGCACCCGCCCCGCCGCCGGTCAAGCCCATCTCATCTGCGCCCGTCGCGGCGACTCCACCGCCGCCGCGCCCGGCCACACCTCCTCCCGCGACGTCGCAGCCCGCAGCGCCACGCACCGAATCACCGCCACCCGCACCCGCACCCGCGCCTGCACCTGCGGAGCGCTCTGATAGTTACACCGTGCGCGAAGGCGACGCGCTCTACGACATCGCCGGCGACAACCGCGGTGATGCCACGATCAACCAGATGATGGTCGCGATGCTTCGCGCCAATCCTTCCGCCTTCTACAAAGACAACATCAATGCGCTCAAGAAGGGTGCGGTGCTGCGCATTCCCGACAGCGCCACGGCGCGCGAGATGAGTGCCGCCACCGCCGCCGCAGAAGTCGCCTCGCAGGTCCGTGCGTGGTCCGGTGCGGAGGCACCGACTCTGGTGGCCGACTCCGGCACCCCGTCAGTCCCGGCGCCGAAGGCGGCCGCGGGCGCCGGCGCCACGCGCGAGGACCGGCTGGCTCTGGTGCCGCCGAAGGCCGGCACTTCGAGTCAATCGGGCACCACACGGGCCGGAACGGCAGGTGGAACAGGCACTGCTGAAGCCGGCCAGCTGCGAAGCGAGTTGGCGCGCACGCGCGAGCAGTTGAGCAGTCGCGAGCAGGAAACCACCGATCTTCGCTCACGCGTCAAGGAACTGGAAAAAATCGGCGGCGAGAGCAAACGTCTGCTGGAGTTGCGCAGCGACGAGATCGCGAATCTCAAACGCCAACTCGATCAACAGGAAAAGCGTCTCGCGGATGCCCAGCAGGCAGCGGCCGCCGCGCGTGCGGCAGCGGTCAAGGCCGGCATGTCCGAGTCGGAACTGCCAGTCGCGCCGGCGCCCACTCCGATGCCCGCGGATGCCATCGCTGCGGTTGACGCGGCCGACGCCGATGCCGTCACCACTTCCGGTGGCGACGGCACGCCCGTATCCGATCCGATGGCGGGCACTGCGCTCGCGGATCTCGCGGATGCCGACGCCAGCAACCCTGACGCCCCCGTGGTGGTGGATCCTGCATCGGAACCCGCGGCTTTGACGGTAGCGACTACAGACGCGGGCAACGACGTCGCCGATGCCGGAACAGAAGTTGCAGCTCCGGTCGAAGTGCCGCCGCCCGTGCGTGCCTGGTATCGCAATCCGCTTTATCTTGGACTCGGCGCGATCGTGCTCGCCGTTCTGGGACTGGTCGCTGTTTTCGGTCGTCGTCGCCGTCCCGTCGAAGTCGACGCAGTGGAAGCCGAGCGGCCGTCAGTTGCGCACGCGTTCGCCGGCGGCGTATTGCCGGCCAGCGCGCCGACATCCGGCACCGAAGGGGGTACGCTCGCGGCGCCAATCATCGGCGACGATGTGCTCGAACGCGCGTTGCTGGATCGCCGCGCAGGGGATCCTGACAATCTCGAACATCACCTTGATGTCTTGCGGCACTACCACGAGATGCGCGATCGCGAGCGCTTCATCGACGCCGCGCGCGAGATGCGGGGCCACGTTCACGAAACCGCGCACTACGCATGGATCGAGGCGCAGGAACTCGGTCGCGACCTCGATCCCGATCATCTGCTGTTCTCGGGCAGCGGTGAGGCATTGCCTGACGAGGATATGGTGTCAGCGGCTGCTGCGACGGACGCGAACGACGACGACGATGATGATTTCGACTTCCGGCCCACATCCATCGAACCGCCGACGCCGGTCGCCTACCAGCCGGCTGTGACGGTGGCCAAGTCGTCTCCGGAGGTCGATCTTGGCGATGACGACTGGGACTCCAGTGTCGCGAATTCGATCTCCAGTTCCGATGCGGATGCGGATGACGACGCCGACACGGATGCCGACAATCGCGCCGATGATTTCGAGCGTCCCGAGATCGACCGCCCCGAAATCGACAAGCCCGAACTCAACTACGAGTTCGACGAGCTGCCGGATTCTCCGCGCGCCGCATCCACGCCTGTTCTCGGCGAGGATGCAGTCGCCACCAAGCTCGATCTGGCTCGGGCCTACATCGACATGGGTGATAGCGACGGCGCCCGCGCGATGCTGCAGGAAGTGCTGACCGAAGGCACCAGCGTGCAATGCGACGAAGCAAGGCGCCTGATCGACGGCCTGAACTGAGCGGTCGGGAGATCGGTCCACGGCGGCGGGCGTCGGACTCCAGGTCCGGCGGCCTGCCAGCATCCCGATTCGTCCGATGAAGCGCATCGCATTCGGAATCGAATACGACGGCACCGACTTTCTCGGCTGGCAGTCGCAACCGCAGGAGCCAACCGTGCAGGACACGGTGAGCGCCGCGCTGGCGTTCGTGGCAGATCGCCCGGTGTCCCTGGTTTGTTCCGGTCGCACCGATACCGGCGTGCATGCGCGCTGTCAGGTGGTGCATTGCGATCTGCCGCGTGAATGCAAGCGCAGCGAGCGCGCCTGGGTGCTCGGTACCAACTCGCGTCTACCCTCTACGGTCGCTTTGCGCTGGGCGCGCGAGGTGACTGGAGAATTCCACGCGCGCTTCAGTGCCCGAACCCGGCGTTATCGCTATCGCATCGTCAACCGGCCGGTCAGGCTGGGGCTGGATGCGCGCTTCGCCAGCTGGGAGCGTTTGCCGCTCGATACAGCACGCATGCAGCAAGCCTGTGAGGCTCTACGCGGGACGCACGATTTTTCCAGTTTCAGGACCAGCGCCTGCCAGGCGCGCTCGCCGGTGCGCACCGTGGAGTCGATCCAGTGGTCGCGCGATGGCGAGCGCATCGAGCTTCTCATCCAGGCGAACGGCTTCCTGCACCACATGGTGCGCAATATCGTGGGCAGTGCCCTGTGTGTCGGTCGTGGCGAGCAGCCGCCGTCGTGGATCGCCGATCTGCTGGCCCGTAAAGACCGCACGTGCGCGGGTCCGACCGCTGCCGCTACCGGACTGGAATTTCTGGGCGCACGCTATCCCCCGCATTTTGCCTTGCCCCCGGAAGTGACGCTGGAAGTCGCCTCATGAGCCGCAGTTCATGCACGTGCTCGTGCTTTGGCTGGGCTGCCAGCTTCCGCACGCGCAGGGATGGCGTTCATGCACGGCATTCGGCACGCGCATGAACCGCACGCGCATCAAGTTCTGCGGCATGACCCGCGCCGAGGACGTGCAGCTGGCCTGCGCGCTCGGCGTCGACGCACTCGGCTTCATTTTCGCGCCGCGCAGCACGCGCCTTCTGCGAATCGCGGAGGCGGCGGAACTCACGGCGCAGGTGCCGCCGCTGGTCCATCGCATCGGCTTGTTTGTGGATCCTGATCCCGAACTGGTCCATGCCGCGCTGGAGAGCGCTGGAATCGACGTGCTCCAGTTCCATGGCGAGGAAAGCCCGGCGTTCTGCGCGCAGTTCGGAGCGCCCTGGATCAAGGCCATCGGCATGAACTCGAAGACTCCGCCCGAAGCCGTCGCTCTGTCGCACACGGCTGCGTGGGGATTCGTGCTGGACGCGCACGGCGACGGCGGCGCCGGTGGTCGCGGGGTAACATTCGACTGGACGCGAGTCCCCGCGTCCGTGACCCATCCGATCCTTGCGGGTGGCCTTGATCCCGAAAATGTCTTCGACGCGGTCACTGCCGTGCGTCCGTGGGCGGTTGATGTCGCCAGCGGCATCGAATCGGCCCCTGGCTGCAAGGACGCAGCGCTGATGCGTCGATTTGTGCAACAAGTGAAGAGAGCCGATGACGCAAGTTGACCCTGTTGATTTCAGCCAGTGGCCCGATGAGCATGGCCATTTTGGCCCGTATGGCGGCAGCTTCGTCGCCGAGACGCTGATGCAGCCGCTGGCGGAGCTCGCGGACGCCTACGAGGCATCCCGCGTTGACGCCGACTTCCAGGCGGAACTGGCGCACGATCTTCGTCACTATGTCGGCCGCCCCAGTCCGATCTATTTCGCCGAGCGCCTGAGCCGCGAGAACGGCGGCGCGCGCATCCTGCTCAAGCGCGAGGATCTGAACCACACCGGCGCGCACAAGATCAACAACACGGTCGGGCAGGCAATGCTCGCACGGCGCATGGGCAAGCGCCGCGTCATCGCCGAAACAGGCGCCGGCCAGCACGGCGTCGCCTCGGCGACCGTGGCTGCACGCATGGGACTCGAATGCGTGGTCTACATGGGCGAGGTCGACATCGCACGGCAGGCGATCAACGTCTTTCGAATGCGCCTGCTCGGTGCCACCGTGGTTCCCGTTGCATCAGGCTCGCGCACGCTAAAGGATGCACTCAACGAGGCCATGCGCGACTGGGTCACGCGCGTCGATGACACGTTCTACATCATCGGTACCGTGGCGGGTCCGCACCCGTATCCGAAGATGGTGCGCGATTTCAATGCGGTGGTCGGGCGGGAAGCTCGTGCCCAGATGCTGGAGTCCCACGGGCGCCTGCCGGATGCGCTGGTGGCCTGCGTGGGTGGCGGCAGCAATGCGATTGGTCTGTTCCATCCTTTTCTCGGCGACGCCGAGGTCCGCATGTTTGGGGCGGAAGCGGCGGGCGAGGGCATCGACAGCGGACGGCATGCCGCCTCGCTTTTCGCCGGTCGACCCGGCGTCCTGCACGGCAACCGCACTTACCTCCTCTGCGACGACGATGGTCAGATCATCGAGACGCATTCGATCTCGGCCGGTCTCGACTATCCGGGCGTCGGTCCGGAACATGCGTGGCTCAAGGACCAGGGACGGGCCGAATATCTGCCGGTGACCGATGAGGAGGCGCTCGCCGCATTCCATCTGCTGGCACGCACCGAGGGCATTCTGGCGGCTCTCGAGTCTGCCCACGCCGTCGCGCTGGCGCTGCGTATTGCGCGCGACATGGATCCGGACGCCATCGTGCTTTGCAACCTGTCGGGGCGCGGCGACAAGGACGTGCACACCATCGCCGAACGCATGGGCTTCGGTGTGGACAAGGCGACGTCATGACGTCCAAGCGCATTGAACGGCGCTTCGCCGAGCTTGCCCAACGCGGCCGCAAAGGCCTTGTTCCATTTGTGACTGCAGGCGATCCGCTGCGGGACGCGACCGTGCCGGTGCTGCACGCGCTGGTGGAGGCGGGCGCTGACCTGCTGGAGATCGGCGTGCCGTTTTCCGATCCGATGGCGGACGGTCCCACCATCCAGCGTGCCAGCGAGCGCGCACTTGATCGTGGCGTTGGGCTTGCATGCGTGCTCGACATGGTGCGCGAGTTCCGGCTCCGGGACGATGCGACTCCCATCGTGCTCATGGGCTATCTAAATCCGTTTGAGCGCGATCCGGAAACCGTTTTCGGGCAATGCGGGGACGCGGGTGTCGATGGCGTGCTGCTGGTCGATTGCCCGGTCGAGGAATCGGGTGAGGTGGGGCCGCGTCTGGGCAATGCCGGCTTGTGCCAGATTTTCCTGACCGCGCCCACCACCACCGAGGCACGCACGCGCGCCATCGCTGCCCGCGCGTCTGGCTTCATCTATTGCGTTGCATTTTCCGGAGTGACAGGCGCCGATCACCTTGCGTTCGACGACATCGCCAGGCGCACCGGGGATCTGCGCCGGTTGACGGATCTGCCGATCGCAGTTGGCTTCGGCATCAAGGACGGCGCTGACGCGTCCCGCATTGCGCGCTGTGCCGATGCGGTTGTGATCGGTTCCGCGCTGGTGGCGACACTGGCAGACGCGGTCGATGTCGCCGACGCAGCTCTGCGTGCCGCGGCATTTCTGGCGCCGATCCGCGCGTCACTCGATAGCCAGGTCGTCGTCGCTGCAACGGCTGCCTGATCGGTTGGCTAAGATGACGGGGTTCCAGTCCGCAGCCGCGTTGCGGCACGATCCCTTCCGAGGTACCTGATGGGCTTGCGAATCGAAATTTCCAGGAACCGCGTCCGGTGAGCTGGCTGCAGAAGTTGATGCCGGCGCGCATTCGTACCGACGGCGGCAATCGCCGGGCCGTGCCGGAAGGCCTGTGGACCAAATGCGAGGGTTGCGGCGTTGCGCTGTACCAGCCTGAGCTTGAGCGCAATCTCAAGGTTTGTCCCAAGTGTGGTTTCCACATGCCGATCCGCGCACGGGCGCGCCTGCTGGCACTGTTCGACGAAGCGACCAGCGAGGAGCTCGACGCTGCGCTCGAACCGGTCGATGCACTCAAGTTCCGGGACTCCAAGAAGTACCGGGATCGCATTATTGCCGCGCAGAAGTCGACCGGCGAGAAAGACGCGCTGATCAGCATGCGCGGCTGCGTCAAGCAGTCGCCCATGATCGCGTGCGCCTTCGAGTTCTCGTTCATGGGCGGCTCGATGGGATCGGTGGTCGGCGAGAAGTTCGCCCGCGCCGGAGAGCGTGCGCTGGCAGAGCGCGCGCCACTCGTCTGCTTCTCCGCGACCGGGGGTGCGCGCATGCAGGAG
>JBBQNY010000154.1:0-7205 GCA_038330365.1 Lysobacterales bacterium | reverse complement strand
TTCCCCAACTGGAGCCCGTTCTCGGATGGCCTCCAGCTTGATCTCGTCTACAACAAGATCGTCTCGATCCTGACCGGTTACATCGGCTTCCGCGACGGCACGCTCAGCGCCGGTCAAGCGCTGCTTCAGGTGGTCGGAAACTGCACCGGGTTGCCGAATGGCCGCGCCCGCAACGGCATCCAGATCTTTCCCGGCGGTGCGCCGATTTTCCGCGGTGATCAGCTCGTTGGTGGGCTCGGTGTCTCCGGTGATGGCGTCGACCAGGACGACATGGTCTCTTTCCTGGGACTGGCGCGCGCGGGCCTCCGACTCGGCACCATCGGTCATGCACCCGCTGCGCGTCGATCGGACCAGCTGGTGCCGCAAGGGGCGCGTCTCAGGTACGTTCAGTGCCCGCAGGCTCCGTTCCTCAATTCGCAGGACACCAACGTGTGCGCGGGGTTCTGACATGAGACGACACGCTCTCGCACTCATCATCTCGGCCTCCTTCGTTCCTGTCGCGTTGGCACAGGATGCGCTGGCGCCCGCGAGCGGATTGTTCGAGTTCGCGGCGCTGCTGCCAGGCGACACCTACAATCCCGAAGCGCTGCCGCCGCGACGCAGACCGGGGCACGCGGTCGAGATCCGCGTCGACGAGCCGGACCAGAACCCCGAGCGCATCGAACCTGCTCCGGTGGACCAGGTTGGCGAATTCGTGCCGCTACCCGATCGCTGGCGCATCATGCAGACGCTGGGCCTCAAGTACCCCTGGTACGACCCTTACAACCAGAACGTGTGGAAGGGCGATATCCCGATTCATGGCGACGACTGGTTCCTGAGTCTCGTCGGAATTGCGGACACGGTGATCGAACCGCGCTCGATTCCCACGCCGGTTGGGCCGCAGGCGACCCAGAACCCGGGGTCGAACGACATCTTTTCGGGCATCGACCAGACGATTTTTGCGCAGACCTTTCTGGCCGGCATCGTGTACTTCAAGGGCGACACCACCTTCAAGCCGCCGGAATGGGAATACCGGGCGACGCTCGGATTCCAGTACAACCGTGTTGAAACCGACGATGTGCGTGCGCTCCAGATCGATCCGCGCCTCGGCAATGACCGCAACGACTACTTCGTGGCCGTGCAGGAACTGTTCATCGATCGCCATCTGCGCGACGTGTCCGATCGCTACGACTTCGATGCCATCCGTTTCGGCATCCAGCCATTCTCCAGCGACTTCCGTGGCTTCCTGTTTCAGGATCTCCAGTTCGGTGCGCGACTGTTCGGCAATCGCGACAACAACAAGTGGCAGTACAACCTGGCCTGGTTCCGGCGCGTCGAGAAGGACATCAACTCCGGTCTCAACGATGTCGCGGAAGGTTTGCGTGACGATGACATCTTCATTGCGAATCTCTACCGTCAGGATTGGCCGGTGCTCGGCTTCGTTTCCCAGGCGACCGTCGCCTACAACCGCAATCGTGAGAACGATTCCTTTTTTGACCAGAACGGCTTCATCCAGAGGCCGTCGTCGCTGGGTGGCGAGCGGCCGCGCGAATACGACGTCGTGTACGTGGGCTACAACGGCGACGGCCACATTGGCCGGATCAACCTGACGGTTTCCGCTTACGGCGCATTCGGCGACAACGACAACACATTCACCGGGCAGCCTTCCGATATCGAAGCCGGATTCTTCGCCGCCGAGGCTTCGATCGATTACGACTGGATCCGGCCGCGGCTGTCGGTCGCATGGACCTCGGGAGACGATGATCCCTACGACAACAAGTCGCGGGGTTTCGATGCCATCTTCGAGAATCCCATATTCGCCGGCGCCGACACCAGTTACTTCATACGACAGAACATTCCCCTGATCGGCGGCGGTGGCGTCACGCTGTCGGGGCGCAATTCGATGATCCCCAACCTCCGCTCCTCCCGGGAGCAGGGCCAGTCCAATTTCGAGAACCCGGGCCTGCGACTCATCGGTCTTGGCGCGGATTTCGACCTGGCCCCGGAGCATCGGATCTCGTTCAACATCAACCAGCTCTGGTTCGACGACACGCGCACGCTTGAAGTCGCCCGCAACCAGGCGTCGATCGACCGCAGCATCGGTACCGATATTTCCGCGGCCTATATCTGGCGTCCGTTCCAGACCCAGAACGTGGTGCTGCGACTGTCAGCGGCGCTGCTCGAGCCCGGAGAGGGACTCCAGGACCTTTACGGTGACGACGACAGTTTCTACACCGTGCTCGGTAATTTCATCTTCTCGTTCTGAACCGGATCGATCGCGCATGACCGCAGTTGCAGGCAACGCTCCGCATGATGTTAGAACCGGGCGCCAGACGTCCGGCATGCGCTGTGAACCCGGCGCCAGACGGTCAGACGTTGCCGCTGTCGTGCAACTGCTACCTGCGGCGCTGTACGCCGCGACGCGCGCGACACACCGTCGTGCGCCATCAGGGCTTCCCGCGGCAATTGCCCTCGCTGCAGCGGCCCCCGTCTCCCGCCGGGAGATGGTCAAAGTGGATATCGATCGATGAAACAACAACTCTCCTGCGCTCTGCTGCTGATCGCTCTCGCCGGTGCGGGGATGGTGTCCGGCATCGTCCGCGCGGAAGAAGAGGAAGCGGTCGAGCGCGAATACACCACTGCACCGCCCTCGCCCGCCCACCAGTCGCGCGCGGCGGCAGATGCAAAGAGCGAAGGCTGTGTTACCTGTCATACCGCGAGCGATGCGCCGTCCATGCACGCGAGCCCGTCTGTCGTCCTCGGCTGCACCGATTGCCACGGTGGCAACGCCCAGGTGCGCGGACCCGGTGGTGGCGTCCCCAACACCCGCCATGTGATCGGGTCGACCGATCCGCTCAAGCATGAGTTCGGAGAACACGGGCACCTTCCCAACCTGCCGTGGTCTCCCGCCTATTTCGACGCGCTGGAAAAGGCGCACGTACTGCCGGCCTATCCGGATCGCTGGATGTACCCGGCAAGCCGCAATCCTGAAGGTTCCTACGCCGACCTGACGGCCGAGTCACCCGAGTTCGTGCGCTTTATCAATCCGGGCGACCTGCGCATTGCCGAGGAGTCCTGCGGCGCCTGCCACATGGAGATCGTCAAGGCCAACCAGACCAGTCTCATGGCCACCAGCGCCATGCTCTTTGGTGGAGCGAGCTACAACAACGGCATCCTTCCGAACAAGCGTTATTTCCTCGGCGAGTACTACACGCGCGAAGGCAAATGGGGTTCGGTTTCGGGACCGGAGAAGCCGACACCGGAAATGGCGCGGCTCGGCATCCTCGAGAAGCTCGTACCCCTGCCCGCGTGGGAGACGATGCCTCCGGCGGACGTTTTCCGGATCTTCGAGCGCGGCGGCCGCAACATCAATTCGACCTTCCCGGAAACGGGGCTTCCCAATTCGCTCGGGCAGATCCAGCGCCTGGAAGAGCCGGGCCGACCTGACATCCGGCAGTCCAATCGCGGCCCGGCAACGGGCAACCGCATCGCGGTGCCCCTGCTCAATATCCACAAGACGCGACTCAACGACCCGCATCTGTGGTTCCTCGGTACCAACGACAATCCGGGCGATTTCCGCTCATCGGGTTGTTCGGCCTGCCACGTTGCCTACGCCAACGATCGTGATCCACGCCATTCAGCCATCTGGGCGAAATACGGAAACCGGGGCACCTCGCAGCAGGTTGATCCCACGATTCCCAAAGGCGAGCCGGGTCATCCAATTCGCCACGTATTCACCCGCGCCATCCCGTCCAGCCAGTGCATGAGCTGCCACATGCATCAGCCGAACATGTTCATCAACACCATGCTCGGCTACATCATGTGGGACTACGAATCCGATGCCGCAGCGATGTGGCCAAAGGAAGAGTTCACTCCGAGCAACTCGCAGACGCGCGCAATCAATGCCCGCAACCCGGAAGAAGCAGCCATCCGCGGCAAATGGTCGAACCCGGATTTCCTGCAGGACGTCTCACTCAATAACCCCCTCCTCAAGGACACACAGTTCGCCGACTATCACGGTCATGGCTGGAACTTCCGCGCGGTGTTCAAGCGCGATCGCAAGGGCAACCTGCTCGACGGAGACGGCACCCGCATCGACGAGAAAGACCCGAAAAAGCTGGAAAAAGCAGTTCACCTCTCGTCGATCCACGTCGATGTCGGCATGCAATGCGTGGATTGCCATTACAGCCAGGACGCCCATTCGAACGGTCACATCGTCGGCGAAGTCGCCGCCGGTGTTGAGATCCAGTGCCAGGACTGCCACGGCACCCCGGATGCACGGCCCACGCTCAAGACTTCCGGACCCATGGCCTCGAAGGCCGGACGCAATCTCGCACTGATTCGCAATTCCGACGGCAAGCGCCGCTTCCAGTGGAAAGGCACGACGCTCGTGCAGCGCTCCGCGGTCACGCCCGGCCTCGAATGGGAGGTCAGTCAGCTCGCTGACATCTCCAATGCGGCCTCAGGCGTGTACAACGTCAATGCTGATCGCGCACATACCGTGTCGCGCAACACGACCAAGCTCGACTACGGCAGCGGCGTTGGTAAAGCCGACCGTGCGCACGACGTCGACAAGATGCTCTGTTACACCTGCCATACCTCGTGGACCACGAGCTGCGGTGGCTGCCATCTGCCGATCCAGGCCAACTGGAAGACCAGTCGCTATCACTACGAGGGCAAGCAGACACGCAATTTTGCGACCTACAACCCGCAGGTCGCGCGCGATGACCTGTTCCAGCTCGGCGTACATGGCGAGGTGAAGGGCTACAAGATCGCACCGGTGCGTTCTTCTTCAGCCCTGGTCCTCTCCTCGACCAACGCCAATCGCGAACGCATCTACATTCAGCAGCCGCCGATATCTGCGTCGGGCTACAGCTCGCAGGCCTTCGCACCGCATTACCCGCATACCGAGCGCCGCACTGAAACCAAGCAGTGCAGTGATTGCCACCTGTCCGCGACCGGTGACAACAACGCGATCATGGCTCAGCTGCTGCTGCAGGGAACGCGATTTGCCGACTTCCTGGGGTTCAACGCCTGGGTCGGCGGCGAAGGCGAGATCACCGCAGTGACCGTCACTGAATGGGACGAGCCGCAAGCCGTCATCGGCTCCTACCTGCAGCGTTATGCCTATCCGGACCGCTTCGCGAAGCACAAGGCGGCAGGTGGTGAGCTCGCACAGGCATATGACCATCGCGCCGGCGTTGCCAACTGCATCCAGCTCCGCGGCGAGTATCTGTTTGTCGCCGAAGGCAAGCGCGGAACCCAGGTGTATGACGTTGCCAGCATTGCCAACAAGGGAATCTCGCAGCGCATCATCACCTCGCCTTTCGGACCGCTGGGCCAGAACACCCGCATCAAGTCGCGCAATGCCACCTGTGCGACGCTGGCGACGACGCAGCCCGTGCATCCTTCCCGCAGCCGCTCCGAGTTCATGCAGAAAGTGAATCTCGAGACGCCGATGCATCCCATCTACGACTATTTGTTCATCGTCGATGCCGAGGAAGGCCTGATCGCAACCAACATCGACACCCTGCACGACCTGGAGCCACGCAACAACAAGCTGACGCGCGCGCTGACCTGGAATCCGGGTGGAGTGCTCAACGGGGTTCGCCATCTCGCGATCGCCGGCACGCGCTTCTACGCCTCGACTCCGCGTGGCGTCGTGGTGCTCGACATGGACGCCCCCATGAAGCCGCGCGTGGTGACAACCATTCCGCTCGAGGACCCGCGCGCCGTGCAGGTGCAGTTCCGCTACCTGTTCGCCACCACCCGCAACGGGCTGGAAATTGTCGACATCACGGATACCGACCGACCCCGCATCGTGCCAGGCGCGCGTATCCCGCTCAAGCAGGCATACAAGCTGCAGGTGGCACGCACCTACGCCTACGTGGCTGCCGGCGCGGAAGGAATCGCCATCGTCGATGTCACCAAGCCTGAGCAGCCAAGGCTCTATCGCATGTTCAATGCCGGTGGCGCCATCAACGATGCGCGCGACGTGACAATCGCCACGACCAACGCGTCGCCCTTCATGTACGTGGCAGACGGCCGCAATGGATTGCGCGTGGTGCAGCTCATGTCCCCCGCCTCGCAGTCGCGCTTCTACGGATTCTCTCCGGATCCGGAACCCGAGCTCGTCGCCTCCTATCCAACGGGCAAGACGGCGCTGGCGCTGTCGCGACCGATCGAGCGTGATCGAGCCGTCGACGAGACCGGTCACCAGATCGCCGTCATGGGCCGCATCGGTTCCCGGCCCTTCAATCTCGAGGAGATGAAGCGCCTCTATATCGGCGCTGATGGCAAACCCTGGACGGTCGAGGATCGCGTGGAAGGCAAGCACGGACTCGCGTCACCCGTGCTGCCCTGGAAGCCCAATCGCATCTGGGATCAGCAGGTTCCCGAAAGCGAACGCATTCCGATGGTGGAACCGGCTGCCGCACATTCCACGCACGGGAATGCCGAGGGCGCGCACAAGGAGCATTCGCCCGAACCGCACTGACGGAATTCAGTGTGCTCGTTCCCCGCGGCGTGGCCACGCGCCGCGGGATGAGCACAAGATGGAGGCACCGCGCCGTCGCGCACGCGAACAGGAGCACAGTGAAGAACCGCCGCAGAATCACGCAGGCGAGCCGGCTCCAAACTTTTCTCACACGGGACCGACTTCGTCGCTGACTCGCCGTAATGACGGTCGACTGGCGGCGGCCCCGTGATCCGGGTCCAGCGCCGTCCAGATCAACGGCGATGGCAAGCTCGGATCCTGATCGACACTGATCAGGGAGCCCGCGTCACGCCCAACCGCGTCCCAGACAGTGACCGCCCGCTGTCGACCCATAAGGGTTACTTGAAAGTACAATCTGACTCGTGCTTTCATCACCTGACGCTTCTGATCGACCTGCGGATTGACAGCGTGCGCCAACGAATTCGGGACCAGCAGTGACCCGATGTATACCAGCAACACCAGCGGGCTGCTGCCCTCGTGCTCGTAGCGCGACATCGCAAACGCCTTTGTCCGCTCCGCCTCGTGCGAGCAAGATCAACGCCCGTTTTCCTAACGATTCGTTGGGCCTCCGATGACCGACAATTGGGACTTCTACGCACTGCGGGTCGATGGCGAGCCCGCGTCGATTTTCGTTGATCTCGGCGTTGAGTCCGATGCGCCGTTGAGCTCTCATCCACATAGGGCTTATGTCCGGCTGTACATGAACCGGCCGCGCCCAGACGGACTTTCA
>JBBQNY010000153.1:0-7250 GCA_038330365.1 Lysobacterales bacterium | reverse complement strand
CCTCGTTGTCTTCCCGCGTCGATGGATCCGGGAAGGCACGGATGTAGGCCATCACGTCCTGCACCGCTTCAGGACCGCCTATTCCCTTCAACGCGGAGCCCCATTCGGGCATGACGCCCTGGCGTCCGTCCAGCACGGTTTCCAGCACGCGTTCGGGAGTGCTACCCCACTGCCAGACGCCATCGCGGAGATTGGGAAAGCCGATCGCGCCTTGCGCCGACGAGCCGTGGCAGGTGGCGCAGGTGTTCGCGAAGATGGACCGCCCGAGCGCCACCGCCGCCGCGTCGCGTGCCAGCGAATCGACAGGCTGGTTGCGGTATGCCGCGAAGGTTTGCTCGAGCCGCGCATCGCCTGCGGCCTTGTCGCGTGCGTGTTCCGATCGCGAAGTCCACCCGGAGTAGCCATCGAATGCGCCCCATCCACCAAACCAGAACAGATAGCCGATGCTGAAAACGATCGTGATGTAGAAAAGATTGATCCACCAGCGTGGCAGTGGCTTGTTGTATTCGGTGATGTCGCCGTCCCACACATGCGTGGTCTCGGTCGGCGCCGGGTCGCCCGGGTGCCGGCGCGCGGTCCACCACAGCAGCCAGGCGCATCCGGCAATATTGGAAACGACCAATGCGACGACATACCAGGACCACCCGTCGCTCATGGGGCGCGCTCCTCGCCATCAGCCAGGGGCAATAGCGCCGCGGCGTCGAATTCGGCCTGGCGTTCGGGCCGCCATGCCCAGATCCAGGCACCGACGAAGAGCACCAGCAAAGCGGTGGTCACGATTCCGGAAACCATGGTCAACCTCCCTCGGGGGCGTGTTTGCCTAGCCCCTGCAGATACGCCACGACTGCATCGAGCTCGTTCTTCGTGACGAGCGCATCGGTTACACCAGCAAGATCCTCGTCGGTGTAGGGATCGCCGAGTCGTTGCAAGGCTTTCATGCGCGCGCGTGTCGCTTCGATATCGACCAGCGTCTTGCCGAGCCAGGGGTAATTGGGCATGTTCGATTCTGGGACGACGTCGCGCGGATTGTTGAGGTGCACGCGATGCCAGTCGTCCGAGTAGCGTCCGCCGACCCGCGCAAGGTCCGGGCCCGTGCGTTTGCTGCCCCACTGGAACGGCCGGTCGTAGACCGACTCGCCTGCGAGGGAATAGTGGCCGTAGCGCTCGGTCTCGAAACGCAACGTCCGCACCATCTGCGAGTGGCAGTTGTAACAGCCTTCGCGCACGTAGACGTCGCGCCCTGCGAGCTCCAGCGCGGGATAGGGCTTGACCCCTGGCAGCGGCGTGATGGTCTCGGCCTGGTACATGAGCGGAACGATCTCGGCCAGCCCGCCAAAGGACACGGCGACCGCGATCAACCCGGCGAGAATGGCCACGTTCTTTTCAATTTTTTCGTGCGATTTGCTCATCTGGGAGACCTGTCAGGGAGTCGCATGGGAGAGGTCGGGCGGCAGAAGCGGCTGCGGCGCCGGCTCCCGTACCAACTGGAATGTCTTCCAGGTGTTGAACGCCATCAGCAGCATTCCCGCCAGCACGAGCACGCCGCCCCCGAGGCGGACCAGGTAATAGGGATAGGTTGCGTTGAGCGCTTCGACGAAGCTGTAAGTCAAAGTGCCGTCGTTGTTGGTGGCGCGCCACATGAGGCCCTGCATGACCCCGGCGATCCACATGGACGCGATGTAGAACACGACGCCCAGCGTGTGCACCCAGAAGTGCGTGTCGATCCACTTCGTGGAGTACATCGACTCGAGCCCGAGCAGGCGCGGCAGCAATGCGTAGATGGAGCCGACCGATATCATCGCCACCCAGCCCAGCGCGCCGGCATGGACGTGCCCCACGGTCCAGTCCGTGTAATGGCTCAGGGAGTTGACGGTCTTGATCGACATCATCGGTCCCTCGAACGTGGCGATCATGTAGAACGAGATCGCCACGATGAGGAACTTCATGATCGGGTCGGTGCGCAGCTTGTGCCACACACCCGACAGCGTCAGCACGCCGTTCATGGCGCCGCCCCAGCTTGGAGCCAGCAGGATCAGCGAGAAGACCATCCCGACGGACTGCGCCCAGTCGGGCAGCGCGGTGTAGTGCAGGTGATGCGGACCGGCCCACATGTAAACCGCGATCAGTGCCCAGAAGTGCACGATGGACAGTCGATAGGAATACACCGGGCGACCGGCCTGCTTGGGCACGAAGTAGTACATCATTCCGAGGAAGCCCGCGGTCAGCAGGAAGCCGACCGCGTTGTGCCCGTACCACCACTGCACCATGGCATCGACCGCGCCGCTGTAGATCGAATACGACTTGCCGAGTCCCACGGGAATCGCAAGGTTATTGACGACGTGCAGGATCGCGATGGCGACGATGTAGGCGCCGTAGAACCAGTTGGCGACGTAGATGTGCTTGACCTTGCGCCTGGCGATCGTGCCGAAGAAAAGCGCGGCGTAGGCCAACCACACGATGGTGATCAGAATGTCGATCGGCCATTCGAGTTCCGCGTATTCCTTGCCCTGCGTGAATCCCAAGGGCAACGTGATGGCAGCGAGCACAATGATGGCCTGCCAACCCCAGAAGACGAACGCGGCAAGTCCATCAGAGATCAGGCGGACGTGGCACGTGCGCTGCACCACATGCAGGCTGGTCGCAAAGAGCGCACAGCCCCCGAAGGCAAAGATCACTGCATTGGTGTGCAGTGGCCGCAGTCGCCCGTAGCTCAGCCACGCCGTATCGAAGTTGAGCGATGGCCAGTAGAGCTGGGCCGCGATCAGCACGCCGACCAGCATTCCAACGACCCCCCACACGATGGTCATGACGGCGAACTGGCGCACGACCTTGTCGTTGTAGAAGCCCTTCGAATCCACCGCGGGCACGCGCTGGACTGGAATCGGCGACGCGTTCGCTGCATCCATCGTTGAATGGCTTGTACTCATGAACACCTCGAGATGGTGTGGCGATGGAGCGTCGGTGGTCGAAACGTTCGGTGAAAGGCGCGTGGGTTCGACGGCACTTCCAGATCCGCTAGAGGGTTGAGATGACGTCTCCGCTGACGACCTTGAGAAACTCTTCGGCGCGCGTCCGTTCTTCGCGCGTCAACGCATGGACCACGACGGCGCACCGGCCCTCGCCCAGCGCGTCGTAGACCTTGTTGATATAGGGGTCGTGGTCGGGGCGGAGCGATACGAGGCCGCCGAACATGAGGCCGGTCACCGCGCCAAACACCACCAGCACCGGTGCCGCGAACAGGGTGGACTGGACGACCATCGGCACCTGCATCGCCCACAGCACCCCGAACAACAGCCCGCCGAGCACGGCGCCCGCAATGCTCAGTCGCACGTGCGCGCGCACGATCGTCCGCAGCATGCCGTCACTCTCGGGCTCGAGCTTTCGCCCGGGCCGGTGATCCCGCGGCGTGACGACCACCACGCGCGCTTCCGGCAAGCCAAGCGCACCGCGCAGGCGCGCCGCTTCATGACGGGCGACACCTTCGTCGACAAAGACGGCAGCCACCTTGCTATTGGAAAGTTCGCCGGTGAGGGGATTGTCTGTCATGTGTCGCCTTCGATCTGCATTTCGCCGCCAATCAACGCCTGTCCCGTAGACCGCTCTATCTGCGGCTTGGCCAACGTCCTATTTGGTGACGACGAGCACGCCCTTCATCAGGGCCGAGTGCCCGGGAAAGGAACAGAAAAAAGTGTAGTCACCACCGGCGGCCAGGGACTTCCCGGCGAATCCGCCGCGCGAGGTGCTCCCGCCACCGACCATGGGGGTGGCCGCGAGGACGCGTGGGTCCGGCTTCGGGACATAGCCGCCGGCCGCGCCTGCCTTGAGGGCCGCGTTGGCGAGATCTGCCACGTCTTTCGTGGCGCTGATCACCACGTTGTGCCCCATCGCAGCGACCGGCAACTTGCCGACGTGGGCGAGCTCGAGGGTGATGCGCGGACAGGACGCGGAGACCGTGACCGATTTGAGGTCGAACTGCATCATGTCGTTGCCAGTGAGCTTGACGACGCAGTT
Organism: Lysobacterales bacterium; assembly: GCA_038330365.1. GTDB lineage: Bacteria > Pseudomonadota > Gammaproteobacteria > Xanthomonadales > Ahniellaceae > JBBQNY01. Next base: position 3,239 of record JBBQNY010000153.1, on the reverse strand, counting down.
GGGGGCTGCATACACGGTTGAACCTGCGAACAGCAGCGAGAGGGCGAGCGAGCAACGCATGGGGGACATGGATGGAGACCTGGATGGCAAATGGATGCGGTGACTGACGGGAAATCGTCTGTCGGAATGCGACGCAGGCTACGGGGGCGCAATCCGCCCGGCATTGATCCAGGTCAACTGGAGCGGCCGCCTCAGCTGAGTTCCCAAACACCGTTGCGGACGGCAGTCCGCAACGTCGCATGCCATGCGGACGGATCCGGTCCATGCGCGCGCACCCAGTCGGCATTGAACAGGGTCTCGTCATAGCGCTCGCCGCGGTCGCACAGCAAGGTGACGATGCTGCCTTGCTCTCCATCCCGCTTCATGCGAGCCGCGAGTTGCAGGCATGCCGTCAGGTTTGCGCCCGACGAGCCACCGAACCGGCGGCCAAAAAGTTCTTCCAGCAGCCATGACGCTGCGATCGACGCGCCGTCGTCGACCTCGATCACTTCGTCGACAACCTCGAAGATGAAACCCGGCTCGACGTGGCGTCGCCCGATACCCTCGATCACAGTGCTCTGCGTGGCGAGCGCGTCACGCGACCCGGATGTCCAGCCAGTGGCGAACGCGCCTCCGCGTGGCTCGGCGACGCAGAGCCGCGTCGCCAGACCGCGGTATCGCAGATAGCGCCCGATAGTGGCCGAGGTGCCGCCGGTGCCGGCGCCGCACACGATCCAGGTGGGTTCGGAAACGGGCTCGCGGGCGAGCTGACCCAGCATCGACTCGGCGATATTGTTGTTGCCGCGCCAATCCGTCGCTCGCTCGGCGAGCCCGAACTGATCGAGGTAGCAGGAGCCACTCTCCGCATGGGCCGCGGCGCGGCTGTGGACCAATTCGCCATCCTCAACGAGTTCGCAACGGCCGCCCAGCGCCTCTACATCGGCGATCTTTCGAGGCGCGGTGGCGGCCGGCATCACCGCCGTAAACCGGATACCGAGCAGTCGCGCGAACCACGCTTCGGAGATCGCGGTGCTTCCCGAAGAAGCGTCGACCGCGGCCTGTCCCTGCACGAGCCGGCCATTGCAGAGTGCGTAGAGGTACAGCGATCGCGCCAGCCGATGCTTGAGACTGCCGGACGGGTGTGCGGACTCGTCCTTGAAGCAAAAGGAGACGCCCGGAAATCCGGGAAGATCGAGACTGAGCAGGTGAGTGTCAGCCGAGCGCCCCGCTTCGCGTTCGAGCGCGCGGATCTTCTCCTTCAGCCAGGCACGTTCCGACGCTCTAACCATGCGGATCGTCAGCGAAACAACTCCAACCTGTAGCATCAACCACTGCACGAATGCAGGTCGCATCTGCCGCGCGGAACCATTGCACGGGGCCAGTGCGGAGAAGGTGCGCATGGCCATGCATTGGGCTAGTGCCGAAACAGCACGGGAATCGGCGAGTCGCGCAGCGCATGGCGGGTGGCTCCCCCGAGCACCCATTCGCTGAAGCGATTGCGTCCGTAGCCACCCATGACCATGAGGTCTGACTGGAGCATGCGCGCATGGTCGAGAATCTCGGTGCCGATGTCCTCTTCAGCGCCGGTCAGCAGCCTGAGCTGTGGCTGCACACCATGCTGCTCGAGGTACGACACCGGATCGAAGAGGGGCGGCTGTGTGATGGAGCAGAACGGCACCCGGCGCTCTCCCCGCAGCACGACAACGCGACCGGCGAGCTTCAACAGGGGCAGGGCACCGTGCAAAGCCCGTGTGGATTCAGGCGAACCATTCCAGGCAACGGTGATCGTGTCGAAACGCGCGGCTTGCGAATAACGATGCGGCAGCACGATGACCGGCAGCTCCGCACTCAGGATCAATCGACCGACCGAGTTGACCGTGCCCCACAGATCGGAGTCATTGCGCTCCATGATCATCAGGTCGTGCCAGTTGCCGGCAAACGCCATGGTTTCCGGAATGGGACCCAGCGCGCACAACCAGTTGGAGCGCGCGACGCCCGTTCCAGTACCCCAGCGCTCGAAGACCCCGGCCGCTTCGCGCGATCGTGCCAGGCGTTCACGCGCGCACGCAGTGACCACGCTGGCGACCGCGGGTGATGTTCCCGCAACCACGTTGCCAATCGGTTCGTAGATGTACATGCCGGTGATGCCTGCGCCGAAGCGCTTCGCCAACTCGGCCGCGTAGTCGAGCGCCACCTTGGCGGGCGAATCAAAACCGGGGACGAGGATGTCTTGCACTGTTTGGGACTCACGGCAGGGAATTCCGACCAGGGCCGGATAGTCCCCCGTGCGACGAGCGGGAATCTTGATCGGGGTCAACCCGCACGCAGACGCGGTCGCCGTTACAGACCGTTACACACGGTTGCTTCTTCGTCGCCGGCACGCGGTCCCGCGCGCGTAGGCTGGCGGTCACTGCAGATCACTCCCGGGAACGCCCATGCACGCCACTGCCCCCTCGCCAGACGTCCTTCTGCAGCGGATGCAGTACTCCCCGCACCAAGGCTTGCGCTGCGGCATCAATGCGGAGCAGATGCTGCAACAGGTGAAGGTGTCCCCGCGCCGTGTCCGCGCGGGATCCCACGTCTATCGAGCGGGGCAACCATTTCGCTCGGTGCATTTCCTGCGGGCCGGCTTCGTCAAATCGACCATCTCCTCCTCGGACGGGCGCGAAAAGGTCACGGGATTCCACATGCGCGGGGCGATGCTCGGGCTGGAGTCGCTCGGGATGGCGGAGCATTCCTGCGACGCGGTCGCGCTGGAGGACGTGGAGGTGTGGGAAGTGGACTACGACGAATTGCTTGCTGCCTGCGCGCGTACTCCAGCACTCCAGCGGGACTTTGCCGCCGCACTTTCCCTGGAAATCCGCGTCGAGCAGACTTGGATGCTTTCTGTCGGCACCCTGAGCGCGGAACAGCGCGTTGCTGCACTGTTGCTCGAGCTGGGCGCAAGACTGCAGGCCCAGGGTTTCAGCGCCACGCATTTCCTGCTGCGCATGAGCCGCGCGGAGATGGGCAGCTTCCTGGGGTTGCAATTGGAGACAGTGACGCGGGCACTCTCACACCTCGTCGCACGAGGCCTGCTGGATGTGAAGCGGCGCGATGTTCGGATCGTGGATGAGCAGGAGTTGGGCGCATTCGTCCGGATTCCTTCCCGGACACATTGAACTAATGGTGGTGGACCGCAGCATCGAGTGCGCGCCGGACTGCCGCACCCAGTTCCTCGCGCCGATAGGGCTTGCGCAGGAGTTCGAACTCGTCGCCCG
>JBBQNY010000152.1:0-7275 GCA_038330365.1 Lysobacterales bacterium | reverse complement strand
GCATGAAGCTCTTGTAGGAGCGCGCTCGCGCGCGATGGCGTCATGGAAGGGCGTGCCGCGCGCTCCGTTCCAGCATGACGCCATCGCGCGCCAGCGCGCTCCTACAGGCGCAGTCGGCTGCATGGCTGCCGGATGAACGCGGGCGCGATTTTCGCACGCGCGTACACGATTGCTTCGCACGCGCTTCGCAAGTCTGTGACCCCGCAATGCGTTCGCATGCACTGCTGCCGCGCTGCCGGGACATCCACTCAACGTGAGGAGCCCAAGATGGACGCAGCACCCAGCCGGACCGAATGCATCGCGCACCTGCGCGAACTGATCGAAGACGTCGAAGTCGCGATGCTCACCACGCGCTCCGCGCACGGTCATCTGCTGAGTCGACCACTGCAGACCCAGGCCACGGAGTTCGATGGCGACATCTGGTTCATGACCTCGCGCCGCAGCGAGAAAGTCGCCGAGATGAAAGCCAACCCCGACGTCAACGTCGCCTACGGTTCGAGCTCGAAAAATACCTATGTGTCGGTCAGCGGGCGCGCCGTGATCCGCCGCGACAAGGCGCGCATCGATCGCATGTGGTCACCGGCGCACTCGGTGTTTTTCCCCAAGGGCAAGGATGATCCGGACATCACGCTGGTGCGCGTCGAGGTGCGAAGCGCGGAGTACTGGGACGGACCCGGCTCGCTGGTGGGCAAGGCGCTCTCGTTCGCGCTCTCGGCAGTCACCGGTGAGCCCGGCGACATGGGTGAGAACGCAACCATGGTGTTGCGTGGGCGCAATCGCAACCAGGTCACGGTGGATGCAACGGTGCGCCGCATGCGCGGTACTCCCAAGCGCGCGCTGCGCCGCGCGGCAACGGTGAAGAAGGCGACCGCGAAGAAGGCCACATCCGCGCGCAAGAACGCCGCGGGCAAGTCGGCCGCGCGCAAACCTGCAAAGAAGACGGCGCGCAGGTCGGTCCGCAAGGCGGCAGCGAAACCGGCCGCACGCAAGACCGCGCGCAAGACAACGACCCGGGCCGCGACGCGCCCTGCCACACGCAAGCCTGCAAAGAAGGCGTCCGCGCGCAAGACTGCGAGCGTGGCCCGCAAGCCTGCCAGCAAGGCGGCGAGCGGCAAGCGCGCGGTCGTCAAGAAGTCGCGAGCTGCTCGTCGCTAGGAAGCCTCTGACTGCAGGGGAAGCGCCGCGCATGCGGCGCTTCCCGCATTTGCACCAGATCAGTCAGAGAACGGGGCTAAAGTCCGCGCGCTTGCCATAACATGGTGCAATGTCTCCGCCCGCTGCCGCTCTGAGTTCTCCGAACGTGTCCCATGCCGTCGGGATCGGCGATGTCGAATGGCTCGAATCGCTGGCGACCCCGGTCTGGTTGCTGGACCAGGAAGACCGGCTTGCATTCGTCAATACCGCCGCCGTGCATGCGCTCGGACAGAGTGCGCGGCGTCTGCTCGGGCAGACCTGGACGTCCTGGCTCGCGCCGGCCTGCGCTGTCGGGTTGGCCGAGGCTGCGCAATGCGCGCGGCAGGACGCGCGCCGCATCCTGCTGACGCGATTCCGCATCGTGCAGGTCGAGGGGGCCGAGCACTTCGCGGACATCTGCATGAGTCCGCTCGCAGCGCCCCATCCCGGCCTGGTACTGGTGGAGGCGCACCCGCTGGGCGAATTTCCGGGTGTCGATCCGGCCGAGATCCTGCCGGCGGCGCTGCACGCGTCCTTGCGCGGGCTCGCCCACGAAGTCCGCAATCCGCTCGCCGGTCTGCGCGGCGCGGCGCAACTGCTTGAGCGCCGCATCGAAGACGTCGACGCGCGCCGCTACCTGGAAGTCATACGCGCGGAAACCGATCGCCTGCAGGCTCTGGTCGAACGACTGCTGGAACCGCGCCCGGCGCAGCCGGCGGTCGCGGTCAACCTGCACGAAGTGATCGAGCGGGTACGCTTCCTGCTGGAAAACGAAGCCGGCTGGGCGGTGCGCATCCTGCGCGACTACGACCCCAGCCTGCCGGCGCTGTCGGGTGACCCTGATCGCCTCATACAGGCAGTACTCAATCTGGCCCGCAATGCGCTCGAGGCCGGCGCCGGCGAGATCGGGTTGCGCACGCGCCTGGAGCGCGGCGCACGCCTCGGCGGCGCTCCCGGTCGCCACGCCATACGGCTCGACGTGATCGACAACGGTCGCGGGGTGCCGGAGGCGCTGCAGGAGCGACTCTTCCTGCCGCTGGTCTCGGGCCGGAGCGACGGCACGGGCATCGGACTCACCCTGGCGCAGGAGATCGCGCGCGAACACGGTGGCACGCTGACCTTCCGCTCGCGACCGGGACACACGGTATTCACGCTGATGCTGCCGCTGTCGCTGCCGGTGTCTCCGGCCGTACCCGGGCCAGCGGATGGACACGATTCCGGCGGCGAGGAGACCGCGACCCATGTCTGAGATCTGGGTGGTGGACGACGATGCCTCGGTGCGCTTTGTGCTGGCGAGCGCGCTGCGCGACGCGGACTTCGAGGTGCGCGAGTTCGATCATGGCGATGCCGCGCTCGAGGCATTCGATGTCGCGCGGCCGCCGGCGCTGCTGTTCACCGACATGCGCATGCCGGGGCGTGACGGCATGGCGGTGCTGGAAGAGTTGCGGCGCCAGTTGCCTTCGTTGCCGGTCGTGCTCATGTCGGCCTACACCGATCTGCAGGCCACCGTGGGCGCATTCCGCGGCGGCGCATTCGAATTCCTTTCCAAGCCGTTTGATCTCGATGATGCGGTCGGCATTGCACAGCGTGCAACGGCGGTACGGGCTGCGTCCCCACCATCGAGCACCGCAGCGCCACCCGCCGGCGGACGTCCCTCTCCGGAATTGATCGGAGAGTCGCCTGCCATGCGTGAGCTTTTCCGCGTTCTTGGCCGCATCGCGCCGACTGCGCTCGACGTGCTGATCGTGGGCGAGACCGGCACCGGCAAGGAACTGGTCGCCCGCGCCCTGCATCGGCATTCCGCCCGCAGCCAGGGTCCTTTCCTGGCGCTCAACACGGCGGCCATTCCCGCCGAGCTGCTTGAGTCGGAACTGTTCGGGCACGAGGCCGGCGCCTTCACCGGCGCCGCCAGGCGCAGTGCCGGTCGCTTCGAGCAGGCTGCGGGCGGCACGCTGTTCCTCGATGAAATCGGCGACATGCCGGCCAGCATGCAGACCCGGCTGTTGCGGGTGCTGGCGGGCGGGGAGTACTACCGCGTCGGTGGGCGCGAGCTGCTGCGCGCCGACGTGCGTATCGTCGCCGCCACGCATCAGGATCTGGAGACGCGCGTGCGTGAGGGCGCGTTTCGTGCGGATCTGCTGCATCGTCTGGACGTGGTGCGACTGACCGTGCCGCCGCTCAGGGAGCGGCGCGAGGACGTCGCGCTGCTGGCGCGCGAGTTTCTCGCCCACGCCGCGCGCGAACTCAAAGTTGCCTGCAAGCGATTCTCCCCCGCGGCGGAGGCCGCGCTGGCAAGGCACGACTGGCCCGGCAACGTGCGTGAGCTGGAAAACCTGTGCCGCCGGCTGGCGGTGCTGGCGCCGGGCGACGAAGTGCTGCCCGGCGACCTGCCGAGATGGCTGCCTTCGGTGGAGCCCCGCCCGACTCAGGACAATGCTGTCCCTTCCGGAGCTGCCGAGTCCGACAACTGGCCTCTGCATCTGCGCCGCTGGGCGACGGACGCGCTGCGCGCAGGCCATCCGCCCCTGTACGCCGACGCGCGCGTGCTGTTCGACCAGACACTGCTCGACGCCGCTCTGGAAGTGACCGGCGGTCATCGGCAGAAGGCAGCGCAACGCCTCGGGCTCGGTCGCAATACCCTGACGCGCAAGCTGGGCACGTCGAGACGCAAGCGCGAATGAAGGCGATGGCAACCCGCATACGGCTCGCGACGGCGGCGGATCTTGATCTGCTGTGCCGCTTCAATGCGGCGATGGCGCTCGAGACCGAGGCGCTGACCCTCGATCCAGGGCAGTTGCGCGCCGGTGTCGCCGAGGCGCTTGCCGACCCGGCGCGGGCACGGTATTTCATAGCGGAGCACGGGGAAGTTGCAGCTGGCTGCCTGATGTTGACGCCAGAGTGGAGCGACTGGCGCTGCGGCTGGTGGTGGTGGATCCAGAGCGTATTCGTCGCGGCTGGGCAGCGTCGGCAAGGCGTCTACGGTGCGCTGCACGCGCACGCGCTGCAGCAGGCGCGTCGCGAGCGGCAGGTCGTGGGCCTCCGGCTTTATGTCGACAGCGACAACGCGGGCGCACAGGAAACCTACCGGGCCATGGGCATGAGCGACTCGCGCTACCGCCTGTTCGAGCAGCTGGCCCGGCCGTCGGACTGATTTCCGGCACGCCGCCGTTTCAGTGATACGGCGCACAACCAACGGTTCAGCTTTTGGACAGGAAGCCGGGAAACTCCCTATACTTCCCGCATCTATGCCGTTTTGCTGGAGTGCAATCCGATGAACAGCCTTACTCGTTTGCTGGCCGGGGTTCTCGTAATACTCGGTCTCGGCCTTGCCGCCGCCCCGTCGCAGGCCATTTCGGTGGTCGGCACGCTCGGCTGGCAGCCCGTCCCTGCAGTCTGCAACACCGCCAGCAACGTGAGCTACAGCATTGCCGATCGCAAAGTGCGTTTCCAGTGCGGCGTGGCCCAGTTTGCCTGCACGCCGGCCGGCAGTGTCGCCTACAGCGTCATGAACCAGCGCATCACCGTTGCGTGTGCTTCGAACACGGTCGCCGGGATCGGCTCGACCCGCTCGCTGGTACGTGACGGCGCCACGCTCGCCTGCAGCAGCGTGCAGGACTTCAACTACAACGCGCACGACGGCACCGTCAGCTTCGTCTGTCCGAGCCTGAGCTCCCAGGTGTTTACGTGCTATGCGTCGGATACCACCTCCGTGCCGCCGCCGGAGCCGGGTACGCCGAATGCCACGTTGCCGATTCCCGACTACGTCAATGGGCTGGTCGATCTCGGCTATTGCCCGGATGCCTACCTTGAGCTTATGGGCCGCAATGGTTTCGAGGATGGCGAGGGCTGGCGCCCGAACTTCGGCCAGGATCCTTGATGCGTTCATTGCGACCGGCCTGAGGCGGACCGCGGCGCCCCAGGTTCCGCAGCGCATTACAGAAGAGCCGGGTCATGCCCGGCTTTTTTGTGTCCGCAAATGCGCGCTGGTGCCGCGCGCGTTTCGCGCCCGAGTCCCGCAGGCAGGCGGCGTCGCGGCGAGCGGATGAATCGTCGGGGTAGCGGAGCCCCTAGACTGGACCGACCCCACCTGCACGCCACCGCCATGAATTCCTCCGTCGCCCGCCGCGTCGCCGTCATCGGCGGCTCCCGCATTCCGTTCTGCCGCAGCAATACCGAATACGTCGGACTCGGCAACTACGAGTTGTCGCTGCAGTCCGTGGGCGGACTGGTCGAGCGCTTCGGACTCTCGGGTATCCAGCTCGGTGAAGTGGCGCTGGGTGCGGTCATAAAACACAGTTCGGACTGGAACCTCGGTCGCGAGGTCGCGCTCTCGTCCGGCCTCTCGCCACTCACGCCCGGCCTCACGATGCAGCGCGCCTGCGGCACCAGTCTCGACACCACCATCGCCATCGCCAATCGCATCGCGCTTGGCCAGATCGACGCCGGCATCGCTGGCGGCTCGGACACGACCAGCGATGTGCCGATCGTGTACGGCTCGCGCCTGCGCCGCCGCATCCTCGACACCAATCGCGGCCGCAGCTTCGGCGCGAAGCTCGCAGCATGGCGCGGCTTTCGCCCCGGAGAGCTCAAGCCCAGCCTTCCCGGCGTGATGGAGCCGAGGACCGGCAAGAGCATGGGCGAGCATTGCGAGCAGATGGCGCAGCGCTGGAAAATCTCGCGCGAGGACCAGGACCGGCTCGCGCTGGCATCGCATCAGAAGGCGGCGGCGGCCTGGTACGCGGGCTTCTTCGACGATCTTGTGGTGCCGCTGCGTGGCGTTACGCGCGACAACAACCTGCGCCCCGATACCTCGCTGGAGAAGCTGGCGGCGCTCAAGCCCGCCTTTGATCGGCACTCGGGCCACGGCACATTGACCGCCGGAAATTCCACACCGCTCACCGACGGCGCGGCCTCCGTGCTGCTCGCCAGCGACGACTGGGCCGCAGCCCACGGCCTGCATCCGCAAGCGTGGATTACGTACGCGCGCACGGCGGCGGTCGACTTCGTGGGTGGCGAAGGTTTGCTGATGGCGCCGACGATCGCGGTACCTGAGATGCTGGCGCAAGCGGGACTGACCCTGCAGGATTTTGACTTCTACGAGATACACGAGGCCTTTGCCGCACAGGTGCTGTGTACGCTGCGCGCCTGGGAGTCGGCCGATTACTGCCGTGACCGCCTGGGGCTCGGCGCGCCGCTCGGCGCGATCGACGCGGCGAAGCTCAACGTCAACGGTTCAAGCCTGGCAATGGGCCATCCGTTCGCCGCGACCGGCGCGCGTATCGTTGCCACGCTGGCGAAGCTGCTGGAGCAGAAGGGATCCGGTCGTGGTCTTATCTCGATCTGCACCGCCGGCGGCATGGGCGTAGTCGCCATCCTCGAGCGCTGAGCACGCGCACGCGCAGTACGCGGTCACCGCACGCCTTTGTTGGGGCGCGCTTGCGCGTGATGGCGTCATCCGCAACCGTACCTGGCGTTCCAATCAGACATGACGCCATCGCGCGCGAGCGCGCTCCTACATGAGGGCCATGCATCGCGCACGAAAAGCGACGCCACGGCGCCTTTGTTGGGGCGCGCTTGCGGGCGATGGCGTCATCCAGAACCGTACCTGGCGTTCCCATCAGACATGACGCCATCGCGCGCGAGCGCGCTCCTACATGAGCCCGGTGTGCGGTGGTTACGGTGTGGCGGTCTTGCCGCCACGTGCGATGATCCACGCATCCATGCGCGCCTCCAGCACTGACAGGGGCACGGCGCCGCTCGCAAGCACTTCATCGTGGAATGCGCGCAGATCGAAGTCGTCGCCCAGTCGCGCCGCCGCCCGTTCGCGCAGTGCGCTGATCCGGAGCTGGCCGATCTTGTAGGCAAGTGCCTGTCCCGGCGTGGCGATATAGCGGTCGATCTCGTTGACGATGTCCTGTTCGGTCTTGGGCGCGTTGTCCTTGAAGTAGTCGATGGCGCGTTGGCGGCTCCATCCCTTCGCGTGCATGCCGGTATCCACCACCAGGCGCACCGCGCGCCACATTTCATACGCCAGTTGACCCATGCGATCAAACGGATCGGCGTAAAGGTCCATGTCGTATCCCAGTCGTTCCGCGTACAGGC
>JBBQNY010000151.1:0-7286 GCA_038330365.1 Lysobacterales bacterium | reverse complement strand
AGCAGCAGCGGTCCGATTTCCTACCTGGAGTCTGCCGGCGACTTCGACGGTGACGGGCGACCGGACCTCCTGATCGTCGAGGCTCTTGCGGGAGGAGATCCCGCATGCAGCCAGAAGATCAGGATCTGGATCAACCAGTACGTCCCCGCCCCTGGTGGCAATCCCGGCCCGTTTCCTTTCTCGCCCTTGCTGGCGGGCGCCGACGCTTCAACGTCGGCCAATCCGCTTTGCCTCCAGGGACCCAACGGCAATACCGGGCCCCGCGAAATACTGGGACGTGTGGCAGACATCGACGGCAATGGCATGCTCGATCTGCAGATCGACAGAGATCCCCTGTCCAACGGAACTCAGGTCAGCATCGACACCGTGATCTTCCTGCAGCGCCGCGGCGGTGCGGGAGGGGCGATCGCCTGCGACTCCGGCACGTCCGGAGGAAGTCAGCTGCCCGCATTCTGCGTACGGAGCTTTTCCAGCCTGCTCGCGGGCACAAAGACCACACGGGAAATCGAGGCCACCAATCTCACGCACTTCTGGGGGGACTTCAACGGCGACGGACTGGAGGACTGGCTGTATGCAGACACGTCGGGCTGCTCCTCCGGCGGCACCAAGGAAGGGGTCGGTGGCACCTTGTGCTGGTCCATGCGCTTCGGTACCGGCCGGACGGCAACCACGGATGCCGCCACCAACGATTTCGCCTTTGGTCCACGATTCGAAACGGGCAACAGTCGAGGGCTCGAGCGGATCGCCGCAGGCAGCGGTGCCTACCCCTCTGCCAAGTTCGCGCACCTCCTGCGCATAGCCGACACCAACTCCGATGGCCGGGCGGAGCTCTTGATTCCTGATGCCGCACAGCCATTCGCGACCGTGATCTGTTCTTTCAGACCGGCTACACAGCCAGGACCGGTCCCGTCCTCGCCGACAGCGCCGCAGCCGATTCCCTATCAGGATTTCTACGTATGCCCGGAGTCACCGGTGGTATACCTGAGTCCGACCTCCTCACGTCCGGCGACGAATGCGGGGCCGATGCAATTCCAGCACCTTGACTACATGCGACTTCGCGCCGATCGGGATCGCGACGGCGTGCCGGAGTCGATCACCGACCCGTTCCGGATCATCACCCCGGAAATCGCCGGGGCATCTGCGTTCGACGCCAGTACCTATCGGCTGCGCCCATGGTCGTTCGCCCCCGCCATGGCCGCTTTCGGCGCGCCTCCCCTCGCCATGGTCGAAGACAATCAGCGAGTTGTACTGTCCAGCGGCGACAGCCAGGACCTCTTCGGGGACGGCCTGACGGACAGCGTTTCTTTTTTCCCCACCAGCCGCCAGTTCCGCGGGGAAGAGGCGCTGGCAACCCCGCATGCGTATTGCACTTCTGCCTCGAATTGCCCAGTTCCTCCGGTGTGCGGTGGAAGACTGGAGCCACAGTGTGTGGCCGGCGTCCCCGCGCAGATCAGTGCAACGGTGCCCCTGCTATGGCGCGCGCTCGTGCTGGATCGCAACCTGGGCGCAGGGGACCGGGGGGCATTGCCGCCGAAGTTGCCTGAGATGCTGGTGCAGGCGACGGAGGGTCTCGGAAACGTCACGCGGTGGGAGCACTTCCCCCTGGCGAGCAAGGCAGGCAGGGCGCCATCGTCAACACCGCTCTACTCCATCCCGGCGCGCCAGTCCGGTGTTCCGGGGTACGTGGATGCACAGCACCTCTACTTCTCGTCGTCGATGCCGGTCGTCGCCAAAATCGAGGAAAGCAATGGCGTCGGAGGCTTCAACGAAACGCGGTACGGATATTCCGAGGCCATGTACAACGTGGCCGGCCGTGGCTTCCAGGGGTTCCGCTCAATTGTTGAAGAGGATCTCGCCCACAAGCGCCGGTCTCGAACAACGTTCCACCAGAAGTTCCCCCTGACCGGGCTGGTCGAGTCGAGCGCGACGTCGGTCGTGCAGGCACCCAACTCGATACCCGACAGCAAAGAGCTGTGGAAAATATCGACGGGGATGAATGACTGGCGCTGCACTCTCGCCAACCGGGCACCCTGTCCGACGTCGCCCGCAATGGGTGTCAGCTACATGCCCTTCCTCGATTCGCAGGTGACGCGCACTTACGATCCTTACCTGTATGACCCGACCACGGGCGATTTTCTGCTCTCAACGTCGACAACGAACAACTTCGTCTCGAGCGCGTCGGGCTGGGATGAGTACGGCAATCTCAAGCGGCAGCAGCAGACGTTGACGGAGAATGGGCCGGAAGCCAGCATCCAGTCCAGGTTCGTGGACTCCTCGTCCGAGTTCAGCCCCGTCGTCGACGCACTGGTCTGGTGGGTTGACCGCAAGACCAGCGAGATGGTCGCGAACTCCGTGGTGTTCGCCTCCACTCACGTACTGCCGGGTGGAACTTTGAATCCAACCCAGAGCGTCAGCCGCAGCTTCCTCTGGAACAATGATCGGACCTTGAACGTCGAGTACCTGCAGAACGGCATCCCCAATCAGCAGCAGGTCACCACCTACTTCTATCCCCCAGTTGCCGCGAACTACGGAATGCCATCGCGTGTGGACATTGCCGCTTCAGGCGACGGGGCGAACGCGCTTCGCATCAGCCAGACGGCGTATTCATCGGACGGATACTTCCCCACCACGCTGACGAATCCGCTTTCGCAGCAGAGCACTGTCGCTGTCCGGGCCCGGGATGGGCAACCCAGTCGTACGGTCGACATCAAGGGACTTGCCACCGAGTACGCCTACGATTCGTTTGGTCGCGTGACCACGGTGAGCTTTCCCGGGTCGAACGGGGGCCCCCAGCGGGCGCCTGCGATCCGTACCGCCGTCGCGGCTTGCATCGGGGGAACGTGCGCGGACGATTATTTCGGTCGTTCGCGATTCAAGATGGTCGAGGTCGCGGATGGATCACCGACCACGACCACAACCTTCGACTCGCTCGGGCGGGAGATTCGCAAAAAGTCGCGCAGCTTCAACGGTAGCGAAGTCGTGAGCGAAACGGCATACACATACCACGGTTATGTCTTCTCCCAGACCCAGCCGCATGCCGTGGGGGCCGCTACGACATACCGGACCTATTCGCCCTTCTGGGACGCGTTGGATCGCCCGTCCTGGAAGCGGACGGACAAGCGCGTCAACGGAGTGCTGACATCGCTGAGTTACCTGTTCAGCTATTCGGGCCGCCAGACCGCCATCGATGTATGCAACCCTGGCTGTCTGCCGCCCATGATGCGGTACACCGACGCGCTGGGCCGCGTCTATCGGACAATCGACTCCAACAGTGGCGAAACCCGGTTCTGGTTTGACGCTACCGGCAATGCTCTGGCCATTCGAGATGCCGCAGGAAGCGTCACGCGCGCAGGCTACAACGCCTTGGGCCATCGACTTGGCCTGATGGATCCCAACAAGGGCACATGGAGCTTCACCTACAATGCACTCGGCGAACTGCTGTCGCAGACCGACGGGCGCGGTGTCAGTACCAGCTTCAGCTACGACAAGCTGGGCCGCATGAAGACGCGGAACTCCAGCGTCGACATCGACGGCAACGGCTCGCCTGATGCGGTGAGCGACAGCTGGCTCTTTGATCCCGCCAACGGCGCCGGCGAGCTCGACAAAGCCAGCCGCATGGTGAGCTACGTCGCGGGATCGAGCGTCCTCGAACGCAGCGACACCTACACGTACGACGTGCTTGGCCGTCCTGCGACGCTGAGCACCCGACAGGCACGTCCCAATTCCACGATTGCGGACGATTACATCCAGGCGTTCGCCTACGACAGCTACTACGGCCGTCCAAAGGAGATGACTTATCCCAACGGCGAGCGCATCTGGTATCGCTACGATGCGTACGGCCATGCGTCGAGTGAAACCGACCCCGAGCGGGGCACGGTCTATCGCCGGACGAGCTCGGTAGATTCCCGGGGACAGGTGAATGCCGAGGTATTCGGCGGCCTCATCAACGGGGTCTACGCCCTCGACCCTGCGAGTGGGCAGGTCGAGAGCATGGGCTACGCGGTAGGCGGGCAGACGCGCAGGGCCCTTGGCTACGCTTATGACGGCTTCGGCAATCTGAGCGGCCAGTCGCTGGTCAATGGCGCCAGTGGCGTCAGCTCCGAGTCCTACACCTACGACAACCTGCACCGTCTGACTCGTGCGCAGCGCAGCAATCAGGCCACCGGCACGGTGGACTACGCCTTCGATCCCGCGGGTAATCCCCTCAAGAAGACGGACTTCAGCCAGAACATCGCCAACGCCTACAGCTACACCGGCGGCAGCTGCGGCGGTGGCCCGAACGCAGTAAAGTCGGTGCAGCTCAAGAACAACGGTGGAACGCGCACGTTCTGCTACGACCTCAACGGCAACCAGGTATCCGACAACGCCGGCATGGGTGCACGCTTTGATCATCAGGACCTGCCGGTGATGATCAACCGGCTCGGCGGAAACAGCCAGCTGCGCTACGGGGCCGACGGCAGCCGCGCCCGGCAATGGGGCAGCGAGGGGCAGTTCGTCTACATCGGCAAGGGCTTCGAGCGGAACCTCGCGAACGGTACCGAAAAGGTCTACATCGGCGACTACGCAGTGGTAACGCGCCGGACAACGCAGTCGGGCGCGGAGCGGACGGTGGATTATCTGCTCAAGGACCGGCTCGGCTCGGTCGACGCGGTGCTGGCCGCGGATGGCAGTGTCAAGGAGACGCGCGGCTACGACGCGTTTGGCAAGCCGCGCCTCGGCAACTGGAACGATGCGCTGCCGCCGCGACTGAGCAATGCCGCGGTGGAGAACACGCATCGCGGATTCACCCAGCACGAGCACCTGAACTCGCTCGAGCTGATCCACATGAACGGGCGGGTGTACGACTACAACCTGGGAAGGTTCCTGAGCGTCGATCCCATCATCCAGTTCCCGGAGAACTCGCAGTCGCTGAATCCGTACTCGTACATCATGAACAATCCGCTGAGTGGGACGGATCCGACGGGGTATGCGTCATGTGGTGAGGTGAGTGCAACAACGGCGGGATCTGGTACATGCGACTTCACGCAGAACGGCCAGACAACCGAAGTCGGCTATTCCGTCGGCAGCAACGGCAGAGTCGCTGTCGGAAGCGCAGGCAATCTGGGTGGCTTAAGCGGTGCGGTGAGCACCGGTGTGCTGCGTTCGAGCGGGTCTGACAGCATGACCAGCGCGGGAGCCTCATCGAGCCAGCGAGGTGCATCAGCCGATCTGAGTTCCATTGGGTCATCCGCGCGAGCGATTGGATCAAAAGCTGCCTCGACAATGAACCAGATTGGGCGGGAGCTGTTTCCGGAGACCGCTGCACTCGGCGACAGTGGAATTGCCTCAACGTCTGGATCGGATTACGTACTCGGCGCGGCGTTCGGTACCTACAACACCATGGCACGCGCGGCCAATGGTCTTAGTGCATTGGCGTTGGGAGGGCGCTTGCCTCCGGTGTTCTCGGTCTTCGATGTGCCTGACCAGATGCGTTTGGGAGCCGCGGGCGCCGAAGCAACGCTGAGCGTCGTCGGATTCGCGCGGCTTGGACCGTCCACCGCAAACAAAGTGCGCGAAGGCGGTGTGTACCTCTTAAGGAATGCGGAAAGTCGCCAAGTGATGCGATGCGGCCGCACTTGCAATTTCGATGCGAGGAGGCGTGCTCACGCCTTGAATCCATTTTTGAAAGACTTCGATTTTGAGATCGTCCAGCGGACGAACGTCTACGCGGAGCAAAGAGGCCTTGAGGAATTACTATTCAACGCTTCTCGCGGGCCGTTCGACTTCATTCGCCCGATCAGTCCCCTCAATCCGAAGAGGCAGATCTACCGCGATGCTGCGCAAGAATTCCTGAGGCGATAAGAGTGAAGAATGAGTCGCGCTATCGAGAAGGAACCTGGTTCGCGGTTCCACTGCGTGACCAAGGTTACGCGGTTGGTCGCGTAGCGCGGCTTTCGCCGGGAGGTGAAATCGGGCTCGGCTATTTTTTTGGACCGCGCCGAGCGGGACCCGCACTATCGGAAGAGTTAACTGCATTGCAGCCAAGCGACGCAGTTGCGGTATTTCAGTTTGGAGCGCTGCATTTGCAGGATGGAAAGTGGCCCGTCATCGGCTCGACTGTGCCTTGGCAAAGAGAGCAATGGAGGATTCCGAACTTCATTCGTCGCGAGCCGCTGACGGAGCGAGCGTGGCGTGTTGTCTACGATGACAACGATCCAAACAGAGTGCTGTCTGAAGTGCCGATTTCCAACGACGACACCACCCTAGGTACTGATGCCCTCTGCGGCGCGGGTTCGGTCGAAATTAAGTTGACAAGATTGCTAGCTAATTGACTCCGCAGGAACCAGTCAAAGGGGACAACCAGTCAAAGGGCAGTCAAATGGATATTCCGGCTCATGTGAAGCCACCATTCCGTTCCATGTGAAGCCACGGTTCCGGCGCATGTGACGCCGGATCAAAGGGGACGATCAAAGGGGACGGGGGTAATAAAGGCGACGATAGGAGATCTCCTACGCGCTGAGGCGTTTCATGGCTTAGGCGTTTCATAGCTGACGGTAACGTACGATGACGACACGGTGAAGCGGCGTCCAGGGTGTTCGATGAGGGTTTCATCGCCGATGCAATCAAAGGGGACGGGGGTAATTAAGTCGGCGATAGGAGATCTCCAATCAAACGACGAAAAAGCGAGCAAAAAGGGTCAGGTACTGAGGTTTCCCCACAAATCCTCTCGATCAATCAACAGGTTGCGCGCTGACTGAAGGAACAGTGCACGCATGATGCGGTCATTCCTCAAGGGTTACGAAGCCAGAGGAGACCACACCATGCGTGCGAGCGAAGTATTGCAAAAGTGTTTGGGCGACGCACTCGGTTCGATGCATGCCCTGCGTAGTCGCGTGTTGCTGCGCGCGGTGGAGGCGATGATTCACGGTCGACGCCTGACGTTGATGGACCTCGCGCGTGCATGGCCGGGAGCGGAGCGCATTCGCGCCCCTCTGAAGGCACTGGATCGCTTGCTCCGAAACAGGTTTCTGCATGCGGAGCGCGAGCACATCTACAAGGCGATGACGCACTGGCTGGTGCGCAGCAGGCAACCCGTAATCGTGATCGACTGGTCCGACCTGAAGGCCGATCGCAGCTGGCATCTGCTAAGAAGGCTCGGGGTCAGGTCTTGTAATGCAACATCGACTGGTTGCATCGAAGCCACGGAGCCGTGTCGGAATGTCGCCATGACGCGCCTCATCGAATCTCGAAGTGGAATTCTTCGGTCGGAATGCTGGCTTGGATGGCTGCACCAAGCGCATGGATGA
>JBBQNY010000150.1:0-7312 GCA_038330365.1 Lysobacterales bacterium | reverse complement strand
GGCGAAAGGCACACCGCTGACGTGATTGACCAGCACGTACATCAATACCGGTCCGAGCCACGCCAGCCACGCGATGGGCGAGCCGACCGCAAGCAGGACGTAGGTGAACCAGTGCATCCATTCGAAGAAATAGTTCGGATGACGCGAGAACCGCCAGAGTCCGGTGTCGCAGACCATGCCCTTGTGTGCCGGGTCGGCGCGGAAGCGCGACAGCTCGGCATCGGCCAGTGCCTCACCACCGACGGCGATCAGCCAGACCAGGATCGCCGCGATGATCCACGGGCTCATTCCGGCCTCGGGATTCGATGCGCTCGCAAAAAACGGCAGTGAGCAGATCACCACCAGCGCCGCCTGTATCGCGTACATCACGATGAAAGCCGACTGCGCGCCGCCCGTGCGCTCGCGCATCGACGCGTAGCGACTGTCCTCGGGCTCACCCTGCAGGCGCCGGCCGAGATGCACGGCCAGCCGCAGGCCCCACAGACCACCGAGCAGAGCCGTTGCCGCGCGCGGCGCCAGGGCGCCGCTGCCGGTGGCGCCGTACCAGACTGCCGCCAGACCGGTCATTGAAGACCAGACGACGTCGACCCAGCCCGCGTTGTGCGTTCGGGTCTGCACCAGCCACGTCGCGGTCATCACCACCACTGCGGCGATCGCCACGACGAGTATCGGGGAAGCGTTCACGCGATGACCGGAATCGGCGCCGGTGCAGGCTTGATGCGGCGCGCCACCAGCACGAGTCCCGCCGTTGCCGCACTCCAGGCCACCGCAAGCAGCACCAGGGTTTTCGGCTGATCGCCTGTGAATGCGAGTGCGCCCCACGCATGTGCGGCGACGTAGTAGCTGAAGGGACCGGCCACGGCGCCGAGCAGGGCCGCCACGCCGACGTGCTTCTGCAGCCAGACCAGCGAATGGTTGAATGTCCAGGCGAAGCCCAACCACATGGCAAGAATCCACCACGGTGCCGACAGCAGCGCCGGCACCGCGTCGCCGTAGGCCAGCAGGCCGGAACGCGCGAAGCTGCCGTCGAGAAGGACGCCGACGGGAATCACCAGCGCCGCGAGCAGCAGATCGGAGCGACGGGTCGAGGGCTCTCGCAGCGCATGCGCGCCCAGCAGAATGAAGGGCAGGAGCCCCCACCACGCCGCGTCGCGCGCGGCGCCTGCGACAAAGCCGAACCACGCAAGCTGGAACAGGACTGCGTTGATCACGCGATGCATGAGGCGGGTCCAAGGTCGGGAAGAAATTGCGGGCGGCGATTGCCGGGCTTGGCGAACAGCATTTGCACGTCTCCGATGGAGCGTTCGCGGAACCCGCCCTCGCAGTAGGCGAGGTAATAGTTCCAGAGCCGCACAAAGCGCTCGGGATAGCCCAGCGCCAGCACCTCCGGGTGCGCGGCATTGAAGCGTCGGCGCCACTCGGCGAGCGTCAGCGCATAGCTCGGGCCGATGTCTTCCAGATGCGTGAGACGCAGGTTGCTGGTGCGCGCAAGTGAGGCCAGCATTGCGGAAATCGACGGAATGAAGCAGCCGGGAAAAATGTGGCGCTTGATGAAATCAACGCTCTCGAGCGCCTGCTGGTAGCGATGATCCTCGATGGTGATGGCCTGCACCAGCGCCAGTCCGTCGGGCTTGAGCAGGTCGGAGAGCTGTCCGAAGTAGCGATCCAGCAGCTTGGGACCGATGGCTTCGACCATCTCGATCGAGACCAGCCGGTCGTAGCTGCCGCGAAGGTCGCGAAAATCCTGCATGACCACGTCGATCCGGTCGGCCAGACCTGCCGCATCGATGCGCTGCACCGCGAGGTCGCGCTGCTCCTGCGAGATGGTGGTGGTGACCACGTGCACGCCGTGATGGCGCGCGGCATGCATCGCGAATCCGCCCCATCCGGTACCAATCTCGATCACGCGCTGACCGGGTTCGAGGTCGAGCTTTTCGCAGATGCGCTCGAGTTTGCGCGTGGAGGCGACATCAAGTGATTCGTCGGGATCGGCATACACCGCGCTCGAATACATGAGATTGTCGTCGAGGAACAGCCGGAACAGGTCGTTGCCGAGATCGTAGTGTTCGGAGATGTTGCGCCGTGCACCGCTGCGCGTGTTGCGGCGCAGTGAGTGGTAGGCCCGCAACAATGCACCGCCCAGGCGCGCAAGGCCCGTTTCCATGTCATCGAGCAGATCGCGGTTGCGCACAAAGATGCGCACCAGCGCGACCAGTTCGTCGCAGGTCCAGAGTCCGTCGCGGAACGCCTCGCCGGCACCCACGCTGCCACCCAGCGCCAGGATCCGGTAGAACTCCGGGTCGTGCACCTTGACGTGCGCACGCAGCGTCGCCGCGGGGTCGGCCGCGGGAATGCCAATGCGTGTTTCGCCGAGAGCGTCGTGGAACACGATCTCGCAGTCGCGCAGATGCGCGATCTGCTCGAGCAGGCGCCGGCGGAACCAGAGATCGCCTCCGACGGGCATGTCGGATGCGCTGGTGCGTTCCACGATTTCGGCGTTCATGGGCGTGATTCCGTGCTGGAAGCCGAAGCTTCGGTTTTGGGAAAGTCGGGTTTGGGAAAGTACTGCGCGCCCTTCCATTTGAGGCGCAATGCCTGCCAGTAGATCGCTGCGGTGACTTTCGCGGTCATCAGGGGAAGCTGAAGCAATGCCCGGGCCAGCGAGCGGCCATCGAGCTCCTTGCGCGCAAATACGAGGGTTGCGTCGAAATCGAGTGCGTCGCCGTCGAACACTTCCATATGCACGCGCAGTTCCTGGTCAGGTGCATGCAGCCGCCAGCGATAGCGACGTTGAACCGGCAGGAAGGGCGACACGTGAAACGCCTTGTCGAAATCCCATTCAAAGATGCGGCCGCGTCGGGTGGCGCGCTTTGTGTCCAGGATGTAGGCGTGGCGCTCGCCCCAGGGCGTGTTGGTGATCTCAGCCAGGATCGCCTCGAGCGTGCCGTCGGCGCCGTGGCAGTAATACAGGCTGACCGGGTTGGCTACATGACCCAGCATGCGCAGATGGGTAAGCAGGCGAACCGGTCCGCGCATCGGGCGCCCGCATGCCTGGCTCACGGCGTCGCGCACTTCCTGCACCAGCGGTTTTGCAGAGTCGCCAAAAAAGTCGCTGCGGCGGAACTCGGCGACGTTGCGCCGGTTGACCGACCAAAGCCAGCGACCCGCAAACGCCTCATCGATATGGTCAAGATCGAGATAGACCTGAAACACCTTGTAGCGGAAGGAATGCGGAAAAGGCCGGTAGCGTCGATGCCTCACCCAGCCGGAATAGAGGGCGCTCGAAGTCGCGGATGCCGGGTAGAGATCTGACCGCGTGCCGCGGTCGACTGCCGGAGCCTGTGAAGATTCGGCCGTATGCACTGCGCTCACCACGACCGTCCGAGTGCGCCCGCGACTGCCACCGCACTGCGCATGCCGTCTTCGTGGAATCCCCATCCCCAGTAGGCGCCTGCATACGATGTGGCGCGCTGGTTCTGGATTTCCGGAAGCCGCCGCTGCGCTGCCACGCTGGCATGCGTAAACAGAGGGTGCGCGTAGCGTCGACGTGCGAGCACGCGCGCAGGGTCAACCGCTTCGCTGCGCCCGAGCGTCACGCAGAAGGTTTCCGGCGCGCGCAGGGACTGCAGGATGTTCATGCAATAGCTCACGGTGGCCGGCGCGGCGGAATTGGCGGGAATGTGCGCGTTCCAGGCCGCCCACAGACGGCGGTTGCGCGGCAGCACGCGCGTGTCGGTATGCAGCAGGGTCTCGTTGGTCTGGAACTCGAAAGCGCCGAGTATTTCGGTCTCGGCTGCGCTGGCATCGGCCAGCAGCGCCAGCGCGGTATCCGCGTGGCACGCGAGCACCACATGATCGAACTCCGCCTCGCCAGAATCGCTGGCAACGGTGACGGGTGCACCTGCCGTCGCATCGCTGCGGCGTCGGATCGACCGTACGGCGTCGCCTATCCTGACCGTGACGTTCCAGTGGCGTTCGAGCGCGTCGATATAGCGCGAGGAGCCGCCACTCACCGCGCGCCATGCCGGCCGTCCGGTGATCTGCAGCATCGAATGGTTTTGCATGAACTGCACAAGGTAGCGCGCAGGAAACTCCGGTACGCGCGTTGCGGGCGTCGACCAGAGCGCCGACGCCATCGGTACCAGATGCTGGTGGCGGAACTCGTCGGAATAGTTGCCCGCGTCCAGGAACTCGCCCAGCGTAGGTCCCGCATCGTCCGAATCGAGCAGGCGCGGAGCTTCGCGATAGAAGCGCGCAATGTCCGCCAGCATGCGCCAGAACCAAGGTGACACGAGGTTGCGCGGCTGGAACAGCAGGCCGGCGAGGCTACCCGCGTTGTATTCGCGATCGCGCGCCTCGTCCTGCGCCGAGAACGTCATGACAGTCGGTTGGGTTTCGACGCCGATCTCGTCAAACATCCGGAACAGCAGCGGGTAGTGCGAACGATTGCAGACGATGAATCCGGAATCGACGCGCCAGTGTCCGGAGTCGGTCCGCAGCTCGTGTGTGTCGGTGTGCCCGCCGAGACGATCCTCGGATTCGAACAGAGTCACCTCGTGATCGCGTCCCAGCAGCCACGCGCTGGCAAGCCCGGCGACACCCGAGCCGACGACGGCGATGCGCATGCCGCAGCGCCGATCAGCGCTGACCGCGCGCGTGCGCGGGCACCGGCTTCAGGTCCCAGACGAGCCCCACTGCCGCCAGGGCGCGCAGCAGGTAGTACGTCAGGTCGAACTCCCACCAGCGAAAGCCCTGCCGGGCGGAGCCAGGGAAGAAATGGTGGTTGTTGTGCCAGCCCTCGCCGAACGTGATCAGCGCCAGGAACCAGTTGTTGCGGCTGTCGTCCTTTGTCTCAAAGCGCCGTGTGCCGAACAGATGTGCCAGCGAATTGATGGTGACCGCGCAGTGGAACAGCACGATGGTGGATATGAAGAAGCCCCAGATGAGCAATTGCGGACCGCTCGTTCCGAGCCCCGGTGCGGTGCGTTCGAGAATGCTGCCCAAAGCGAACAGTCCGGTCGCGAGCGCAATCGGAACCAGCGTATCGAGCCGGTCCAGCCAGCGCAGTTCCGGAAATTTCATGAGGTCGGGAATCGATGCATGATCGGTCCGGAAACCCGCATCTGTCAGGAACCACCCCATGTGGCTCCAGAAGAAGCCGCGCAGTCGCGGTGAGTGCACGTCGAGGGCAGTATCGGCGTGGCGGTGGTGATTGCGGTGGTGCGCCGCCCACCAGAGCGGTCCGCGCTGCACGCAGCTGGCGCCGAGCAGACCAAACAGGAACTGCACGGGCCGCGAAGTGCGGAACGACTTGTGTGAAAAGTAGCGGTGATAAAAACCCGTGATCGCGAACATGCGCAGCGCGTACAGCGCAAAGGCCGTCCAGAACGCGAACCAGGAAAAGCCCACCCAGATGACGCCAAGGCACATGAGATGCATGGCCGCGAAAGGCAGTACCCGGAACCAGGCGATGCGCTCGTCGCTTGCAGCCTCGGCCTGGATCTGTGAGCCGACTCCTGCGCCCGAGTCGAACCAGCGCACAAGCGCCAGTGCTGCGCGCTTCCACGCAGGAATCTGGACGTCGACCTGTGCGGGTGTCACTTCAGGGTTGGCCAGCTCTACCTGCGGCGCGCGCTCCATGGCGGCGTCCGCGTCGCGGGAGACGTCGAGGGTGTTGGAATTCATGCGGGCACATTGTCCTTGGAGTCGTGATATGGCCGTGAAGCGTCGCTGAATGCATTGGATGCAACGGCGCGCGAATGCGGCGACGCCGCGCAGTTTAGCGGCTCCGCCCACGACGGCGAACGCTGCCAGCCCGCGTCACGCACACGGTTGCGTTGGCACGTGTGCGTGTGCGTCGCATCGGGCATCGCAGCTGGCAAATCGGAAAAGGGAGGAGAAGCATCCGGCCGCCGCCAGTCGCTTCCCTCTCCAGCGGAGAGGGGCTGGGGGTGAGGATGCGAGTCCCCGCGTCATGGTGGATCGCGCCAATCACGCACCGGAACCCCAGTCTCACTGCAAAAAACGACGCGCCAGATCAATCGAATATTTCTTGCTGGATGTGAACGCCTTCAGGCGCGAAGGCGCGATTCGTCGCCGGTGCCCGCGATGCGCGTCCGCATGACTCCTTTGCACGTGAATGCGCTCCACGTGCATTCGCGATTCAACGCCTCGTGGCAGGATGGCGGCATGTCACCTGTTGCCCCATCCGATGCGCGCCCGCTCGCCCGTGGCCATGCGACCCGCCACGGCATCGCGCGCGTCATCAGCAAAGTCGGCGTCTGTTCGCGCTCGACAGCGGAAGAGTGGGTAAGAACAGGGCGCGTCGCATTCGATGGCGTTGTGGTTCTCGATCCGTGGTTCCCCGTGGGTCTGGATCTTCGCGATCGCGTGTCGGTGGACGGCCAAGCCCTCGCGAGTGCAGCGCGGTCTGTGATCGTGCTCAACAAGCCGCGTGGCCTGACCGTCAGCACGCGCGATGAGCGCGGACGCGATACGGTCTATGCGTGTCTTGAAGGTTCCTCTTTGCCGTGGCTCGCACCCGTCGGACGACTCGACCGCGCGAGCGAGGGCTTGCTGCTGCTCGGCAACGATCCGGAATGGGCAGCGCGCCTCACCGATCCCGCGTCCAGGGTCGCCAAGCGCTACCACGTGCAGGTCCGCTGCGCGCCGGGACCCGATGCGATCGAGCGCCTGCGGGAGGGCATCACAGTCGACGGCGAGTTGCTGCGCGCCGCGCACGTCGCCGTGATCCGCAGCGGCGGGCGCACGACGTGGATCGAGTTCGTCCTGCACGGCGGTCGCAATCGGCAGATCCGGCGCATGCTTGCGGAAATCGACGCGCCGGTGCTGCGTCTGATCCGTATCGCGATTGGCCCGATTGAGCTTGGAGATCTCGCCAAGGGCGCGTGGCGAGCACTCACATCGGTCGAGATCGACAGCTTCGATCCATAAGCTACTCAGGAGCTTCTATTCCGTGTTCGTCGGCGGGCTGACGCGCAGCGAACAAGCTGATCTCGCGCGTGTGGCCTCGTGTAGGAGCGCGCAAGCGCGCGATGGCGTCATGGCGGATCAGAGCCCAATGCACGGACTCGCATGGCGCCATCGCGCGCGAGCGCGCTCTCATCAAACAAGAAATAGGCGATTGATATGGCGCGTCCTTTTTTTACAGTGAGACTGGGGTTCTGGCTCATGACTGGCGCGATCCACCATGACGCGGGGCCTTGGACCCTCACCCCCCGCCCCTCTCCCACTGGAGAGGGGAGTGCTCGGCGGCGACCCTGCGCTCTTCCCTTCTCCCCGTGGGAGACGA
>JBBQNY010000149.1:0-7399 GCA_038330365.1 Lysobacterales bacterium | reverse complement strand
CCGGAGCTTGAATCGGTGCGCGAGGGGCGCCATGTTGGGAGGTCCTGTGCGTGGAGCGGCGAATGAGTTCAAGTCTTGCAACGGCCCAGGCGCAGCTGCTCGCGCCGGGCGGAATCGCACTGAATGACCTGGAGCGCCTGTTTGCGGGTGCGCTGGGTCGCGGCATCGAACGTGCGGATGCCTACTTCCAGCATTCACGCCAGGAAAGCTGGGTGCTTGAGGACGGGATCGTCAAGGAAGGCAGCCATTCGATCGAGCAGGGCGTGGGTTTCCGCGCCATCGCGGGTGACAAGACGGGCTTCGCCTATTCCGACGAGATCGTGCTGCCGGCGCTGCTGGAGGCGGCGCATTCCGCGCGCGCGATTGCCCGGGAAGGCGGCGACGGCACTTCGCGGGCGCTGAATCTCAGGACGGGGCACGCGCTGTACGCGCCCGTGGATCCGGTCGAGAGTCTGGAGGCGGCGCGCAAGGTGCAGGTCCTGCGTGAGATCGACGCGTACGCGCGTGCCCTCGACCCGCGCGTGACGCAGGTGATTGTCAGCCTTGCCGGCGGCGTCGACACGATTCTCGTCGCGGCCAGCGACGGCGTGCTCGCAGCCGACGTGCGTCCCCTGGTGCGGCTCAACGTGCAGGTGATCGTGGCCTCCGAGGGTCGCCGCGAACAGGGCAGCGCCGGTGCGGGTGGCAGGTACGACTATGTGGAACTGCTGGCCGGAAATCTCGGCGAAGACCTCGCGCGCGATGCCGTGCGTCAGGCTGTGACCAATCTTGATGCCGTCGACGCGCCGGCCGGCGCGATGCCGGTCGTGCTGGGTCCGGGCTGGCCGGGCGTGCTGCTGCACGAGGCGGTCGGACACGGCCTCGAGGGCGACTTCAACCGCAAGGGCCTGTCGGCGTTTTCGGGTCGCATGGGCCAGCAGGTCGCCGCGCGTGGCGTGACGGTCGTGGACGACGGCACCTTGCCCGGTCGGCGCGGATCGCTCGCCATCGATGACGAGGGCACGCCGACCCAGCGCAACGTTCTCATCGAGGACGGAATCCTTACCGGATACCTGCAGGACCGCATGAATGCGCAGCTGATGGACGTGCCGGCGACCGGCAACGGCCGCCGCGAATCCTATGCCGCGCTGCCGATGCCGCGCATGACCAACACCTTCATGCTGGCAGGCGACGCGGATCCGCAGGACCTGATTCGCGAGGTGAAGCGCGGCATCTATGCGGTCAACTTTGGCGGCGGCCAGGTCGACATCACCAATGGCAAGTTCGTGTTCTCCGCGAGTGAGGCCTATCTGATCGAGAACGGCCGCGTCACCGCGCCCGTCAAGGGTGCGACGCTGGTCGGAAGTGGGCCGGAAACCATGTCGCGGATTCGCGGCATCGGCAACGACCTGGCACTCGATCGCGGCGTCGGGGTCTGTGGCAAGGACGGCCAGAGCGTGCCGGTCGGAGTCGGTCAGCCGACGCTGCTGGTGGATGGGCTCACCGTGGGCGGTACGCGTGCGGGTTGATCGGATGACGCTGTTTCTTTTTCCTGCGCCGGAAGCTTCGCTCAACGAGCGGCCTGAGACTCCAGTTTCAGGGCGCTCCGGTTTCGATGTCCGCAGCATCGGTGGTCGCGGTCGCCATCAGGTTTCTCAGGCTGCGGAACAGAATCCGCGCGGCAGCCGGCGGCTTGCCACGCTCGCGCTCGGTCCGCGCCTGCCGCTGCAGCGAGCGCAGCTGCTGGCGGTCGGCATCCGGATAGCGTTCGAGCAATTCGGAAAGCGCCTCGTCGCCTTCGTTCAGCAGTCGGTCGCGCCACGCCTCCACCCGGTGCAGGCGCGCCGCCTCGCGACGCGAAACACCGACATCGGCATCGATCTGTGCCCGCCAGCGCGGAAGCTCGTCCTCGAAACGCCGCATCTGCTTCGCGAGGAACCCGACTTCGCGCTTGCGCGCCACGTGCTGGGTAATGCGCCTGGTGTATTCAAGGTGTTGCAGCAGTTCGTCGTCGAGTTCGAGTTTCGCCAGGCGCGGAGCGTCGAGCTCCAGCAGGTCGTGCGCAAGGCGCAGCACATCGAGCGCGTCGCGGCGGCGCTGGCTGCGGCTCGGTGGAAGATCCTCGGGTTGTTCGGAATCCATCATTCAGGGGAACACGATTTGAATCGGCAGAGCTTACCCGACGCCCCGCGCGTCGCCGCGCCCTCGTTTGGGGAATGCCATGCGCACTGAGGCGACACGCTTCGACGCTGCGGTGCGCGAACAGGACGAACTGGCGAATCTGGCAGAAGATCTGCTGCGCCGCTGCCGCGCCCAGGGTGCCGAGCAGGCGGAAGTTGGCATCAGCAGCGATCGCGGCTTCAATATCAATGTCCGCATGGGCGAAGTCGAGACGCTCGAGCACACGCGCGACCGCGGCGCATCGCTCACGGTTTACATGGGCAAGCGCAAGGGTTCGGCGAGCACGGCCGATCTCGCACCCGCATCGCTCGCCGCCACGGTGGAACAGGCGTGTGCGATCGCACGTTTCACCGAAGCCGACGAGGCTGCGGGTCTCGGGGACGCGACACGCATGGCCACGGAGTTTCCCGATCTCGACGTGTGGCATCCCTGGGACATCGAACCCGCGGCCGCAATCGACCTCGCGCTGGCCTGCGAGCAGGCCGGGCGGGACCGCGATGCGCGCATCGTCAATGCCGATGGCACCAGCGTGGGCACCCAGCAGAGCATTGGCGTGTACGCCAATTCGCACGGCTTCGTGGGTCGCGAACGCGGTACGCGGCATCATCTGAGTTGCTCGCTGCTGGCGGCGAACGATGGCGAAATGCAGCGCGACGATCACTACGACAGTCAGCGCGCCGCCGGCGACATGCTGGATGCGGCGTCGATCGGTCGACAGGCCGCGGACAAGGCTATTGCCCGTCTGGGCTCGCGCAGTATCGGCACGCGCGAGTGCGCGGTCCTGTTTGCCCCGGATCTTGCGCGTGGCATTTTCGCGCATCTGCTCGCGGCCGTTTCGGGCGGCGCGCTCTATCGCGGTGCGACGTTCCTGGCGGACTCGATGGGACAGAAAATTCTGCCTGAGTGGTTGTCGCTGACCGAGCGGCCGTTTCTGGCGCGCGGGCAGGCATCCTCGGCGTTCGACGGTGAAGGTGTCGCCACGCGCGACTCACCGCTGGTCGAGCAGGGGGTGCTCTCGCGCTACGTGCTGTCGAGCTATTCGGCCCGCAAATTGGGACTCGAGAGCACCGCCAATGCCGGCGGCGTGCACAACCTCGAGGTCAGCTGCAACGGCCCGGGATTCGACGGCATGCTCGAAGAACTCGGCACCGGCCTGCTGGTAACGGAGGTGATGGGGCAGGGCGTGTCCATCCTCACCGGGGATTACTCGCGCGGCGCTGCCGGCTTCTGGGTCGAGAACGGACAGATCGTGCATCCCGTCGGCGAGGTGACCATTGCCGGCCACCTGCGCTCGATTTTCGCGGGGATTCGAAAGGTGGGTAGCGACATCGACCGGCGTGGCTCCATTCTTACCGGATCGCTGCTGCTCGACCGCATGACCGTGGCCGGAGAGGCCTAGGCTCCCTGGTCGCACGCGGTCAACTTCTGGCACTCGCGCCGCGTTGGCGATTCGCTAGAGTTGGACCATCGGTCTTGGCCTGGGAGCATTCAATGAGCGAAACCTTTGACAGCACCAACCCGGAATCCTCCGCAGTCGTCGGCATCACGGAGCAGGAGCGCAACTGGGCCATGGCGGCCCATCTGGCCGCGTTCGGCTGTGCCTTGCTGACGAGCTGGTTCTTTGGCGTCGGTGGCGCGCTCGGCGCGCTCGCGATCTGGTTCATGAAGCGCGACGAGTCGGCATTCGTGGCGGAGCACGCCAAGGAAGCGCTCAACTTCAACGTCACCATGACGATTGTCGCGCTGCTGCTGATTGGCGTCAGCATCTTCACGCTGGGAATCGGTCTCATCCTCACGATTCCCGCCGCTGTGGTCATCGCAATTGTATGGTTCGTCTGCACCTTGATCGCGGCGATGCGGGCCAAGGAAGGTCAGACCTATCGGTATCCGATGACCCTGCGCCTGTTCTAGGAATCGAGTCGCCGTTCGCGGGTTACCGCCGCTGCTATCGCGGGAACTGTTGCATGCGCCGCCGTCGTTCGACGTGCGGCGTTTCAATTCCTGAATTCAACTGCAATTCGCCCGGCATCGTATGCGGGGCGGCAAAGGATTTATATGTCCCGGCTGTCGACGACGTTCGCTTCTTTTACGCCAGCTCTGGCGGTGGCCATTGGCCTTTCAGCTGTTCTGTGCGGGTCCGTCCATGCTGCACATCTGCCTGCGATAGCCGAAGCGCTTCAGGTCGCACGTGCGGGCGATGTCGACCGTGCGGTCGGTATCAGCGAGGCGGCCGTCACCGCCAATCCCGGCAACGCAGATGCCTGGCAGGTGCACGGCTCGTTGCTGTGCAGCCAGGCCCAGTCGGGATCCAAGCTCCGTGCACTTGGACGGGCGCGCGACTGCCGCGACGCCTTCGAACGCGCCGTGAAACTCGACGGCAAGAACGTCAACGCCAACGTCGCGCTGGTGCAGTTTTACCTCGGGGCACCCGGATTTGCGGGCGGCGACCGGAAGCGCGCTGCCGAGGTGATCGCTGCCACGCAGGTCGGGACACCTGCGTTGCACGAGCTGCTGCTGGCGATCCAGGCCGACATGGGCAAGGAGCGAAGCACCGCGCTCCCCCATTACCGCAAAGCGGTTGCGCTCGCGCCCGGTGAAGCCGCGTTCCGCAGTGCGCTGGTCGCGACGCTGACAGCCAGCAAGCAGTATGACGAAGCCTTCCGTGTGCTCGACGCGGGCCTGGCGCTCAAGCCGTCTGCTTCCGAGATCCGCTTCCAGTTCGCGCGTACCGCCTCGATCTCCGGTCAACGTCTGGACGAGGGCCTGGCACATGTCGACGCGCTGTCGCGGCTTTCTCCGCTGCCCGAAAGTGTGAGCGCTGCCGGCATCGCCTTTCGGCGTGGATCGATTCTCGCCCAGAAGGGCCGGTTGCCTGAGGGCAAGGCTGAGCTGCTGCGTGCACAGAAGCTCGATTCGCGCCTGACCAAGCCGGTCGAGGAAGAACTCGCCCGACTTTCGAAGGCGGGCTGACGCCCAGAAAGCGCGTCAGTTGAGGCGGTCGACCGCGTAGCGCGCGAGATCGGCGAGCTCCTCGGACTCCACGCCCGAATCGGCCAGCGCGGTCAGCGCCTTGGCGCGTTCGAACTGCGCGGCCTCCCTGGCGCCGGCGAGCCCCAGCAGCCCGGGATAGGTTGGCTTGTCGGCTGCCGCGTCTTTGCCGCGGGTCTTGCCGATGACTTCGGTCGAGCCTTCGACATCGAGAATGTCGTCGCGGATCTGGAACGCAAGGCCGACTGCGAGCCCGAATCGTCCGAGCGCCGCGAGCCGCCGTTCATCTGAGAATGAGGCCGCGGCTGCGCCCAGCAGCACGCTGGCGCGAATCAACGCACCGGTCTTGCAGTGATGCATGTGAGCCAGCTCGTCCTGGGTCAGGGTCCGCGACACGGCGTCGAGATCGAGTGCCTGGCCGCCTGCCATGCCCTGTGATCCGCAAGCGCGCGCCAGCTGCAGCAGCATCGTGCCGCAGCTGGCAGATGCCGTGTGCGCGCAGTCGGCGATCAGCTCGAACGCAAAGGCCTGCAGGGCGTCGCCGGCGAGGATTGCAGTGGCTTCGCCGAATGCGACGTGGCAGGTCGGCTGGCCGCGACGCAGCGAATCATCGTCCATGGCGGGAAGATCGTCGTGCACCAGCGAATAGGCATGGATGATCTCGACCGAGGCCGCGGCGGCGTCCAGGGATTCGAGTGATGCGCCGAGCGCTCGGCCCGTGGCGTAGGTCAGCAGCGGACGGATTCTCTTGCCACCGCCGAGCACGCTGTAGCGCATGGCCCGATGCAGCTTCTGCGGGGTTTCAGCCGCTGCCGGCAGACGCGATTCGAGCACGCGTTCGATGCGCGCGGCGTAATCCCGGAGCGCTGCCGTGAGCTCAGGCCGGGTCGGGTTCAAACGGCTGTGCAGATGCGGGGTCGGCGGGATCGAGCAGCTGCTGTACGCGAAGCTCGGCGTGCTTGAGTGCGGTCTCGCAACGACGGAACAGGGCAACACCGCGCTCGAAATCCTCCAGCGATTGTTCAAGCGACTGCTCACCGCCTTCGAGCTTGGCCACCAGGGTTTCAAGCTCGCCCAGGGCGGACTCGAAGTCAGCGACCGGCGAGGCCTCGATCGCTGGAGCAGACGTTGCGGCGGATTGGGATTTCATGTCGCCAAGTTAAAGGGTGCGCGCGCGTGCGGTCAATCTTTCCAGTGGCGGCTACAGACAAGGACAGTCCCTCCCCGTACAATCGCCGGCCCACCTCCCGGGTGTGTCACCCCGCGTGACATCGCCCAATCGATTCAAACGTCACCTCGTCGGGGCGTAGCGCAGCCTGGTAGCGCACCACGCTGGGGGTGTGGTGGTCGCGAGTTCGAATCTCGCCGCCCCGACCATTCGTTTGCAATGCACACCTCGGCGATAGATCTTGTCGCCCGTTGCAGTGCTGCCAGCGCCCGATCGCCGCGGAATCTGAAGCGATCGAGCTGACTGTGTCGCGCCCGGGAATCCTTGCTCCGGGCTTCTCGAGCTGAAAGTCAGGTTTCAACCGCGGCGAGTTCTTCCCGCTCGGATGTGGCGGGCGAAGGCTCGCGCGCCCGGCGCGGTCCCCGGCGCAAGGCATCTGCGACGCCGGACACGACCAGGTCCACTTCGGCGCTGGTCGCGGCGAAGTGCGGCGTGAAACGCAACGAATTGACGCCACCGTGGATGACGCCGAAGCCGTGTTGCCGGAGGTATTCCTCGATGCTGTCCGTGCCATAGCACTTGAACTCGGTCGAAAGCCCGCAGGAGAAGAGCAAGCCCGTGCCCTGCGTTCCGGTGATGGTGCCCTCGGGTAATTCCCGTGCAAGCGCGTCAAGCTTGGCGACGAACTCCGCTCCGCGATCGCGTATGTTGGCGCGCAGTTCGGGCGTCAGCTCAGCGAGCACGGTGCAGGCGACATCGGCCGCCCGCGGATTGGTGGACATGGTGTTGCCGTAGACGCCCTTGCGGTAGAGCTGCGCCGCGGACTCTGTGACGGCCAGGACCGACAGCGGAAACTGACCGGCATTGAGCGCCTTGGAATAGGTTTCCATGTCCGGCGGATCGAGATTCTCGAAGCCGGGATAGTCGACGATCGAAAGCACACCGTGAGCCCTGAGTCCCGCCTGGATGGAATCGATCAGCAGCAGGGTGCCGTGTTCGCGCGTGAGACGGCGCGCCTCGGCGTAGAACTCCGGCGTCAGCGCGAGTCCCGGATTGCCCTCGCCCATGACCGGCTCGATGAAC
>JBBQNY010000148.1:0-7400 GCA_038330365.1 Lysobacterales bacterium | reverse complement strand
CCGCGCCTCCGGCCACGAGCATTTCAACGGCTCGCTGGTGATCCCGGTGATTGACCTCGAAGGAAACATCACCGAGGTATACGGCCGCAAGCTGCGCAACGATCTGCGCCCAGGCACACCACTGCATCTGTACCTGCCGGGCCCGCACCGCGGCGTGTTCAACGAGCAAGGGCTGGTCGGGCAGGAAGAAGTGATTCTGTGC
The DNA here is from genome assembly GCA_038330365.1 of Lysobacterales bacterium. Classification (GTDB taxonomy): domain Bacteria; phylum Pseudomonadota; class Gammaproteobacteria; order Xanthomonadales; family Ahniellaceae; genus JBBQNY01. Next base: position 7,198 of record JBBQNY010000148.1, on the reverse strand, counting down.
GAGGCGCTGATCGATGCGCTGACGTTTTGGTGCGCTGGCCACCGCAACGTCACCGCCAGCTATGGCATCGAAGGTTTTGCCCCGGACATTCTCGCGGCGCTGCATCGCCATGCGATCAAGCGTGTGCTGATCGCCTACGACGCCGACACCGCGGGCAACAGCGCGGCCGAGAAACTCGCCGCGACGCTGATCGCCGACGGATTCGAGTGCTACCGCTGCCGCTTCCCGAAGGGCATGGACGCCAACCAGTACGCGCTCGAGGTGATGCCGGCGACCAAGTCGCTCGGGCTGGTGATCCGGCAAGCGGAATGGATCGGCAACGGAACGCCGCCGGTCCGTCCGGTCGTCACTCCCGCAGCAACGCCGCCCGCGCTCCCGCCCGTTTCCTCTTTAGTCGCTGCTCTGGTTCCGACGGACGTTTCGCACGTGAAACCGGCGTCCGCCGAGCTCCCGTTGTCCGAACCTCCGGCCTATCGCGTGCCCCCGACAGTAGAGCCGCCGCCGGTCGAGATCGACACCGAGCAACTGCGCCTGACGCTCGGCGACCGCCGCTACACCGTGCGCGGCATCGACAAGAACCTTTCCTACGAGCAGCTCCGCGTCTGGCTACGTGTCGATCGAGCGGAGCACCTGCACATCGACACGGTCGAGCTATACGCGGCCAAGCAGCGGGCCGCGTGGTGCAAGGCCGTCAGCGTCGAGTTGGGCCTGTCGGAGGAGATGGCGAAGTCCGATCTCGGGCAGTTGCTGCGGGCGGTGGAGTCGCGCCAGGACGCGATCATCCGGGCGCAACTGCCCTCGCCCGGGGCCGCGGCGGCGCCGACGCTGACGCCGGCGCAGCAGGACACCGCGCTGGCACTGCTGCGCGATCCGCACCTGGTCGATCGCATCCTGGCCGATGTCGAAGCGGCCGGCGTGGTGGGCGAGTCGAGCAATGCGCTGGTGGCGTATCTGGCCTGCGTCTCGCGCAAGCTGGAGCGGCCGTTGGCGATCCTGATCCAGAGCACCAGCGCGGCCGGCAAGTCGACGCTGATGGACGCGATCCTGGCGCTGATGCCGGAGGGCGAGCGCGTGCACTACTCGGCGATGACCGGGCAGAGCCTGTTCTATCTGGGCGAGCAGACGATGAAGCACAAGATCCTCGCCATCGCCGAAGAAGAAGGCGTGCGGCAAGCGGCTTATGCGCTGAAGCTGCTGCAGTCACAAGGCGCGCTGACCATCGCCAGCACCGGCAAGGACCCGGTCACCGGCGACCTGCAGACCAAGACCTACACGGTCGAGGGGCCGGTGATGCTGTTCCTGACCACGACCGCGATCGACATCGACGAGGAGCTGCAGAACCGCTGCCTGGTGCTGACGATCGACGAATCGCGCGCGCAGACCGCGGCGATCCAGGCCCGGCAGCGCGCCAGCCGCACGCTCGATGGATTGCGCGGCAAGCGCCGCGCCGCGCAGGTGCTGGCCGCGCACCAGGCGGCGCAGCAGCTGCTGCGGCCGCTCGCGGTGGTGAACCCGTTTGCCGAGCAGCTCGGGTTTGCGAGCGACCGGGTGCGGCTGCGGCGCGACCAGCAGAAGTATCTGGCGTTGATCGATACGATCGCGCTGCTGCATCAGCATCAGCGACCGATTCGGAGCACGGTCATCGACGGCGAGTCGGTCGAGTACGTCGAGGCCACGGCGGCGGACATCGCGCTGGCGAACCGGCTGGCGCATGAGGTGCTGGGCCGCTCGCTGGACGAGCTGCCGCCGCAAACGCGGCAGTTGCTCGGCACGCTGCGGCGGATGGTGGAGGAACGCGCGCAGGCGCAGCAGGTCGCGCGCACGGTGGTGCGGTTCCTGCGTCGCGATGTGCGCGAGGCCGCCGGCATGAGCGAGAAGCAGGTGCGCGTGCATCTGGAGCGTCTGGTCGACCTCGACTACGTGCTCGCGCACGGCGGACGCAACGGTCAGCGCTTCGTCTACGAGCTGGCATTCGACGGCGACGTGGGGAGCGATGCGCCGCAGCTGATCGGGCTGATCGATCCGTCTACGACGACCCACCTCGTGGGGCAGAACGGCGACCTCGTGGAGCGCTTGTGGCCGGCTCGTGGGGCGGTCGTGGGGGCCTCGTTGCCGCTGCAAACCGCCGCAAACGCGGGCGCGGGTGCGGGTATTCCCTCTTTAGTCGCTGCTCTGCCGGAAAGCGCTGTTCCCGCCGCGCCGCGCGAATCGCGTCGTAACGGGACGTCATACCTGCAGCCCGCGGAGCACTGACATGCCGCGCAAGGGCGAGAAGGGATCGCGCGAGCAGCTGCTGGCCGCGCATCTGACGCCGGACAGTTTGGCCGCGTGGATCAATCGCTCTATCGAGGCTCAGACCGTGCGCGGTCTGAGCGCGCTGACGATCGGCGCCTATCGGCGCGACTTGACCGCATTCCACGCTTGGTGCGTGGAGCGCGGGCTTACGCTGCCGCGCGAGATCAGCAAGCCGATCATGGAGCGCTATCAGCGCTCGCTGTTCTACTACCGCAAGGCGAACGGCGCGCCGCTGAGCCTGCAGCGCCAGCTCGTGATGCTGGGACGGGTCAAGGCGCTGTTCCGCTACCTGGTGCGACACAACCAGGTGCTGGCCAATCCGGCGAGCGATCTGGAACTGCCGCGCGTGCCGATGCGCACGCTGCCCGACGCGCTGACCGTGAGTGAGGCCGAGGCGATCCTGGCCGCATTCGATCTCGACGATCCGGCCGGTGTGCTGGGCCGCGTGATGACCGAGGTGCTGTACTCGACCGGCATTCGCCGCGCCGAGCTGTGCCAGCTCAGCCTGTTCGACATCGACGCCAACCGCGGCGTGCTGCACGTGCGGCGCGGCAAGGGCGGCAAGGGGCGCATGGTGCCGATCGGCGAGCGGGCGCTGGCCTGGGTGCGGCGCTATGTCGACACCGTGCGGCCGCAATTCGTGAGCGACCCACGCGAAACCGCGCTGTTCGTGAACGAGCGCGGCGCGCCGGTGAACGCGCCCGGGCTCGGGGATCGCGTCGACCAGGCCAAGCGCCGCGCCGGCATCACCAAGCGCGGCGCCTGCCACCTGTTCCGTCACACCGCCGCGACCCTGATGCTCGAGCACGGCGCCGACCTGCGCTACATCCAGGAGATGCTGGGCCACGCGCTGATCGGCACGACGCAGATCTACACGCATGTGTCGATCGGCAAGCTCAAGGCGATCCACGCCGCGACGCATCCGGGCGCGAAGCTCGAGCGGCGCGGCGACGTCGACCTGGAACGCGACATTGACGCCTCGTCGCAAGATGACTCGACGCGCGGCGGCTGACCCCGCAGGGCCGCGCTATGATCACGGCGAACCGAACCCTGAGGACGGGCCATGAACGCGCAGATCAAACCCAAGCTCAAGCCAGCGACACCGCAGGAAGTGAAGACCGAGGCCAAGGCAATGATCGACCGCTTGCCGAACCGTGGACTGACCTGGGAGCGGCTGGTGTACCACCTCGGCGTGCGCGCCTCGATCGAGCGCGGGCTGGCGGAAGCGAATGCGGGGCTGCTGATTCCACACGAGGAAATCGAGAAGCGATTTGGGCTCAAATGAGGATCGACTGGTCGCCGCAGGCGCAGGCTGATCTCATCGCTATCCACGACTACATTGCCGAAGACTCACCGGTGAATGCGGTGCGCATGGTCAACCGGTTGATCGGACGGGTGCGCCAGTTGCGAGTGTTTGCGCGCTCCGGCCGACGCGTGCCGGAACTGGACGCCGAGACGATGCGCGAGGTGATCGAAGCGCCGTATCGGGTCATCTACCGCGTCGCCGGGCAGCGGGTCGAGATTCTCACCATCGTGCACAGTGCCCGTCTGCTGCGGGCGCCACCGTGGTCGCGCTGACGCGGAGCGGCGGCTGAGCTGCGCTGCAGCCGACCGGGTGAGAGGACGCGGCCCGATTGCGAGGAGCGCGCGCTCCGATCGCAACGCCATCGCAGACCGGCCAACGATGTCGCGCTCCCACCGCCGTCACGTTGCATGCAAGCGCTGCGCTCCTCGGTCGCTCACTCCCTCGTCGCTCCGCGCGGCATGCAACGCGCCGGCTACCTCCGGCCGTCCCTGGCCGTCTGCGTTGTGCAGCGCGCTCGATCGGACACGCTCGGCTCCTGCCTCGCGAGTGCCTGCATCCGCTACGCGCATGCAGCTGTTGCCTCAGCCCACGCACAGCGTGTGGGATGGAGCCGCACACCCTGCCCGCGGGCCGCTCCGCTCACCGGGCGCATCCCCCGTCCCCGTATCGCGCGGCACGTCCGCGCCCCTCTCACTGTCTGCGCGCGCGCTCACGGGGCTCTCGGCGGCGCGCCGACATAACGCGTGATTACGCGCACACCTCCTGTGTGGGCAGGCGCGGCACGCGGCGTCCTGCCGCGCGCAAGCCCGCGCCCGCGTAATCCGTCGTTATGTCAGCGCGCCGCCAGCACGTCCCTGTGCATTCAAGGTGCCGCGCTCCCGGCGCGGATTGCCTGCGCGTCCTGCACGCGCGGCGCGCGTCTGCGCGCCATCCCTGGCTTGCGGCCTCGTGTTGGCGCGTCGGGTTGCGCGCGGGATGCGATCCGCGGCTCCGGCCAGGCCTCCGCCGCGCGCTCGAGCGGCGGCTAAGAGAAAAGCCGGCTTGCCGGGTCGAGCCGGGCGCGGCCACACTGCACCCATGCTCGGCCGCATTCTCTTTTTAGTCGCTGCTCTGTCGCTCGCTGCGAGCGCCTGCGCGAGCGTACCTGCGATCTCGATCGACCACCGAAGCACGCTCGCGTCGTCGCCGAAAACCGCGTCTGGAAAATTTTTGCCGGCGCCACAGGCTATCTCTGAGAAAAATCCGCTCGCAAGCGATTGCCGCGTCGAAGAAAAATCCCGACTCACTCAGAACGTCGCGTCGAGCCTGCCGGATTATGCCTATGCGCAGGTGATCGAGGAGTACAGGTCCACCGGCGCGGGTCCGAAGCAGCTCGCGGCCACGTTCACCTTTGCCGACGATCTCGTTAGTCAGACGCGGTACGAGACTGGATCACCGGTCACGCGGTTCGTGCATGCGGATGGGTTTGGCAGTACGCGCTGGCTGACGGACAGCAGCGGAGCGGTTTCCGACACGATCGATTACGACTCGTTCGGAAACGAAATCGCACGCACGGGCACGACAAATGTCGAGCACCTTTATCGCGGGGAAGCGTTTGATCCAAACGTCGGGTTCTACTACTTGCGTGCGCGGTGGTATCAGCCTGCTGTCGGTCGCTTCAGTTCGGTGGATCCGTGGACGGGGTGCGTCGAGTGTCCGCTGTCGCTGAATAAGTACCTGTATTCTGATGCCGACCCCGTCAATGGATTCGACCCCAGCGGGTGGATGACGCTGACGGAGCTGTCCACGGCGCTCAATATCCAGATCCGCGGCAGCTTGGGAAGCTCGCAGGCTTACCGAATTGTCTTTAAGAAGACCGGCTGTCTGCTGGTTGAGGCGATGACAGAACAAGCGATAACGCACGGTGTATACGTCTTCATTGATGGCATCACGGGCTTGCCTTACGTTGGCAAGACGAAGAACGAGGTCGATTCAAGACTCAAGCAACACGCGAGGCAGGGTGCGCGGTTGGTCCAGAGCGTGGTGGCCCAGTTCGCAGTGAAGGGCGGCAAGGCCGAACTTCAGGTGATCGAACAGCTCATCTTCGACCTTATCAAGCCGCAAACCGACTTACTCACCAGTCAGAAATATAGACAACACTGTCTCGATGTGTGATGATCCATTCCATCATGAAGCGCGATGGCCGAACTCTGGACCATTCCACCTTGGAAACCATCCGCAAGATGGCGGTGGAGCGCGTGCGGGAGGGCGAACGGCCCAGCGATGTGATCGCCAGCTACGGTTTTCACCGCTGCACCATTTACGCTTGGCTCAACACTGCCAAGGGTCGCGGCAAGGGCCTCAAGGCGCTGGCCTCGCGTCCGTCGACGGGACGTCCGCGCACGCTAAGTGCCGCGCAGGAACGGCAAGTGTTTGTCTGGGTCAATGGCAAGAACCCGATGCAGTACGGCTTCGACTTCGGTCTGTGGACTCGTCAGATCGTGCGCGACCTTATTGAGCAGCGGTTTGGAGTACACCTGAGCCTGGCCTCGATCGGCGCACTGCTCGCGCGGCTGGGGCTCACGTCTCAAAAGCCGCTGCAGCGCGCCTACCAGCGCGACCCCGATGCCATCGAGCGCTGGCAGCGTGAGACCTATCCGGCGATTGCGCGTCAGGCCAAGCGGGAGAAGGCTGAGATCTACTTCTGGGATGAATCCGGCTTCCGTGCCGACGCCGTGCACGGCAAGACCTGGGGCGCCAAGGGGCAAACACCCATCGTGGCGGTTCCCGGGCAACGTCAGGGCATCAGCGCCGCCTCGGCGGTCAATTCCAAAGGGGCCTTCTGGTTCGCGACGTATCAAGGCGGCCTGACGGGCGATCTGTTTGTGACGTTGTTGCGACGCATGATGCGCGGCCGTCGCAAACCACTGCACTTGATCGTGGATGGATTGCCCGCGCACAAAGGCAAGGTGGTCAAGAGATACGTCGCTGACCTTCAGGGAAAGCTAACTCTGCACGTGCTTCCCGGATACGCACCCGACCTCAATCCCGACGAGTTGGTGTGGAGCCACGCCAAGCGCACCGGAAGTGCGCGGCGTCCGCTACAGAAAGGCGAGAAGCTTGCTGATCGCGTCACCGAACAACTCGCCGACATCGGGCGAAAGCCTGCCCTTGTGCGGTCATTCTTCAAGCATCCAAGTGTTGCCTATATTGCTGACTGCTGAGTAAGCAGTGAGTGAGCACAATCTCTGCGACAGAACCGTAGAGCTCATGGCGCAGACCGACCTGCTCGCGAAATACGCCGATCCAACCACTCTTGGCGCCGTCGAGACCGAGGTGCTTCGCTGCCATCGCTTCCTCGCTTCCAATTGATCGGAGTTCGGGCTTGAGTTACGTGACAATCCGCGCTTGCAGGAAGACATTCTCGCGGTGAAACGCCAGGTAGGCCTTCTGACCTTGGCTGAAATTCCCGGCACTTCCAAACAGACTCGGATCGAGGCCCATCCGAACAAGGGATGAAACATGAGCAACTGGCGACACCAGGATACGCCCGTTGTCTTCAAAGCTTAGGAAGCCTCTGTCGAACAGGTGATCGGCGTCGGGAGTCAGGAGGAGGCC
>JBBQNY010000147.1:0-7403 GCA_038330365.1 Lysobacterales bacterium | reverse complement strand
AGCCGACCGACTCCGCCAGCTCTATGGCTTGAGACTTGAAATCGAGAGTGAACTGACGACGGGGAATGCTTTGCATGGGGAACCTCCAGGTTGCGATGAAAGTATCGCGACATGGCGTCCGTTTTCGAGGGGCAGGTTCAGTCCAAGTCCCTTCTCCCCGTTCCAACGGGGAGAAGGTGGCGCGCAGCGCCGGATGAGGGGCAGCTTTTCTCCCCCGCGGGTGGGAAGAAGGACGATTGAAATACTGCAGGGACCTAGGGGAAGCGGCCGTGGCGGAGGAACGCGATGCAGGCATCGCTGGCGGCGCGCGAGAACAGCAGGCCGGTGTGGCTCGCCGGAATCACCCGATGATCGGTGACGCCGGCAAGCTCGGTCTCGGCGACGCAGACGGTGCCGTCGTGCGGCAGCGTGAGTGATCCGAACAGCGCTCCGAGCCCCACCGGCATGCGGCCGGCGATCACGCCCACTTCGCATTGGCCATCCCACGCACCGACCCCGCGTTGCAGCAGTTCCGCGCTGTCGCCGAGCAGCCAGCCTGTACCCCAGTGACGCGACATCGACCGGGCCGAGTCTGAACCGCGCAGGGGCGAGCCAAGACAGACTATGCGACCGAGCGATTCCGGCGCCAGCGCGCGAGCGCATTCCAGCGCCACCAATCCACCAAGGCTGTGCCCGATCACATGTACCGGTCCATCCGCGGCCGTCGACTCGATATGCGCACGCAATTTCGCGACAGCCGCTTCAGGTCCACCGCGTAGCGACGGGTAGCCGAACGTATCGGCGAGAAAGCCGTCCAGTCGAAGCTGCCGCGCCAGGGGTTGCAGCGCCGCGGGTCCCATCCAGAGCCCGTGCAGCAGGATGACACGCTGAGCTGAAGATCCCGCTTCGATTGCCTCGCCTTTCGGGCGACTCAAGCGCTCGGCTTCGCTGCGCGCACCGCGACGTGCACTTCCGCGAGCTGGGCATCGGCGATCGCGGAGGGTGCACCTGTCATGAGGCACTGCGCCGTGGTGGTCTTCGGAAAAGCGATGACGTCGCGGATCGAATCGGTCCCTGCCAGAAGTGCGGCCATGCGGTCGATTCCGAAGGCGATGCCGCCGTGTGGCGGCGCGCCATATTGGAGCGCTTCCAGCAGGAATCCGAACTTCGCCTGCTGCTCGTCGGCACCGATTCCGAGCAGGTCGAACACTGCGCTCTGCATCTCCGAGCGATGGATGCGGATCGAACCGCCACCGATCTCGTTGCCATTGAGCACCAGGTCGTATCCACGCGACACCGCGCTGCGTGCGTCGCTGCGCAAGGCGGCGATGTCATCGACCGCCGGCGCGGTGAAGGGATGGTGGAGCGCGACGTGGCGACCGGCCTCCTCGTCCCAATCAAACATCGGGAAATCGGTCACCCAGAGTGGCGCCCAGCCCTCCGCGACGAGCCCCCGGTCGCGCGCAACCTTGAGGCGCACCGCGCCCATGAAGGCGCAAACGATTGCATACGGCCCGGCGCCGAACAGCAGCGCATCGCCGTCACGGGCAGCTGTGGCCTTGATGATCGCCGCCAGCGTTGCGTCGTCGAGAAACTTGGCGATGGGCGAGGCGATGCCCTCGCGACCAGCGCCGGCATTTTCGATTTTCATCCACGCGAGGCCTTTCGCTCCGAACTTCGCGGCATGGGCGCCGATCTCGTCCAGCTGCTTGCGCGAAAGCTCGGCGCCGCCGGGCACCCTGAGCGCCGCGACCCGACCGTCGTCTGTTGCCGCCCACTCGCTGAACACCTTGAACTCGCAGCCGGCAACGTGGGCAGCGAGATCCACCAGCTCGAGCGGAATACGGAGATCGGGTTTGTCGGAACCAAAACGCCGCATCGCTTCGGCATAGGTCAGCCGCGGGAATGAGCCGGGCAGGTCCACGCCGCCAACCTCGAGATAGACATCGCGCACCATGGCCTCCACGGTGTCCTGCACCGCGCGCTCGTCGACCCAGGCCATCTCGATGTCGAGCTGGGTGAATTCGAGCTGGCGATCCGCGCGCAGCGCCTCGTCACGGAAGCAGCGCGCGATCTGGTAGTAACGATCGAAGCCCGCGACCATGAGGATCTGCTTGAACAGCTGCGGCGACTGCGGCAGCGCGTAGAACTCGCCGGGATGCATGCGGGCCGGCACGAGAAAATCGCGCGCACCTTCCGGAGTGGCCTTGGTCAGGATGGGGGTCTCGATGTCCTGGAAGCCGCGCGCATCGAGCCATCGACGCAGCGCCTGCACGAGCGCGATGCGGAGGCGCATCTTGTGCTGCATTTCCGGTCGGCGCAGGTCCAGGTAACGGTATCTGAGACGGATCTCTTCGCCTGGATTCTCATGCGCGTGGAACGGCAGCGGCGCGGACTTGTTCAACACCTCGATCGACTCGGCCACGATTTCGATCTGCCCGGACCGGATCTTGGTGTTCACCGACTCACGTCGGCGCACCTTGCCCGTCACCTGGATGCAGTCCTCGTACCCGAGATTGGCCGCCACGGCGAACACCTCGGCCTGCGAAGGCGCGACCACAATCTGCACGATGCCTTCGTGATCGCGCAGATCGACAAAGCAGACGCCGCCGAGATTGCGCGCGACGTCGACCCAGCCGCACAAGGTGACCGACTCGCCGATCAGGGATTCTTCAACCGCACCGCAGAAATGACTACGCATGAAAACTCCAGGGAAAATTCGGGTCCCACGATGGCATTCCGGCGGACTTCCGCCGGTTCGCGCTCTGCGCCTCTGGCCGGCAGGAATCCCGGCCGGACCATTGCACCGCCGGGTTGCAAGGGTTCACGCACATCACGTCGAGCGCAGCGATCAAATCATCCCGCGCCATGTCCGTCGCTCAGGAAGCGGAATCGGACTTGGAGGCGGCCGGCGCGGGTGCAGAAGCAGCGGAAGACGAAGTTCCGGGCACGGACGGTTTGGCATCTGCCTTTGAGGAATCCTTGGTGCTGCCGGAGTCGGATTTGCTGTCTGCCGAACTCTTGCCGTCGGATTTGCTCGCGTTCCCTTCCTTGCTCTCGGCGGACTTGGGTTCCGAGTTGTCGCTGGCAAGATTGCGCTTGCGGTCGCCATCCTTCTTGAAGTCCGTCTCGTACCAGCCGGAACCAGCAAGCCGGAACGAGGGCGCCGTCAACTGCCGCTTCACGGCGGCGGCTCCGCACACGGGACAGACATCGGGATCAGGGTCCGACATCTTCTGCAGGTTGTCGAAGTGGTGCCCGCATTGCTGGCAGGCAAAGGCATAGATCGGCATGGTCAGGCTCTTGGAAGTCGTGTGCGGTCGCGCCGCTTCGCAGGGGTGGGCGCCATCCTACGCGTGTGGCGGGTGACCGCCGCGGACAGATCCGCTATGGGAAGGTGGGGCCTGTTGGCGCAGGCGTCAAGCGGCATCTGCGGCGTAAAGGTCGAGTAGCGCATTCTCCTCCGACGCCAGAAGCTGCGCGCATTCGCCGCGCTTCGAGGCCAGTGCGGCGGCGCGCGACGGACCGGCTGCGTAGAGCTCCGGCGATGCGAGTTCGGCGTCGATCTCGGCCAGCCTCCGGGTGAGGGCCGCGACTTCAGCTTCCAGCTGGGAGAGGCGATGCGGATTGATGCGCGACCGTGAACGTGCGCCAGCGCCCGCGGGCGCCACGGCGGCTGGGGCAATGGTCGTCGCGGATTCCCTCGCCGGCACGATGACCGCCGCCTCGCCTGTGGCAGGACGTGCGCGCAGCCATGCGGCGTAGTCATCGAGGTCACCGTCGAATACTTCGACGTGGCCGTCAGCCACGCGCCAGAAGGTGTCGCAGACCAGACCGATCAGATGCCGGTCGTGCGAGACCAGCACGATGGCGCCGTCGAAGTCGCTCAGGGCTTCGGCCAGCGCCTCGCGCATGTCAAGGTCGAGATGGTTGGTCGGCTCGTCCAGCAGCAGCACGTTGGGCTGGCGCCATGCGATTAGCGCCAGCGCGAGCCGCGCGCGCTCGCCTCCGGAGAACGTGTCAATGGACTCGAAGGCGCGCTCGCCGGCGAAGTTCCACTTGCCGAGAAAATCCCGCAGTGACTGCGTGACAACGTTCGGCGCCATGTCGCGCAGGTGATCGATCGGCGAGCGCCCGGCTTGCAGCGACTCGACCGTGTGCTGCGCGAAGTATCCGATCACCAGATCGGGATGCGCAGCGCGCTCACCTTCAAGCGGGGCCAGCTCTCCCACCAGCGTCTTGACCAGCGTCGACTTGCCCGCACCGTTGACGCCAAGCAGCGCAATGCGGTCGCCGGCTTCGAGGTGGAAGGTCACATCGCGCAGCACACATTTCGCGCTCGCGGCGCTGTGATCCGCGCGCTCAATCTTTCCGATCTCTGCGTCGGAGCCTGTGGATTGCTGGCGATTCTGGGCGGCGACGGCGACCGCGGGATAGCCCGCATCCACATGCACGAGTCGCAGCAGCGAGTGCGGCAGTCGCAGCGGGACGGGCATCTCGATGTGCAGCGCGCGCTCGGCCCGCACGGCCTCGGTACCTGACAGTTTCGCCAGCCGCTTCATGCGCGACTGCGCCTGCTTGGCCTTGGAGGCCTTGGCCTTGAAGCGCGCGATGAACGCTTCCAGGTGCTCGCGCTCCGCTTGCTCTTTCACGAACGCGACCTGCTGCTGCTTCAGTTGCTCGGCACGCTGTCGCTCAAACGCGGTGTAATCGCCCACGTAAAGCTTTGCGCGCCCTTCGTGCAGATGCAGCGTGTGCGTGGCCATGTTGTCGAGGAATTCGCGATCGTGCGAGATCAGCAGCAAAGTGCCGGGATACTTCAGCAACCACTGCTCGAGCCAGAGCACGGCATCAAGGTCGAGATGGTTGGTGGGCTCGTCGAGCAGCAGCAGGTCGCTTGGCGTCATCAGCGCACGCGCCAGGTTGAGGCGCACGCGCCAGCCCCCCGAAAAGGACGACACCGCCTGCGTATGCGTCTGCGCATCGAAACCCAGGCCATAGAGCAGCTTGGCGGCGCGCGCCGCAGCGTCGTAGCCGCCGAGTTCCTCGAGATCGTGATGCGCGTGCGCGACAGCTTCCCAGTCCTCGCGTTCCGCCGCGTCGGCCTCGGCGCGGATGGCGGCGTGAACGGCCGCATCCCCGGACAGCACGAAGTCGATGGCCGAGTCCGGCAGGGCCGGCGTTTCCTGCGCGACGCTGGCGATCCGCAGGCGCGCCGGGACGTCGACGTCGCCGGTATCGGCTTCGATCTCGCCCCGCACCGCCGCGAACAGGCTGGACTTGCCGCTGCCATTGCGCCCGACGACGCCCACGCGCCAGCCACTCAGCAGCACGCAGTCCACCTCGCTGAGCAGCAGTTTCTGTCCGCGCCGCAGCGCGAAGTTCCGGAAGGAGATCATGGGGCGCGCATGTTAACGGCTCCGGCGCTGCTCCGGGCTCCCCCGAATTGCCACCCGATACCATGGGGACCGACCTCGCCGGGAGCAGAGCTTGTGCCCGGAAAGCACTGCAATGACCGGGTCCTGAGACCAGAGGACTGACGAGTTCGCTGTTCGGAGAGCCGCCGGCTGTGCGACTTCGATTCGCTCTCAACACTTCAAACCCTTCCTGGCAAAGCCCATCAGGCAGGGCGGCTCACGTCCCTCGCTTGACCTCGGGATCGTCTTCCTCGAAGAAGAAGTCGAGATTGACGGTGCGCGCATCGGCCATCTGCAACACAAAGATCTCGCCCGGAATCTCGATCCAGCGATCGCGCGACACATGGGTCGGGTCGTCCGGTGGTACCGGCTGATCGTCGTCGCGCAGCAGCCGTCGCGCCGCGAAGCCGCGAAATACCACACGCTGCAGTCGACCTTCACGGTCGATGAAATAGTCGTCCAGATACCCCGAGTAAAGCCAGGTCGCGTCGCCGTGCACAACCTCGGTGGTGAGGACGATGAACTCGACGCGGTCGCTTAACGCGTCCGGATCGCCTGCCAGCAGTTTCCACCAGTCTGCCTGCGGACGCTCGGCGAGGTAGCGGTTGGCAAACTGGCCCGCCAGCACCCCGAGTGCAATCACGAACGAGAAGTAGGCTGCAATCGACAGCACATTGCGCTCGACGCCATCGAGCGCGGCCCCGGCCAGCGGTGCCTTCAGATCGCCGGCGAGAAGCACCAGCGCAAGCGCCGGAGCCGGAGTTCCCGTGAGGTCCAGCGCCGCGGTGAGATGACCGGCGCCGATGCCCGCAAGATGCAGGAACAACGATGCCGCCACCGCGACCAGGAGGCCGACACTGAAATGCTGATCAAAGGGTGAAAGCGGCCGCGATGGACTGGCAAGCCGATGCAGTCCAAAGACGAACGCGATGCCGGGCAAAAGCAGCAGCAGGGCAGCCAGTGCGGACAGTCCCAGTCCCATGTGGCGCTGCCCTTCTCAGCCGTCGTTCGCTGCCTTGATGGCCGTCGGCGCGTCGCTGCGAAAGCGCAGACCGGCCACGCTCACCACCTGCCGATCGGCGGCCGGCGGCAGCGACTTGATCGCGTTGAACAGCGCTCGCGCGTGGTCGCGGTTCCGGAGCAGTTCGCGAGCACGCTCGGAACGCGGTGCCTTGGCCCAGTATCCGCCCATCGTCGAGTCTCCCAGCTGTCTGCGCAACCTTACCGCACCACACCCCTCAGGGGAGGGTCCGAACCTTCGGCTCCCGCGCCCATTGGCGTGTCTTGGCCGCCTTGATGAAGCCGCGGACATCGGTAGCGGCAACCATGCCCTCGTCGGGGCTCGCGCCTGCGACTTCGACCAGTGCGCGAGCGCCCTCGTCGAAGGCGATGGCTTTCAGATGGCCGTAGGCGTCACGCACGAAATCGACCGCGGCCGCTTCGCGCGCAAGCATCTTTGCGCCCGCAGCTGAAAGCACGACCGCGATGGCATCGAACAGCGGCGAAGGCGTACCTGCCAGTTGACCATCCGCAGCCAGGCGCTTGCCATCCGACAATCGGGCGCCCCCGATCTTCGGCGCGACGATCTTCACACTCGCACCGGCGGCTTCGGCGGCCTTGCGCAATCCCCGGATCGCCGCGGCGTCCGATCCATCCGCAATCAGGATTCCGATGCTGCGGCCGCGCAGCGTGTCTTTCATCTTGCCGATGATCTGCAGCGCGGGCGACGCAGGCAAATCGAGCACGGGTGCGGAGGTTTCCGGCGCGGGCGGGAGCTTGTCGAGACCCAGCCCGTTCGCGACGCGTTGCGCAAGTTTGGCGTCGATGTGGCGCAGGTGACCGACGACGGCTTCGCGCACATGGGCGGTCTCCACCTTGGAAAGCTCGAACACCAGCGACGCGGCGATGTGCGCCTGCTCGATGGCCGTCTGGCTGAGGAAGAACTGCCGCGGCTGGCTGTAGTGATCGGCGAAGCTGGACGGCCGCACCCGACCCTTGGCGGAATCG
>JBBQNY010000146.1:0-7424 GCA_038330365.1 Lysobacterales bacterium | reverse complement strand
TCGTCCACCCGCAATGGCCGCGCGTCCTGCGTGGCTGCGTACTCGGCCTGCTGCTGATGATTGCCGCGTTGATGGCGATGCAGAGCCAGGTCGGCGCGTGGGGCGAGTTGCTGCCGGTGATGCGCATCCTCCTGCTGCTCGCGACGGTGGGCCTCGGTGCCGGCGCCTATCTGTCGGGCATCTGGCTTGGCGGCGTGCGGCCCCGGCACTTGCGCGAGCCGTCATGACCCCGTTGCTCCGCCCTTTGTGCGGTGCAGCGCAAGGCTATAATCCCGCGATCCATGCGTAACCTATTTCGTGATGCGGGCGGCGGAAAGCTTTTTCCGAACGGCTCGGTAGTGACTGTGGGTGCCTTCGACGGCGTGCATCGCGGACATCGCGCGTTGCTGGCCGCCGCGCGCGCCGACGCGGATGCGCGCGCTTTGCCGCTGGTCGCGCTGAGCTTCGAGCCCCTGCCACGCCAGTTCTTCGCACGCGCGGCAGGTGTGGTGCGACTCACCACTCCGCGCCAGAAGGTGTGCGAGCTGCGTGAGTTCGCCGACGCGATCGGCCTGCTGCGCTTCAACGCCCGGCTGGCGTCGATGAGTGCCGAAGATTTCGTGGGGACCGTGCTGATCGACAGACTGTCAGCGTGCAGCCTCTGGGTCGGGCCCGATTTCCGTTTTGGACACGCGCGCCGCGGCGATATCGAACTGCTGCGCACGCTGGGCAAGCGGTTCGGTGCCGAGGCTTCGAGCATCGAGCCGGTCTGCGAAGAGGGCGAGCGCGTCAGTTCGAGTGCGATCCGCGCGGCGCTGGCGACAGGCGACTTCGCACGGGCTTCCCACCTGCTCGGGCGCCCGTTCCGCATGAGCGGGCACGTCGTGCATGGCCAGCAACTCGGTCGCAAGCTCGGATATCCCACGGCCAATCTGCCCATCCTGCATGGCAGCGCGCCGGTGGCGGGCATTTTTGCGGTGCGCGTGCACGGGGTGGAGCAGCAAGCGGTTCCCGGCGTCGCATCGCTCGGAACGCGGCCTACGGTTGGCGGAGTCGAGCCGATACTCGAAGCGCACCTGTTTGACTGGGACGGCGATCTCTACGGACGGCGCATCGAGGTCGAGTTCGTCGCGCGCCTGCGCAGCGAAGCCTGCTTCGACAACCTCGACCTGCTGGTCGCGCAGATGAATCGCGACGCCGCGCAGGCGCGCGCGGTGCTTTCCCCCCGGTTCCCACAACGAGCGTACGCGTGAGTCGCGATTACAAAACCACGATCAACCTGCCCACCACCGAATTTCCGATGCGTGGCGACCTGCCGAAGCGCGAGCCACCGATGGTCAAGGCGTGGCAGGACAGCGACCGGTACGGCGAGTTGCGCAAGGCCGTCGCCGGTCGCCCGCGCTTCGTCCTGCATGACGGCCCGCCGTATGCGAACGGCGCGATCCATATCGGCCACGCGGTCAACAAGATCCTCAAGGACATCGTGGTCAAGTCGAAGCTGCTGGCTGGCTTCGACGCGCCCTACGTGCCGGGCTGGGACTGCCACGGCCTGCCGATCGAACTGGCGGTCGAGAAAAAATACGGCAAGGTGGGAACGAAACTCGACGCAGCCGCGTTTCGTGCGCAGTGCCGCAGCTACGCCGCAGAGCAGATCCTGGGTCAGAGCGCCGACTTCCAGCGCCTCGGCGTGCTCGGCGACTGGGTCAATCCCTATCGCACCATGGACTTCGGGTACGAAGCCGGAATGCTGCGCGCGCTGGCGAAGATCGTCGAGCGCGGGCATCTCGCCCGTGGCGTCAAGCCGGTGCACTGGTGCTTCGACTGCGGTTCCGCCCAGGCCGAAGCCGAAATTGAATACGCCGACAAGACCTCCCCGGCGATCGACGTGGCCTACGCAGTGCAGGACAGCGACCGCGCAGGACTGCTCGCTGTATTCGGTGTTGATGAGAAACACGACGTTGCATTGTCCGTTCCAATCTGGACCACGACCCCGTGGACGCTGCCGGCGAGTATCGCCGTCACGCTCGGCGCTGAACTCGACTACGCGCTGGTCGAAGGCGCCACGTCGGATGGCAAGCGCCAGCGCCTGGTCCTGGCCGATGCATTGGTCGAACGTGCGCTGGCGCGTTACGGGATCAGCGATCACGAAGTGCTCGGCCGCGTCGCGGGCGCGAAGCTCGAAGGCTTCCGGTTGCAGCATCCGTTCTACGCCGAACGCGTCGTGCCGCTCATCCTCGGCGAACACGTCTCGGCGGAGGAGGGTACGGGCGCCGTGCATACCGCTCCCGGCCACGGCCAGGACGACTTCATCGTCGGCCAGCGCTACGGCCTGCTCGAGGGCTACACCGCCGCACAGATCAACCCGGTCGCGGGCAACGGCGCCTATCTGCCCGGCACTCCGCCCGCGGGCGCGCAGGTCATCGAAGGCGTGCACATCTGGAAGGCCAACGACCTCATCGTCGCCGCGCTTCGCGATGCGGGTCGGCTGCTGCACTTCGAGCAGATCCGGCACAGCTACCCGCATTGCTGGCGGCACAAGACGCCGGTGGCATTTCGCGCCACGCCGCAGTGGTTCATTGCGATGGAACAGGCCGGGCTGCGCGCCGATGCGTTGCGCGAGATCACGCGCATCGGCGAGCGCGGCGGCTGGTATCCCGGCTGGGGCGAGGAACGCATCGCGGGCATGATCGCGGGACGACCCGACTGGTGCATCTCGCGCCAGCGCACCTGGGGCGTGCCCATCGCCCTGTTCTCGCACAAGATCACCGGTGAGCCGCATCCGCGCTCGGCGGAGTTGCTGCGCCAGGTCGCTGATCGCGTGGAAAAGGACGGCGTCGACGCCTGGTATGCGCTCGATGCCAGCGAGCTCATCGGCAGCGATGCCAGCGATTACGAAAAGGTGCGCGACATCCTCGACGTGTGGTTCGACTCAGGCGTCACGCACGAATGCGTGCTCGCGGCGCGGCCCGAGGATGGACTCGCCAAGCCGGCGGACCTTTACCTCGAGGGATCCGACCAGCACCGCGGCTGGTTCCAGTCGTCGCTGCTGACCGGCGTCGCGATGGATGGCGCGGCGCCGTATCGCCAGTGCCTTACGCACGGATTCGCGGTGGATGCGAACGGACGCAAGATGTCGAAGTCCATCGGCAACGTGGTCGCGCCGCAGCAGGTCATGGACGCGCTCGGCGCCGATGTGTTGCGGCTGTGGGTGGCCGCGACCGATTACCGCAACGAGATGACGGTCTCGGACGAGATCCTCAAGCGCACCGCGGACGCCTATCGTCGCATCCGCAACACGGCGCGCTTCCTGCTCGCCAACCTCGCGGGCTTCGATGCCGCCCGCGATGTGGTCGCGCCGGGCGACATGCTCGCGCTCGACCAGTGGATCGTGCACCGCGCATTCGAATTGCAGAACGACGTGGTCGCCGCGTACGACCGCTACGACTTTCCGGAAATCGTGCAGCGCCTGTCCAACTTCTGCAGCGTGGACCTCGGCGCCCTGTACCTCGATGTCACCAAGGATCGGCTGTATACCCTGCGCGAGGACAGCCTGGGCCGTCGATCCGCGCAGACCGCGATGTTCCATATTGCGCACGCGTTCGCACGCTGGATCGCGCCGATCCTCTCATTCACCGCGGACGAGATCTGGCAGTTCCTGCCGGGTGCGCAGGGCGACCTGCTCGCGGCGACCTGGTACACCGGATTGTCGAAACTTGGCGACGAGGCACCGCTGTCCGCGCGAGACTTCGACCGCCTGCTCGCGATCCGCGCGCAGGCGCAGGCGCTGCTGGAACCCCTGCGTGCCGCGGGTGCGATCGGGTCGTCGCTCGATGCCGACGTTTCCTTGCACGCCCGCGAGGGCAGCGACGATGCCCGCCTGCTTGCCCGGCTGGGCGACGAGCTGCGATTCCTGCTGATCACTTCGACGGCCAGCGCGACACCGGCGGGCGACCATTCCGCAGCTACTGAGTTAACGGCCAGCGCGTCCAGTCATCCCAAATGCATCCGGTGCTGGCACCATCGACCTGACGTGGGGAGCGACCCGGCCCATCCGGAGATCTGCACGCGCTGCGTCGACAACGTGGAGGGTCCCGGTGAACAGCGTCGTTTCTTCTGAGCAGGGTGCCCTCGCGCAGGGTGTGCGGGGCCTCGGCTGGCTCGGGCTGTCGACGCTGGTGTTTGCGCTCGACCAGTGGACCAAGTCCATCGCGCTCGCGACCCTCGAACTTCACACGCCCGTGCCTTTCATCGACGGGTTCTGGAACTGGATGCTCGCGCGCAACTATGGGGTGGCCTTCAGCCTCTTCGACAATCAGGCGGGCTGGCAGCGGTACGGCCTGTCGGCATTCGCGCTGGTGGTGGCACTCGTCTTCGTGGTGTGGCTGACGCGTGTGCCGGCACGGGAACGCTTCACCTCGGTTTCGCTGGCCCTCATCATCGGCGGTGCGATCGGCAACGTCGCCGACCGACTGCGCCTTGGCTACGTGGTGGACTTCGTGGACTGGTACGTCGGCACCCATCACTGGCCGGCGTTCAACATTGCCGACTCGGCAATTGTTTGCGGCGCGGTCCTGCTGGTGCTGACGGGCTGGCTCGAGTCGCGGCGCAACCGCTCGTGACGCCGCAGTCACCGGCAGGAGAGACAATCCCCGGCATGGAAGTGTTGCTCGCCAATCCCCGCGGCTTCTGCGCGGGCGTGGATCGCGCCATCGAGATCGTCGAACGTGCGCTGGAAGCTTTTGGCGCACCGATCTACGTGCGCCATGAAGTCGTGCACAACCGGTTCGTGGTGGATCGGCTGCGCGATCTCGGCGCGGTGTTCGTGGATGAACTGGGCGAAGTGCCCGACGGCGCAACGGTCGTGTTCAGCGCACACGGTGTATCGCAGGCGGTGCGCGAAGAAGGCAAGGGGCGTGATCTGCGCGTGTTCGACGCGACTTGTCCGCTCGTCACCAAGGTGCATATCGAAGTGGCGCGACACTGCCGTTCGGGGCGCGACGTCGTGCTGATCGGCCACGCGGGGCATCCTGAAGTCGAAGGCACCATGGGCCAGTGGATCGGTGCGTCGGGCGGGGCGGAGATCCATCTCGTCGAAGAAGTTGGCGACGTACCTGCGCTGCAGGTGAAACAACCCGGCAATGTCGCGTTCGTGACCCAGACCACCCTGTCGGTGGACGATACGCGCGCGGTGATCGAAGCCCTGCGGCAGCGCTATCCGGAGATCCAGGGTCCGCGCCACGACGACATCTGCTACGCCACCCAGAACCGGCAGGATGCCGTGCGTCGACTGGGACAGGACTGCGACCTCGTGCTGGTGGTCGGTTCACCCAACAGCTCCAACTCCAACCGCCTGCGCGAACTGGCCCAGAAGCAGGGCGTGCCGGCCCATCTGATCGACGGAGCGCAGGACATTCGGGCCGAGTGGCTCGAAGGGATCCGTCGCGTGGGCGTCACCGCAGGCGCATCGGCACCGGAAAGCCTGGTCAACGGCGTGGTGGAGAGATTGCGCGAAGCGGGCGTGAAAAGCGTGCGGGAACTCGAGGGCGAAGTCGAAAACATGGTCTTCGCGCTGCCGCGCGAACTGCGCATTGCGGTCGTTGACGAATGGCAACGATCATGAACTGCGGCTGGTGACGCGCTAGCACACGCCTCGACTGATACCCGGAATTGCGTCACATTGCTGCGCTGCGGCGCGGACCTTGCTTGATTCTGCCCGTAGCCCTTCTCTCTTGCCAGGTGTGGTTCCCCGCGTGATCGATCTCCATTGCCATCTGCTACCCGGCATCGACGACGGTCCCACGGAGCTTGCCCAGTCCCTGGCGATGGCGGCAGCCGCGGTGGCCGACGGCATCGAGATCACCGCCTGCACGCCCCACATCTACCCGGGGCTCTACGAGAACCACGCCGAAGGCATCGCCCGCGCGATCGCCACGATGCGGCTTGAGCTCGAGCGCGCGGGCATTCCGCTCCAGCTGGTCGGTGGTGCCGATACGCACCTTGCACCCGACATGGTCGCGGGCCTCAAGCAGGGCCGGATACCTACCCTGGGCGGTTCACGCTACTTCCTGTTCGAGCCGCCCCACCACGTGGCACCGGCCCGAATGGACGAAATGCTGTTCTCGCTGATGACCGCGGGCTACCTGCCCGTCGTCACGCACCCGGAGCGGCTGAGCTGGATCGAGGAGAATTACGAGATCTTTCCCCGCATGGTCAAGGCCGGCGCGTGGATGCAGATCACGGCGGGCTCGTTGACCGGCCGCTTCGGCAAGCGACCCAAGTACTGGGCGGAACGCATGCTCGACGAGCGTCTGGTCCACATCCTTGCCACCGACGCGCACAACATGGCCCGCCGGGGCCCCTGGCTCGCAGAGGGTCGGGACGCGGCCGCCAAGCGCGTGGGGGACGATGAGGCGTTGCGATTAGTTCAGACGCGACCTCGGGGAATCCTCGACAATGCCGAGCCCGCAACGCTGGCTGCGACCTTGCCTGTCGCCAGAACCGCGCGGTTGCCGCAGGCGCGCAGCCGGCTGCGCCGGTGGTTTGGGGGCCAGGGGGCCTGATCGCGCCGTTCACGAACCCGTCGTGCGCCGTCCTGAACAATGCCGGCCCAACGGCGTATCTCGCCCCCTTTTGAAACATGCGTTTCACGCTGCACCTATATCCGGAGAACTGATTCCATGCGCGCTACCTTGCTCAGGCTGTTTGCCGCGTTGGCTTTGATCGTCGTGCTTGGTGCCTGCGCATCGGGTGGCTCCGCGAAGCGGGCGTCTTCGACGACGCCGCTGCCGGCACCCGATACGACCAATGCATCCGGCGCCTACGAAGGTGCCTCCGACTATCGCCTCGGCGCACAGGACCTGATCGAGGTCAGCGTGTTCGGCGTGCAGGATCTCAACAAGACGGTTCGCGTCAACTCAAACGGACAGATCTCATTGCCGTTGGTGGGTTCGGTCATGGCGGGCGGCCGCTCCATTCCGGAGCTGGAAGCAGAGCTGGCGAAGCTTTACGCGGCCGGTTACGTGCGCAATGCGCAGGTGTCCGTGTTCGTCAAGGAATTCACCAGCCAGCGCATTACGCTCGAAGGGGCGGTGGTCAAGCCAGGCATCTATCCCCTCACTGGCAGAACGTCGCTATTGCAGGCCGTCGCGGTTGCGGGCGGACTCGATCCGCTTGCCGACCTTTCGGGCATCGTCCTCTTCAGGCAGGTCAACGGCAAGAAAATGGCTGCGGCCTATGACATGCGCGAGATACGCAGCGGCAAGACACCCGATCCGCAACTCTATGGTGACGACATCATTGTGGTGGAAGCCTCGGGCAGCAGGACGGCTCTGCGCCGCTTCCTGGAAGTCATTCCCGCATTCGGAATCTTCACGCTGCTCTGAGCTGAAGCCGCATTTCCAGGATCGAACACTGTATGCAAATCGACAATTCCCAAACGGGCCCCA
>JBBQNY010000145.1:0-7540 GCA_038330365.1 Lysobacterales bacterium | reverse complement strand
GAACTGGGTCGGCCAGATGCCGGATCGCGCCTCGGCGCTACGCGCCTCCGATGTGCATTGGCACGACTACGGCAAGGAGGCGCGCCCGCTCCGCAAGCTCGGGCACGCCACCGTGTGCGCGGGATCTGACGCGGAAATGATCCAACGGCTCGGCGATCTGGCCCGCCGGATCGGCCGTGAAGCACAGTGCGCTCCCCTCATCGAGGCACTACGGGCGCGACTCGACACGCCTTCGTAGAAGCGCGCTCGCGCGCAACGGCTTCATGTCGGATCGGAGCGCGCTGCTGAGCCATCCATGGCGCCATCGCGCGTAAACGCGCTCCTACACTCGACCCTCGTGCGTGGCGTTAGAGAGTGCGCCAGGACTACGCTGCCGCGTCACGTCATCTGCGAGGTGACGAACTCCCAGTTCACCAGCTTCCAGAATGCTTCCAGGTACTTCGGCCGAGCGTTTCTGTAATCGATGTAGTACGCGTGCTCCCACACATCGCAGGTCATCAGCGCCGTGTCTTCGCCCGTCAGCGGTGTCGCCGCGTTGCTGGTGCTGATGATGGCAAGCGTGCCGTCACTGCGCTGCACAAGCCACGCCCAACCCGAGCCGAACGTTCCGGTAGCGGTCTTGTTGAATTGTTCCTGGAAGGCGTCGAAGCCTCCGAAACCCTCGTCGATGGCCTTGGCCAACGCGCCCTCGGGCTTGCCGCCGCCCTCGGGCGACAGGCAGTTCCAGTAAAAGGTGTGGTTCCACACCTGGGCGGCGTTGTTGAACATCGCGCCTTCCGCCTTCTGCACGATTTCCTCGAGCGTGAGCGAATCAAGTTCGGTGCCTTCGATCATCTTGTTGAGGTTGTCGACGTAGGCCTTGTGGTGCTTGCCGTAGTGGAAGTCGATCGTCTCGCCCGAAATGTGCGGAGCGAGCGCGTCACGGGCGAAGGGCAGGGCGGGAAGTTCAATGGCCATGGCAATTCCTGGAATGTCTGCGAAGGAGTCGGCAGCTCTCGGCTGCCCCGGGCAATCGAATGGCGCAAGCTCCGGCGCACGGGCCTCGTCCTTCGAACCCGCCGGCAGGCGCGGCCATCCAGTACAGAATCGGGCGCGTGGAACTTGTGGTTGTCGATGCCGGGGACATTCTATCGGTCCCTGCATGAGCGCATGGCAACTGGCGGGGTTGCCCGTGGATTGCAGCGTCGGCACCGCCGCGCCGGCGGACCGATACAATGCGCGCCCCTGTCGACGGAGACGGCCATGGAGCCGCAGGCGCGAATCCGCCAGTTGATCGAAGAACATCCGGTCGTGCTTTTCATGAAAGGCACCCGACAGTTTCCCATGTGCGGTTTTTCGGCGCGGACGGTGGCGGCGCTCGTCGATGCCGGTGCGAGGTTCCACAGCGTCAACGTGCTCGAGGATCCGGAGATCCGCGCGCACCTTCCTCGAATCTCGAACTGGCCGACGTTTCCGCAACTCTTCATCAACGGCGAGTTGATTGGCGGTTGTGATATCGCGCTTGAGCTGGCCGAGAAGGGGGAGCTGGCTGCCATGGTCGGCGAGGCCCAGCGGGCCTGACATGGGCGTGACGGCTGCAACAAAGGACACTGCAGAGCCACAGGCGAATGCGGGCCTCGCCGGGCGCGTGATCCTCGTGACGGGTGCGGCGGGCGGACTCGGCCACGCCACGGCACTGGCGGCCGCGCGTGCCGGCGCATGCGTGGTGCTGCTGGGCCGGAAAGTCCGACCGCTGGAGCGTACTTATGACGAGGTGGCGGCAGCCGCTACGGTCGAGCCCGCGATTTATCCGCTCGACCTGGAAGGCGCGACGTTCGAAGACTATGTGACGATGGCCGATGCAATCGTCGCCCAGTGCGGCGGACTGGATGGAATCGTGCATTGCGCGGCACGGTTCGACGGACTGACGCCGCTCGAGCACGTCGAACCCGGGCAGTTCCTGCGCGTGCTGCACGCAAACCTCGCGGCACCCTGGTTGCTCACGCAGGCGTGTCTGCCTCTGCTGCGGGCGCGCAAGGACTCGGCCGTGGTGTTCGTGCTGGAAGACCCCGCCGTTACCGGAGCGGCCTATCGCGGCGCGTATGGGCTGGCGAAAAGTGCACTGGTCGCTCTGGTGACCATGCTGCATTCCGAAACGGCGCGCAGCAACCTCCGGGTCCACGGCATCCGGCCCTCGCCGATGGCGACGCAACTGCGCGCGCGCGCGTGGTTCGCAGAAGATCCGGCAAAGCTGCCCGCGCCTGCGGGGGCCGCCCATGCGATCGTCCGGCTGCTGTCTGCCGCAGGATGCGAGTGGAGGGGCAGGGTTCTCGAAGCTGGCGACACGGAGTACGCCCCCGGATGACGACACTCTCTGCAGCGCTCATGCTGTTCCTGATCATGGACTCGATCGGCAACGTCCCCGTTTTTCTTTCGCTGCTGCGTCACCTGGAGCCTTCGCGACGTCGCCGCGTGCTCGCGCGCGAGCTCCTGATCGCACTCGCGGTGCTATTCGCGTTCCTGTTTGGCGGCGCCTACATCCTCGCTGCGCTGCAGCTGAAAGAGGAGGCGGTCAGTATTGCCGGCGGCATCATCCTGTTCCTGATCGGATTGCGCATGATCTTTCCGACCCAGGACGGCATCTTCGGCGGCATGCCGGAGGGCGAGCCCTTCATCGTTCCGATGGCAATACCCAGCATTGCCGGCCCCTCCACCATGGCGGTGCTGATGCTGCTTGCAGATCGCCATCCAGGACGCTCGGTCGACTGGAGCATCGCGCTGCTGATTGCATGGGGCGCATCGGCCATCGTGCTGTTCTCCGCCACCGCGCTCTATCGCGTGCTCGGCGATCGCGCGCTCAGCGCTATCGAACGACTGATGGGCATGCTGCTGGTGGCGCTGTCCGTACAGATGTTCCTGGACGGGCTCGCGATCTACCTGCCGCGCCAAGGTTCCTAGAACCCGCCGTGCCAGGAGCAGCGCAGGCACGCGCACCTGCGGGGCGAAGTTGATGCGGAATCTGCACGAGTCGCGCTAAGCCGATGATTTTCTGATGGTGCGGCGGGAAAGCGGGAAGGGACGCCTGAAAGTAGTAAAAATGTCATTCAGTCGCTGTTAAACTACCGTTAACGGCATCCGGGCCGTCCGCGCCCGGCGACGGACTCACCGCAGCCGCACGTTCCCGTCTCAACTCAACCAGAAAGGTTTATCAGCCATGA
Source organism: Lysobacterales bacterium (assembly GCA_038330365.1). Classification (GTDB taxonomy): domain Bacteria; phylum Pseudomonadota; class Gammaproteobacteria; order Xanthomonadales; family Ahniellaceae; genus JBBQNY01. Next base: position 4,343 of record JBBQNY010000145.1, on the reverse strand, counting down.
TCAAGCGCACTGGTCTGCACGTTGCTATATGCGCGTTGCTTGCCGTTTCCGCCACCACTCCGCTCTATGCGCAGACGACGTCTGCCGCCGTGGCCGGTGTCGTTTCCGACAGCAGCGGTCGCGCGATGTCCGGCGCCACCGTGGAAATCATCCACGTGCCGTCGGGTACGCGCAGCACCGTGGCTGCCGACAGTGAAGGTCGGTACTCGACCCGCGGTCTGCGCGTCGGCGGTCCGTACACGATGACGGCCAAGAGTGGATCCACGGAAGTGGTCCGCAACGACGTGTTCCTGCAGCTGGACAAGACCACCTCGATCGACCTGGCGGCTCCTGCCTCGGCCTCGGAGAACGCGACGGAGCTCGAGTCGTTCACCGTAACGGCGAGTCCGCTCGACAATGTGTTCTCGCCGGACAACATGGGCACCAAGACGATCATCACGCAGGAGCAGATCGAAGTCCTGCCGACCATCCAGCGCTCGATCGAGGACTTCGTCCGGGTTGATCCGCGCGTGGTGCAGATCGACAAGGAGCGCGGCGGCATCTCGGTGTCGGGCCAGAACAACCGCTACAACAACATCCGCATTGACGGCGTTCCCACCAACGACCAGTTCGGGCTCAACCCGTCTGGCCTACCGTCGCTCAACCAGCCGATCTCGATCGACTGGATCCAGGAATTCAACATCGGCGTCGCCGACTACGACGTGACGCAGAAGGACTTCGTCGGCGGCAACATCAACGCCGTGACCAAGAGCGGTGGCAACGAGTTCCACGGGCAGATCTACGGGCTCTACCGCGACAAGTCCTTCGTCGGTGACGACGAGAACGGCAACGAGTTCACCAACTTCAAGGACGAGTACACCGCAGGTGGTTTCGTCAGCGGTCCGATCATCCCGGACCGGCTGTATTTCTTCGCCGGTTACGAGCGTTTCGAGCGTTCCTCGCCGGGTACCGATCAGGGCGTTTCCGGCAGCGGCGCGACCAATGAAGTCGGTGTGACCCAGGCGCAACTCGACCAGATCCTCGCGATCGCCCGCGGCTACGGCATCGAGCCGGGCACCATCGCCACCGATCCGATCGACAACACTGACGACAAGTATTTCCTGAAGCTGGACTGGAACATCAGCGATTCGCAGCGTGCCTCGTTCCGCTACAACAAGACCGACGGCTCGGTGCTGCGTCTGCAGAATCCCTCACGCACCTCGTTGCAGCTCAATACCAATTCCTACACCGAGAACGTGAGCTTCGAGAACTACGCGTTCTCGCTCTACAGCAACTGGAACGACAACCTCTCGACCGAGGCCAACGTGTCCTACGCCGAGTACCGGTCCGCACCGCAGGTGCCGGTCATCTCGCCGCAGATCCGCGTAAACGTCGACAATACCAACAGCGTCGTGTTCGGCTCCGAGCGCTCGCGTCACGCGAACCAGCTCGCGGTGGACACCTACACGGCGTTGTTCGCGGCGGATTACTTCGCCGGCGATCACACCATCCGTTTCGGTGGCGACTACGAGAACAACGACATCTTCAACCTTTTCCTGCAGGATGTTTACGGAAACTACGAGTTCGGCAACCAGTCCGGTTTCACGGATGGCATCGCCAACTTCCAGAACGGCCGCTTCAATCGCTATCGCCTGCAGTTGCCAAGCAACGGCGACATCAACAGTGTGGGCGCGGGTTTCGAGTACGGCAACATTGGCGTGTTCCTGCAGGACACCTGGGCCGTGACCGACCAGCTCAATGTCGTCTACGGTCTGCGCTTCGATACGTCGACGGTGGACAACAGGCCGGTGTTCAATCCGAACGTGCTGCGCGACTTCGGCATCGACAACCGCAACGTTCCGGACAATGACAGCACCGTGCAGCCCCGCTTCGGATTCAACTACTCCTTTGATAACGAGCGCCGCATGCAGCTCCGTGGCGGTGTCGGCCTGTTCCAGGGGTCTTCGCCCGGCGTGTGGCTGGCCAACAGCTTCTCCAACCCCGGTTTGGGAGTGAACGCGTTCGACATCCGCAACAACACGGGTTTCTCGCCGGATCCGTTCAACCCCTTCATTCCGGCCTCGGGTACGCCGAGCCAGCTCGCCAACTTCCTGTCCGAGGACTTCACTCAGCCGACCATCTGGAAAGCGAATCTGGCCTACGAGATGGAGCTTCCGTGGTGGGGCCTGATCGGCTCGGCGGAGTATCTGAAGTCCAACGTGCGTGATGCGGTGCAGTTCACCAACCTCTCGCTAGGCGCGCCCACCGGTACGCTTCCGGATGGCCGTCAGTTGTTCTATCTGAATTCGCGAGCCGCAGGCACCGGTGTCACGGGCGCGGGCTTCAACGGCACAGGTAATATCGCCTCGGGCAACCGTGTGCGCGGCAACTGCATTCGCGTGAACCCGGCCGCGCCTTTCAGTTCCAGCTCGAACCCCTGTCTCTACACCAACGCCGTGCTGCTCTCGAACACGGACCAGGGCACCACAGACAGCTTCACGCTGTCGCTGGAGAAGCCCTGGCAGAACGACTGGTCGGCAAAGATTTCGTATATCCACAGCGATGCCACTGAAGTCAGCCCCGGCACCTCGTCGGTCGCGCTGTCGAACTTCCAGAACAGGCCAATCTTCAACCCGAACGAGGAAGAACCTGAGACGTCCAACTACGAGATCAGGGAACGGTTCGTTGGCACGTTCGCCAAACGTTTTCATTTCTTCACCAATGCGCCGACCACGCTGTCGTTCTTCTATGAGGGTCGCGAGGGCCGTCCCTACAGTTATGGCTTCCTCAACGACGCGAATGGCGACGGCGTCGGCGGCAATGACCTCCTCTTCATTCCGATGATCGACAACATTTCTTACTCGACGGGTTCCTCGCCGGAAGATATCGCGGCGTTCCGCGACTACTTCCTCAGCACCGATTACCTCCGCGACAACCAGGGCTCTGTAGCCCGGCGCAACGCGGAGACCTCGCCGTGGGTGCACCAGGTCGACATGCGCCTCTCGCAGGACATCCCGTTCTTTGCCGACACCAAGGCCGTCGTGTTTCTCGACGTCGAGAACATCGGCAACCTGATCAATGACGAGTGGGGTCACATCGACCAGGCGAGTTTCCCCTACAACCTCGGCGTCGCCTCGTTCGCCGGCGTCAATGCCAATGGTGAGTACGTCTATGACGTCAGCAACTACGTCAACTCGGCCGGCGTCATCAGAACGCCGAGCCTGACCCGGGAAGATCGCGAGGGCCAGTCGCGCTGGGCGGTTCAGGTGGGTCTGCGCTTCGAGTTCTGATCGGGGCTTCGCGACTTCAATGCGGGAAAGCAACGGCCGGAGCGATCCGGCCGTTGCTTTTTGCGCAGGCTGCCGAGAAGCCGCCGCGCCGTCTTCGGACGATCCCCCGTCGATGCTGTCGATGCATGCCTTCGCCACACCTGCGCGGGCGTGTGATGCAGTCTTACCCCCTTGGCTTGACCCGGAATCGCGATTGCGGAACAGTGTTCGGCCGCATCATCGTGAACGCCCTGTCGCCGCCATGGATCTGTTCGAGCGCTTTTCCAAGCTCACGCCACTGCGTGCGCTCGCACCCGGTGACTGCCGCGACCTCTCCAAGCAGGCAAAGATCGGACGCTATACGCGCGGTCAGCCGATTTTCGATCGCGGCGAAGCCGCCGCAACCGTGGTTTTTCTGATCGAAGGCGAAGTCGAATTGTTCGGGCCCGAAGGCACGCGGTCAGTCTCCGCCGATTCCGCCGAAGCACTCGAGCCGCTCTCGCAGTATTCGCCCCGCCAGACCGGCGCGCGCGCTCTGGGCGATTGCTCCGTGGCCTTTGTCGATCGCGACCGTATGGATCTGCTGCTGACGTGGGCGCAAAGCGGTGCGGTCGAGGTGCAGGAACTCGGCGGCGATGGTGACGACTGGATGGGTGCCTTGTTGTCCACGCCCGCGATGTCCCGCCTCGCTCCTGCCCAGATCGGCCAGTTGTTCGCAGCGCTTGAACCGGTCGAGTACAAGGCGGGTGATTTCATCGTCCGCGAGGGCGATGATGCCGATGCCTACTTCGTCATGTGCAGCGGCACATGCATGGTTACGCGGCGCAATCCCGATGGCTCGCATGCCCGCGTGGCAACGCTGCGGGCGGGCGACCGTTTCGGCGAGTACGCCCTGATCGCCGACGACCGGCGCAGCGCCTCCGTGCAGGCGACCGAACCGGTGAGCGCCATGCGCATGAGCGCTGAAGACTTTGGCCGACTGCTCGGTCAGTCGATGCTCCATGAGATCGAACCCGAGGAGATCGCCGAGGACGCAGTGTTGCTCGACGTGCGACTTCCAGAGGAATTCCGGCGCGGGCGATTGCCCGACAGCAT
>JBBQNY010000144.1:0-7544 GCA_038330365.1 Lysobacterales bacterium | reverse complement strand
GGCCCCGCGATTCGCTTCGAAGCCGGACGCACCCACCACGGCGGTGTTTCCCGACAATGCGACGCCCTCACCAAAACCGTCACCGGATTGCGGTTCCGGGGAAAGCAACCGCTGTTGCAACCCCCAGCTGTTGCCGTTCCGCTCGAAAACGTATGCGGAACCCAAACCACCGACCAGCGCCGTATCGCCATGCAGAGCTACGGACATGCCGAAGACGGCACCGAAGGGCGCGCCGGGCTGGCCGGAAGGCAACAGGGCTTCCTGCAACCACTGGTTGCCGATTTTCCGGAAGACGTAAGCCGACCCGGAGTTGAACATCCCACCCACGTCATCGCCGGGTGCGCTGATGAGTACCGCGTCGCCAGACAGCGCAACTGCTACCCCGAAATCATCGTAGGAAGCGCCGTCGCTCGCGACGAGCAAGGCGGTCTGGGACCAGATTCCATCCTGGCGATCGAAAACATGAGCAGCCCCCCTGTCGAAATCCTGGTCGAAATCCCGGCTGGGTTCGCCCGCGATCAGTCGATCGCCCTGCATTGCCACTGACGAGAAACTTGCGCTACCCACGGCGGCGCTCGGCTCCAATCGTCCCGCCGGTGCCCAGGAGCCCATGCTCCGCTCGAACAGGTAAACGATCCCATCCTGGCTCGCCAGCACTGCTGCGCTGTCGCCCGATACCGCCACGCGGCTGCCGAACAAGCTTCCCGACATGCCGTCACCCGAGTCGAGCTGGACTTCATCTAACCAAGTCGAACCCGCGGCCTTGAATGCCAGAACCCATCCCTGAAGAGAGTTCGATCCGATCGATCGACTGGGTACGCCGATCAGCGCATCGCTATCGGACAGCGCAACGGCAGAACCGAATCGCTCAAATGGTCGAGTGCCGGCTCCCGCGAATTTCCGTGTTTCGTTCCACCCGTCCATGCTACGCGCAAAGCCGTATGCCGAACCCTGATCAGGCACGCCGTTGGGGTCGTCGAAACAGGCTCCTACGAGCGCCCTGTCAACCGCCAGCGCCACCGCGCATCCAAAACGGTCGTCCGGTGAGCCATCGCTCGCCGTCAACCGATGCTCCAGTGACCATTCATCGCTGCCATTCACCGCGAATACGTACGCAGCGCCTGGACCGGTCGTTGAACCCGCGCCGGCGGCAGGTGCGCCCACGAGTGCACGACCGGCAATGAGCGCAACGGAAGAGCCGAACCGATCGTTCGCATCGCTCTCGGCAGCCCATAGCACTGACTGACGTGTCCAAGCGGAGCCGCTGCGCACAAATACCTCGGCAGACCCGCTGTTCTCCTGGCCGGGGGTACCCCTGTACGGCGATCCGATCACCGCAACATTCCCCACCAGCGCCAGTGAGGTGCCGAATTCATCGCCTTGACCGCCATCGGCCGAGGTGAGCTTGGCCTGCCTCAGCCAGGTGCCGGCATCGCGAACGAACACGTAGGCAGAACCGTGAAGGGCTTGGCCCGCAATCTCCTCGTGCGGCGCTCCGACCAGGACGGTGTCGCCCGAGATTGCGACGGACGTCCCTAACTCGTCGGAAAAAACACCCTCGGTCGCGACCAACTTGGCTTGCTGCGTCCAGCTGCCCTGGTCGCGCACGAACACGTACGCAGCCCCGCGATCCTCCACGCCCGGAATATCGTCGCCAGATGCTCCGACCACGGCCGTGTTGCCGTCAATCGCAACCGCGTGGCCGAATCGCTTTGCCGCGATCAGATCGGCTGGTACCAGCTTCGCCTGCAGGTTCCAGCTGGCGCCCGAGCGGACGAAGACATAGGCCGAACCCACGTTCAGATGGGAGCCCAGGTCATCACCCGTGGCGCCGATGATGGCGGTGTCGCCGGAAATCGCGACGGAGTCGCCAAAGTAATCCTGTGCCGATCCATCCGCACCGGCGGTACTCCCTGCCGAGAGTTTCGCCTCCGGTGCTGCACTCAGAAATGCTCGCTGGAGCGCCTGCAAAGCGACCCTATCCAGATCCTTGGTCGCCTGTTGATCGTCTGCTGCGCCAACCCCGGCGACTCCCAGCAGCAGAAGGCCCGACAGGATGCCTGCGCTTGCCCATCCCTTCATTCCTCTGTCCCATCCGAAGCTGAAGCGCACATTTTAGTGTCTCCCGAAGAGAAAGAGGTTCAGGTACTTTTTTGCCGCATTTCCTGTCCCCTGCAAATCGAGTTTTACCGCGCCCTTTGACGAACGCTGCGCAGTTCGCGCGTGAGCACGAACGCGACGACGCGATCCGCGCAGCTTGCGCGAACGGAACGTACACGCTGTCGGGAATCTGCGCCCACTTCGGGCGGATCTATGCGACCATCAGCCGCATTGCCCGGGCCAGCGCAAAGTCATGTGGCAATACAAGACCGGATCGCTTTGGTGTCCACGCTTCATTCTTCCCCTCGAATTCGGGAGCGGGCCGTGAGCCAACTACGTGGGTCCGGCCGTTGGATGATCGCGCTCATATTTTTGGCGCTTCCCGCCACTGGCTGGTGCCCCCCGCCCCCCGAGTATTTCTCTCCACAGTCGGTGGCGTTGAACTTCGGCACAGTTGAGGTCGGAGACCGGACCGCCCGACAAATCGACTTTGTTCCCAGTCCATTCTGGACGCACTTCGCGCCGTTCACCATTCCCGACGATCCGTATAATTTTGGGCTGTCCAATTCGAACCATTTTGAAGTGGACATGGACGCCAGCACTTGTGTGCCCGGCGCGGTGGTCGACTGGATGCACGGTTGTTCTCTGGTCCTAGAATTTCATCCTCGCGCCACGGGAGAATTGGAACTATTTCTCGCGCTCCTGGTATGCAGCCGCCATCAACCGCAGTGCGTCAACATCGGGCTTGCTTCGCACATTAGCGGAGTGGGCATTGGCGCCCCATCAGCGGTCAACTCGACGTCGGCAGTCGGGCTCGGGTGGCTTGCCTTTGGAGTCGCCCTGATTGCACTGCTCGTGATTTCAAGGAAAGGTTGAATAAAGGTCAGGGTCAAGGTTCTCGTCCTTATTGTGGTTCCGAGTCAGACGGAGGGAACCATGGCCGGCAAGCGCCGCGTCCGTGCGAACTTCACCTGCGATAGGTCGCAGTACGAAACGTCACGGCGCATTCAAGCGGCCGCTCACCCGTCGCTGCGCGCCACCCTCTCCCCGCTGTCGCGGAAACCTTAGGGAAACCTTAGGAAACCTTAGGGACGGAGGTAATTAAGCGAAACCTCAGGGAGCCGAAGGAGACGGAGGTAATTGAGCAGGACTTGGCAGGGCCACGCGGCACGCGGATCAAATACCAGGAAAATGACTCTGACGACGATGGGGATTCGGCTGCGTTCCGTCGAAGTCAGAATCGTCGGAGTGTATTCAACTGGCCCCTCATCCGTCGCTGCGCGCCACCTTCTCCCCGCTGTGGCGGGGAGAAGGGAAGATGCGGGCCGCTCCAACGTGGCGAGGCGGTTATCTGCTGAGGCCAATGGCCAATGCCGGAAGCGGGTTGTAGCGGTGCCTCGCGTTCGCGCGCGTAGCAGGGAGGCTAGCGCTCGCGGCGGTAGTTGATGCCGGCGCGCACTTCGGTGCCGACGACGGTCTCGAGCTCCAGCCATTCGCGCAGGATGAAGCGCAGGCTGAAGATGGGCTCGCCCTTGAGTCCGGAGATGCCATAGCTGAGATAGAGCCGCGGTGAGAGCCAGCGGCCCATGGCGAAGGCTGCGGAGGGCTGCGCAAGATCGCCGAGCCCCATGCGCGCACCGAGCGATTTCGCGAGCAGGTCGCCGCTGGCGCCACCGAGCGCGCCCGCGGCGTTGGCGATGGCGCCTGCGTCCGATCCGCTGGCGCTGCGCAGCGGTCGTCCGATAACCAGATACGCGAGCGCATCGGACTGGTCCATCGCCGGCGATGAGAACACCTTGGAGTCCGGTGCCTGCGCCGTACCGCCGACGCGGATGCCGGCCGTGATCGAACCCACGCGTCGGCTGGCGACGATGTCGATGGCCGGGTTGTCGAGGGGCGTGCGATTGAATGTGAGTCGCCCGCGGCTGATGTCGAGGCGCTGGCCGTAAGCCGCATATTTGCCACGCACGTCGAGCGAACCCTGGCCGGTGGTTTCTCGGCCGGGACGGTCGCGGATACGGAGGCGACCGGAAACCTTGCCATCGAGCCCGAACCCTTCCAGCGCCACCGAGTCTCCGAGCGTGACGGTCACGTCGCTCGTGATCGGCAGACGCTTTGACTCCTCCACGGGATCGTCGGTCACGAACACGTCCGCGGACGTGCGACGCCCACCCTCGACCCGCGAGACGTCGATCCGCGCACGTGGAATGGTCAATGCCCCCTCGATTGTGACCTGCTCGTCGTTGGCGACGACCGTCAAGTCCGGCGTCACGCGCAGCATCAGGTCGGGACGATTGGCGGCAAGGAAGTTGTCGCCGGTGATCCGCAACCTGAGGCGTTCGCCATCGTTGCCGGTGGGTGTGATGCGTCCGCTTACGCGCGCACTGCCGTCGCGTCCTGACAACACCGTGCCTTCAATCGCGATGGCACGATCTGCGCTGGCGGTCACGCGGATGTCGGCCTCTCGCAGGCGCACGTTGTATTCGGGGATCTCGACAAAGAAGTCCTGCAGGCGTGCCTCGCCGGTCCAGGTCGGGGCGCCGAGCGAACCGCCGATCACGAATTTCCCGCGCAGCTTGCCGCGCGAGTTGGCGATGTCCGCGCTCAGCGCCTCGACCCAGCCGAGTTCGTTGAAATCCAGTGCAATGTCGCCACTGAGCGGGGCGTCGCTGCGCAGTGCAGGGTCGAGGCTGACGGATCCCGCAAGCGTGCCCGACTGGTTGATGGTGCCCGCAATCCGCGCGCGCAATGCGTCGGGACCCGCGTCAAAATCCAGCCGCAGACCGGCGATTGCGACCACGATCGGATCGATGTCGCGGCGCACCAGCACGCGCCCATCGCTCAGGCTGGCGCTGCCCGACCCACTCCACGTGCCCGCAGCGCTGCGAGACAGGTCGCCGCTGCTGGAAAGGTCGGAGTCGATCTCGATCTCGGCCGTGCCCGCGAGTTCCACGATCCGTGCAAGCACGGCGCTCGGCAGGCGATCAATATTCCAGCGCGCGGCAAGCCTGCCATCAGGGTCAATGTCGAGATCGGCGCACGCGACGCGCTCGCCACTCGTCAGGCAGATGCCCGGATCGGCCATGCGGACCGCGCCGCCACCCGCGGCCAGTGCGACCGGCGCGCGCAAGCTCCACGCATTGAGCTCGCGCGGGGAAAGATCGAACTGCGTCAGCGTGCCCGACCACTTGTCCGCATCGAGCGAACCGGATACCTGAATCGCAAGGTCGATCTCCTTGCTGTCGACTTCAAGCTCCAGCGCATGGCGTGCCGCGGTTCCCGCAACCGTCGCGCCGAGCGTGTCGATGTGCAGGCCGCCGACATCGAGACCTTGTGCATCGAGGCGCGCGCGACCACTGCCGCTGCCGCGTGGCGAAGTCGCATCCAGCACGAACGACTCGAGCGCGTAGTTGGCGTAACCGAGGCCGGCACCGTCGAGCCTGCCGTCGAGCGTGGGCGGACGGGTGCCGATGTCTACCGTCAGCTGGCCCTCGATGCGACCGCGAGCCTCCGGCAGCAGATCGCCGAGGGAGGCGATATCCAGGTCGAGCGCGATGCGCGGATCATCAAGCTCGGGCTTGTTGAATGCGAGCGAGCTCTCGGCGCTACGCAGCGCGCCATTGGCGGCGAAGCGACCCTGTTCCCCCAGCCGCACCGTCGCCTCCCCGGCGATCGGTCGATCGCGGAGCACGCCGCCGATCTGATCCACCACCAGCGTGCCGACGGGCTGCGACTCTGCGAGCGTGCCATCGAAAGTAAAGCGCGCCTGTATCGCCCCGGGCCACGACGGCGCGAACAGTGCCGGATCGAAGTCCTGGGCGCGACCGGCGAGTTTCCACGCCGCGCCCTTGTCCAGTCCCAAGGTGCCTGACAATGTCAGTTCGCCCTGATCGCTGGTGACGGCCAGCTGGCGGATCTCGACCGACCCGGGGGTGCCCGCAATGTTCGCGTCGATGCGCGCACGCAATTCCTCGCGCGCCGCGACCAGGGCCGCCTCGACCGTGAAGGAGGGTGTCCAGCCGCGCAGCGTGACGCTGCCAGTGACCGTGGCCGGCGCACCTTGCGGCGTTTCGCTGCCGGGAATCGGCACGCGATCGATCCGCAGCGCCAGGTCTGCCGCCGGGATCTTGCCGCTCCGATCCACACGACCGGAGACCGTCAGACGCGCATCACGATCGGGCAATGCCAGCGCCAGTGAGTCGACGAAAATCGTGGCAGGCGTGCTGCGCAGGCGGGCGTTGGACAGCTCGAAGCGCTCGCCTTCGAACGCACCCTTGGCGTCGAAGCGGGCGTTGAGTCCTACGCCGCCGCCGCGGAACTCGAGTGCGACGCGCCTGGCGGTGCCCCCGGCCAAAGTCGCCGGCAACGTCTGCTCGGGAACGAGAATGCGCGCCTGCCACTGCGGACGCTCATGATCGCCCGAGAGCAGTGCGCTGACGCGCGCGCGCAGTGGAGCGGTCACGGCCAACCCGACTCCGGTGCCGGTGGGATGGCGTCGCGTCGCGAGCGCCGCTCGCCAGGCGACCCCGTCCGCATTCCAGCGCACGCTGCCATTGCCTTCGATGCCGAGCAGATTCGCGAGATCGATGTTGCCATCGAACACAACGCGGCCCTGCGGTGCGACCACGATCAGGCGCTCGAGCTTGACGCGCGTATCGACCCACGTGCCAGCGAACGAGAGTGTGTCGATCTGCAGCGGCCCGGCGGCGAGACCCTCGATGCGCAGGCGGTTGGCCAGCACTTCGTCAAGCCGCAGGCGCACGGGCAGCTGCATGGCCATGTACGGTTCGTCAGCCTTGCTCGAGGGCCAGAGCTTGACTTGAGCGCCGTCCACGAACAGGCGGTTGACGTGCAGGCGCTTTGCGAACAGCGGCAGGATCTTGAGATCCACTTCGATGCGCTCCGCGTCCAGCCGCACGCCATCATCTTCAAAGAGGAAACCACCCACCTTGAGCCCGCGCAGAACGCTGCCCTGCAACTGCTCGAAACCCAGATTCGCGGGCATGGCGGCGTCGGCACGGCGCAGCAACCAGCGCGCACCCCCGGTGGTGCCGAGCGCCCAGGCCGCGAACATTCCAACGAGCAGCAGCAGCGCCGCGAGCACGCCGGCGACAATCGCGAGCCGACGCCTGGCTGTCACAGATCCGGTCCCACCACGAGGTGCAGCTGCGGGGTTGCGTCGAACCCGTCGCCAGCCACGGGCACGCCGACATCCAGCCGCACCAGACCAATCGGAGAGCGCCAGCGGGCGCCCACGCCGACAGCAATCTTCGCGTTGAACCGATCATTGAAGGCATCGCCGGCGTCCACGAAGAACGCCGCGCTCCATTCACGGAATACGTCGAGTTCGTATTCCGCGCTCAGCGCGACGAGGTGCCTGCCACCGATGACCGCGCCGTCAGCGTCGCGCTCGCCGATACTCTGGTACGAGAAGCCCCGAATGT
>JBBQNY010000143.1:0-7546 GCA_038330365.1 Lysobacterales bacterium | reverse complement strand
TCGCCGCGGCGCTGATCGCCGATGTCTGCCTGGATTCCGGCGCCCCCAGTCGGGCCCTGAATGCCACGGAATGCGCGCTCGCCCGCTACCCGCGGGCGGCCGTGCTGTGGCGGGATCAGGGCCGCGCACAACTGGACCGGGGCCAACCCACCGCGGCGGTGGCAGCGCTGCGACAGGCTGTCGCGCTGGATCCTGCCGACGCTGCCGCGCGCAGTAGTCTCTGCCTTGCGAGCCTCTACGACGCCGCGCTCGATGCCGATGCGGTGCGCCGCATCCACCTCGACATGGCACGGCATGGCAGCGCTTCGCCAGCGCCGCCGCTGCCACCGCCATCGCCATCGCCATCGCAGGTTCCGGCGACCGCACGCGCGCCGCTCAAGGTCGGGCTGCTGTCGGGCGATCTGCGCACGCATCCGGTCGGTATTTTCATGGGCCCGGTGCTCGAACACGCCGACCGGCAACGCGTCGAGTGGTTCGCGTACGCCAACTCGCCGATTGATGACGCGGTCACCGTACGGCTGCGCGCGCGCGTGCCGAACTGGCGTGATGTCGTGTCACTCGACGACGCGGCCTGCCTGGCGCTGATGCGCACGGATGGGCTCGACGTGCTGATGGATTTATCCGGCCACACGCACGGATCCCGCGCGGCCGTGGTCGCCGCACGAGCGGCGCCGCTGCAGGTTTCATACCTCGGTTATCCAGCGCCGAACGCGTTGCCTGGCATCGATGCCCTGATCGCGGACGACACCGTCATGCCACCCGGCAGCGAATCGGGCTGGCCCGAACACGTGCTGCGCATGCCGCATGCCTTTCTCTGTTACGAGCCCTATCCCGGTACGCCGGACGTGGCATTCCGAGCGCCCGGTGCGCCGTTTACCTTCGGCAGTTTCAACAATCTCGCCAAGCTCGACGATCGCACGCTCGCGCTCTGGAGTCGCGTGTTGAAGGCAGTACCCACGGCGCGGCTCCTGCTCTGCGCAACCACACTCGGCGAGCAGGCCACATGCGCCTTCACGCGCTCGAGGTTGGAAAACCTCGGTGTCGATGCGGATCGCGTCGAGTTGCATGCGCCAATCGCCGCGCCCGCGCAGTTGCTCGCCCGCTACGCCGCAGTCGATGTCGCGCTGGATCCGCTGCGCTTCAACGGCGGCACCACTACCTTCGACGCGCTGTGGCAGGGTGTGCCGGTCATCACCTTGCCCGGCGCGATCATGCCCTCGCGCATGGCCGCGAGCATCCTCGCGGCCGCGGCAATGGCCAGTTGGATCGCGCGCGACGAGGATCATTACGTCGAACTCGCAATCGGCGCCGCGCAGCAACGCGATGAGCTGGCCCCGCTGCGCACAGGCATGCGCGAGCGACTGCTCGCCTCGCCCCTGGGCGACGCACGGGGCTTTGCCGCCGCGTTCGTGGATCTGCTCGAATCCGCCGCCGGGCGCCGGTGATCACCCGCCGTGCCGACGCACGCGTGATTCGCTAGGCTGCGCGCTCGTTTCGGGAGCACAACGTGGCCGAGTGGTTCGAAGCAATCCTGCTGGGCCTCATTGAGGGCATCACCGAGTTTCTGCCCATATCCAGCACCGGGCATCTGCTGATCGCAGAGCACTGGCTCGGCGCGCGCTCGGATCTTTTCAACATCGCGATACAGGCCGGCGCGATCCTCGCGGTGGTGGCGATCTATCGACAGCGCCTGCTGCAGCTGTTGCGCGACTCACTCGGCGCGGGCCGCACACACTCCGATCCGGGCGCAGGCGACCCGCAGGTTGAAGCGCGCGCGCACGTGCTCAAGCTCGCGCTGGCCTTCGGAGTGACGGCGGTCCTCGGAATCACCGTGAAGCTGGCAGGCTTCGAATTGCCGACCAGCATCACGCCAGTGGCGTGGGCGCTGATTGCAGGTGGTGTGTGGATGGTGCTGGCCGAACACTTCGCCGCGCGACGCGCCCGTCGTGAAGGCGAGCGCGCGCGCATCACATGGACGGTCGCGATCCTGGTAGGTGTGGCCCAGGTCGTGGCTGGCGTATTCCCCGGCACTTCACGTTCGGCGGCGGCGATCTTCGTGGCGCTGCTGGCGGGAACCACGCAACGCGCCGCTGCCACCGAGTTCGCCTTTCTCGTGGGCATTCCGACGATGTTTGCCGCCACCGCCTATGAGCTACTGCACGTCTGGCGCCATGAAGGCTTCGGCCACGAGGACTGGACCGCTCTCGCCATCGCTTTCGTGGTGTCCGCACTGACGGCATTCGTCGCCGTGCGCTGGCTGCTCGGCTACATCCAGACGCACCGTTTCACGGCGTTTGCGGTTTACCGCGTGCTGCTCGGTGCCGCGTTGCTGCTCTGGGCGCGAGGACCCCTGGTCTGAGAAACGGACAGGGCGCTATTCCCGCACTTCGCGCGCGAGCGCATCGAAGGCCGCGAACGGAACCTCGAGCAGCGGCGCGTAACGCTTCCACGCGCCGGGCGCCAGACGCGAGGGCACGGTGCGCGCCGGTTTGATTTCAGCCGTATAGCGCGGACCGGGCAGCAGCGGCAGTCGGTTCAGCAGTGTGCCGAGCTTGCGCCCGCACGCTTCGGGATCCTCGATCAGCTCGCTCGAATTCAGCGCCACCACGGGCAGGCCGCTGTGCTTGGCGGTCGCGATGAGATGTTCGAGCTGGATCGCGAGCCAGCGTGCGGCTTCCAGTGGATCGGGTGCGGCCCAGCCGGCGCGTGATCCGAAAGCCAGCCAGTTGAGGAGTGTCTCGCGTGGATCGTCCAGCGCCAGGATCAGCGGCAAGGCCCCAAACGCGGCCTTGACCGGCACGCTGATACGCGCGTCCCACGCGGGTAGCCAGTCCACCAGCGCCGCGTCGGCGGGCAAGGCGAGTCGGGAAAGGGCGCGATCGTACTGGCGCGCGAACAGGCGCGCGTCGGTGTCGTCGATGCCGGCGGAATAGCGCTGGCCGTCGAGCTTGCTCAAACCGTCGCGGCGGCCGTCGCCGTGGAATCGATCCGCCAGCACCAGGCAGCCGTTGTCGCTGAGAAGTGCAGCGATCAAGTCGGCGCTGCTGCCCGGCGGGCCGATGAGGAGCGCCAGCGGCGCGCGTTCGACCAGCGCCTCGGGTCCCGGCTCCGCCAGCGAGCGCAAGGACTCGACGGCGTCACCGAGCTCACGCAGCATGGGCGGCTGCAGATCCCCACGTGCGGCGTGCGCCGACTTCCACAGCTCGAACGCCTTGCCGGTGTCGCCCGCCAGGTCCGCTGCACACCCGCAGAGGCCGAGCCATGCAACGCGCTGCGTGGGTGGTAGCGCGTCGGCGTCGACTTGCGCCGCAATGGCCGCTGCGTCGGCGCCGTCTCCGCGCAGGATCGATGCGTTCATGACCAGTCCGGCAGCGCTCGGCTGCTGCGGATTGATGGCCAGCGCGGCACGCGCCAGACGCTCGGCGTCTTCCTGGGCGCCGGTCCGGTCGAGCACCACCGCGTGCGCGGTCAGCGCGTCGGCATCGCCGGGCGCGAGCTTGGCGGCCTGCTCGAGATAGGGAAGTGCCTCGTCCTCCCGCCGTACGTGGACCAGCAGCGCGCCGAGCCCGCGCAAGGTGCGCACATCGCCAGGCACACGATCCAGGTGCTGCTGGTAGGTCTCGATCGCCTCGCCCATGCGGCCGGCCTGACGCAGCAGGGCGACCTGGGCGTGCAACGCCTCCTCGTCGTCCGGCTGCAGCGAACGGAGCTCGGCGTACGCCGCCAGCGCGCCCTCGCGATCGCCGACGGCAACGGACAATTCCGCGCGTTCCACGGCGGTGGCGGTCGCCTGCTCCGGCAGCCGGGACAACTGATCGATGGCGTGCATCGCCGCTGCCACATCCCCGGATTCTCGATGCGCGCGGATCAGAAGCCGCAGCGTGGCCGGCGAGTCGGGTCGCAGGCGCAGCGCATTGCCCAGGGCCTGCACCGCGAACGCGGACTGGCCGTTGCCGAGCAGGGCGCGGCCGAAACTGGACTGCGACGCGGCGTTCTCCGGTTCAAGCGCCACCGCCCGCGAGAGATATTGCACGGCCTTGGCAAAGTCGCCCCGGTCCGCGAGCAGGTTGCCGTAGCCCAGAAGCACATCGGCGCGTTCCTGTCCTGTGAGCAGCGCCTTCTTGAAGTTGTCTTCGGCGCGGGCATCGTCACCCTGGATGCGCGCGATGTGGCCGAGCGCGCTATAGGAAGACGTCTGGTTGGGATCGAGCTTGAGCGCGGTTTCGAAATCGGCGCGCGCCGCCGCCCACTGGCGGGCGTGGAACTCGATGCCTGCCAGCGTCACGTAGTAGCCGGCGCGGTCCGGTCGCAGCGAAACCGCCTGGCGCGCGAGCTGCAGCGCTTCGCCGATGGCGCCGCGCTGACGCCGGACAACGGCCAGCAGGTGGATTGCGTCGGGATCTTCGGGATTGAACCCAAGCCACTCGCGGTAGCGGGCTTCCGCGTCGGCGAGGCGGCCGGTCCTGTGCAGTTCGTAGGCTTCTTCGAGCATGGGGCGACGCATGGGAGGCTGCGAAAGTGATCGCGTAGTTTGCCAGCTTTGCCCGCCCAGGCCTTTCGCGGTGATCCGGGCGCATGCACGCCCGTCATTTCCGTACGTCTTGCCCCGGCAGAGCTGCGCGGGCGCCGACACATCCCAGCGCTTCAGCCGCGCCGCCTCGCGGGCGCCGAACGCCGCGACGCCCGGACGCTGGCGCCCGTCCTGCACATTCCACGCACGCGTGTTTCAAGTACCCTACGCGACCCGCGCGGGAGCAGGCGCCGATCCGGCAAACCTGTTCCAACTGCGCGTCGCGCTCCTGCAGTCAGCGGGCGCGCCCATCGCCATCTACACCGAACCACCCATCGAGGACTCTCCGATGCGCCTTTTGACTCTTGCTGCCCTCCTGTCGAGCCTTGCGCTCGGCGCCTGCGACCGCGGCGACACATCCGGCGACAAAGCGGGCAGTGCTCCGCGCTCCGCGGGCGTCATCACCGGTCAGCTGAAGCTGCGCGATGCCGCTCCGGTGGAACTTCCGCCCGAAGCGATCGTGACGGTGCGCCTGCTCGACGGCACGCGCAGCGATGCGCCGCCGAGCGAAGTCCTCAGCCAGCAGGTGGCCACCGGCGGCACACTGCCGCTCGACTATTCGCTGAAGTTCGATCCGAAGTCGATCGAGAAGATGGCAACCTATCTGGTGGATGCCAACATCACCGCCAACGGCCAGCTCATCTACCTGACCCAGGAAAGTCTGCCGGTGCTGACGCAGGGCGCGGGCACCACTGCCAACATTGCGCTGATCCAGGGTCTGGCGATGACCGCGCCGATCACCGAAGCCGACGATGCCAAGCGGCTGTACGCGGAACTCGAAACGCAGCTCGGCGCGATGAAGCGCGTGGTCGGCAGTCGCATCGAAGGCGACATCACCGTGGGCTGGGACGGTTTCACCGACGAGCGTGGCGTACGGATGGTGCGCGAGAACGTTGATTACGGCGACGAGGGCGGCGGCAAGGCCACGTTCCAGTACGCGTACCGCGACGCCAAGCCCTGGGTTGCAGTGAAGGATCAGGGCGGCGCGCGCACCATGATTGCGTGGGACCGTTTCGGCAATCTGGTGATGCGCGAAACCACGCGCAAGGGCGCTGTCAGCGAGGCCTCCGAGGAGCTGGCCGCCGAACTCAAGCGCAGCGCCGAACAGATCCACGAGACCGTGCTCGCCAAGTCCAAGAGCAAGTCCTAGGCAATCTCTGGCGGCGCCCCTATCCATGTCCGTGTGGATTCCAGCATGACCGGCGAGCGCGACTCGAAAGAACGTCCGGCCTCGCCCGGGCGCGCCCGGTGGTTTGCGGGCGCTGCACCTTCGCAGGCGATTGCCGCATCGCACCCGGCCGGCCATTTTTATTCCCCGATCGTGGATCCCGCTTCCCTGGCGGCGCGCGTGGAGCAGCTCTGGCCCGTCGCGCCCGAAGTGCTGGGAATCGACTTCCGCGACGAGTCGCACCGGCAACTGCTCGAAGAGGTGTTGACGCCGCTGCTGCGTGACTTCGACTATCCCGAAACCATCGACGGCGACGAGAACAGCGCCACCGCGTTCTTCGTGCGCAATTCGCAGTTCTCGTGGCTCGATGCGCGGTCCCTGTTCGCGCTGTTGCGCCACTGGCGTCCGCGCCAGCTGGTCGAGGTCGGCTCCGGTTTCTCGTCCCTGCTCATCGCCGACGTCAATCGCCGCTTTCTCGGCGGTTCGCTGGCGACGACCTGTATCGAGCCCTATCCCCGCCCGTTCCTGGCGGCCGGGATCGATGGCATCGACACGCTCCGCGTCGAGCAGGTCCAGGACACGCCCATGGAGGTGTTCACCGGGCTGCAGGCCGGCGACATCCTGTTCATCGACTCCTCGCATGTCGCCAAGACCGGCAGCGACGTGAACCATCTCTACTTCGAGGTGTTGCCGCGCCTGGCCCGCGGAGTGCGCGTGCACATCCACGACATCTTCCTGCCGCACGAATATGTAAAGCAGTGGGTGCTGGAAGAGAACCGCAGCTGGAACGAGCAATACCTTCTGCGCGCACTGCTGATGGACTCCACGGCATTCCGTGTCGTCTTCGGTTGCAACTATGCATTCTGGAAATTCCCCGAACTCGTCATCGAGGCGCTCGCGCATCCCCGCGGCCACGGCTTCGGCGGCGGCAGCTTCTGGATCGAGCGCATCTAGTCCAAGCGCGGCACGCCCGTCTGCGCGCACGCAGGCCGAATTGCCGGATGCTGCAGGGACGGAGACTCGTGCTTTGATGTTCGTCAGGGCCTATAGCTCAATGGTTAGAGCAGCGGACTCATAATCCGTAGGTTCCAGGTTCGAGTCCTGGTGGGGTGAGTGGACGCGCTTGCGCGGCACTGCCGCGCGCGTTCGCGAACGCCCGGCCATGGATGGCCGGGCTGGCGGATGCTCCAGGGACGGAGACTCGTGCTTTGATGTCGCACCGGGCCCATAGCTCAATGGTTAGAGCAGCGGACTCATAATCCGTCGGTTCCAGGTTCGAGTCCTGGTGGGCCCACCATCAACGCGTTGAAGTTCAGCTGCGCTGAACCCCAGCGCGCGAGCTATGGATGGCTCTGGTCGATCGCCTGAGCAAGGTCTTCCGCCTCGCGCTGGATATTCTTCAGCAGTTCGCTGCCGGTGCCATTGGTGGCCATCCAGAAACGCAGTTGCCCCAACAGCTCGGGCGATTCGCGGAACTGCACAAGCACCGCCAGCGCCTCTTCCTGGCTCACGGGCGATTCACAGTCCAGCAACGCCTGTGATCCGCCTTCGCCGGAATAGCACTTCGCCCAGATGTACTCCTGGATCGCCCAGGGCGTGATGCCGCGGACGTTTTCTCGGTAGGCCGGGATCACCCCCAGTACTTCCGAGACCTCGGAGTTGGAGCCGCTGGCGTAATGGCTCGAGATGCGGGCACGCAGCTCCTGATCGCGGATCAGGCCGAACTCACCGCTCGCGCGTATTTCCTGGAAGGTGGTGTTGTCCTTGCGATACGGCCAGATCTGGCTGGCCTGGTAATACGCCAGCAG
>JBBQNY010000142.1:0-7590 GCA_038330365.1 Lysobacterales bacterium | reverse complement strand
GCACCGGCGAGACGATGGGCAGCGTGCCGGTGCAGCAGTGGAAGCTCATTCTGGCCGCGCTCACCGTCGGCAGTATACTCGAAGGCATTGCACTCTGGATCGTGGCGAACTAATCATGAGCGACGATGGCGGACTGGCGCTTCTCCTGCTCGGCCCGGCTGGCGCAACGGGCCTGTACTGGTTCCTGTACCGGTATTACCGCAACACCGACAAATCGCACGCCTTCGAACACGAAACGACCGTCGAGGCCAAGCCGGTGACCGGCTCGGAAAAGAAGATCAACGAGGTGAAGGGCACGCAGAAGACGCGCATACCCGGCGACAACGTGCGTGAGTACCGCAAGCGCGTGAAGCGAATCCAGGAAGACACCACATAAACGAAAAATGGTGTCAGGGACAATTTTGCCTGGTTTGATCGCCACGTTACGGCTGCGAGCCCTTCACTGGCGCCGCGCAAGCCCCGCCACGAGGCAGAAAATGAGGGCGAGTAGCAACGTTCCCCGAGCGCTCAGGGTCGGCACGGAAGCGAAGGGCGCACCGCCGGCGCCCACGACGAAAGTCCGGTCGACGGTGTTCGGCACGCCTTGCAAGTTCTTGAAGATCACCCGAAGCCGGTACGTGCCCGGCTGAAGCGCGCCGACGAGAAACGTCTGAGAGAACGCCGGAGGCGGAACGCCAATGGCGCATGCGGTGAACAGATTCCCGGCGATCGTGACGTCGTTGCCGACCACCGTGATTTCCTCGTCGAGGATCGCGCCGATCACAGCCGGAAGAAACGCAAGCGTCGTCTGGCCTGCAACCGTCGAGACCCCTATGGTTACGGGCCAGATCGTAGGGTTGGTGCAGAAGTCCCCGGCGAACGCCGAAGAGGTGGTGACAGCCAACAGCACGATTGCTAAAGAACGGTGCCAGGTCCACCTACTTCCCAAATCCTGTCTCACTGTGCGAACGGCGACGCAGAATCGCGCAGCACGATGTTGCCAAGTCTAGTCGCGTCGCTCAGCGACACTTTACCGCGCGGCCCAAGGTACAAATCAGCCGCGCCGATTCTGTCCGGATGCCCGAAGCCCACGCCGCCTCCGGGTGCGAAGACCTCAACATGGGCGATCGTGGCGTTGGCTATGTTCACCGTAAGCCCGCAGGCCTTATTGCACTTGGAGACTCTCGGCATTGCCTCGACGCGCAAGTGGCGAACATCGCCTTCCCATCTGATCGAACCAGATGCGCGGACAAGGACTTGGTCAAAATCCCCCTGAGATTTTATCGAAGCGTCCCTGAGAACAAAGGTGCGCACCCTTGAAGGAACTACGAGATCCAATTCACTGTAGCCGCTCAAGTTCGTTCGGATGGTCATGTCGTTACCTCGCCGATCAACGGTGACTTTCGTCTTCTTCAGGTTGTTGAAGGATGCATGGGCGGGGGCCACGTCCGAAATCTGGATGTCCGCGGAATCACCTTCGTCGATGATGGTCAGGGAATCGATGCCGGAGAAGTCCAGGGGCAACACCTTCGTGTCCGGCGTCATTGGCTTGGAAGCGGCGATGCCGAGAATGAGCAAAAGCATGGCGGCGGCAGCGCTCAACGGTGCGTGCTTCACGGGGCAATCTCCCTTTCCTTGAGCGCGAGGAATGTCGATAGCCAGAGCAGCAACGGAATCGCGATCCATAGCAGCGGGAACAGCGCGCGTTGGAAACCGGACATCGGCCGATCCGAATGCCAGTATCCGAAGACCAGTTCGGAATTCGCTTCGAATACGGTGCCGACCAAGATCATTGCGAGCAACATCAGAAAAGCAGCGAACAAGGTCTTGATGAAAGGGGCGCTTCGGAAGTAGAGGCTGCCGAAGATGGCAAAGGCCTGGAGCGATGAAAGAGCAACGATGTTCAACAGGATGCCGCTCCACGTGAGTTGTCTGGACGAGGGAAGGAACAGCTGGAAACTGGAGATCGTGAGGCGACCGAGGTCATACCCGGCTTCCGGACCTGCGAGCTTGATGCGCGCGGCCTCGTCGATGAAAAACTGTTGCGCTTGGGCGTGCGCGACCAACCATGCGGGAATGTTTAGCGAGTAGAAAGCCACGGAGTATGCGAGCGGATACGCCAGGACGACGACCAGCACCGCCAGTAGCCATTTCTCGAACACCGACGCGGGCCGCATCAGGACGAGCAACGCTGACTGGCGACGCGCCATCTGCTGAAAGTAGCGTCCCGCAAAGATGGGCGCCAGAGAGAACATGCCAACGAAGTACATCGCAGCCTGGCCATCCGTGCTCAACGACATGAAACCATTCTTGCCGGAGAGACTGATGATCAGCAGCACGATGTGCAGGATCATGCCGACGCCGATGAACCACGCGTAGGCTTTGCGCTGCTCTGCCCAGTGGGCCGCGGCGAGGCGGCGGAAGCGCGACCAGTCAAACAAGGGCTGGCTCCCCGCCGGCTTCGCGCAGCGCGGCGAGCACGCCGGACTTCTGCAGGCTGAGCGCCTTGTAGAGCAACTCCAGATTCACCGGCCCTGCTGCATTGGAACGGTTGGCGGCGACGTAGGCGATGTGTTCACCCATCACGTCCTGATAGATGACGCCCGGGATCTGCGCAAGCGCGGCGGCGTCGGGCGCCACGCCCGTGCGCAGGGCCATCGACAATTGCGACATCGGCGCCTGGAGCGCGAGCGCTGCCGAGTCGATGAACAGGATGTGGCTCATGATGCGTTCGAGGTCGTGCGCCTGGTGCGTGCTGATGACCACGATGCGTGCACGTTGTTCGGGGCATGACATGATTGACTTGAACTGGTCACGACCGATGATGTCGAGCCCGTTGGTCGGCTCGTCGAGCAGCAGCACCGGCGTAAAGGTCGCAAGCGCGAACGCGATCGCTGCCTTCTTCTTCTGCCCGAGGCTCATCTCCTCGAAGGTGCGATCGACCGGCACCTCGAAGATGCGCAGGTATTCGCCGAATGCGTCCGCGGAGAACTTCGGATAGAAACCCGACTGCGTCGCGGCCAGCGCGGTGGGCGTGAGATTGGGCAGGTGGAACTCCTCGGGCACGATGTAGATGGCCGCCAGGAAATCCGGGTGCCGCGCGGAGGGCGAAAGGCCGCCCACGTCGATCCGGCCGTGTTGCGGAAACAGCAATCCGGCCAGCATCAGCAGCAGTGTCGACTTGCCGCTGCCATTGCGCCCGAACAATCCGTAGACCCCGGGTTCGGACAACCGCAGGTTGAAGGACTGGTACAGCGGCGTCTTGCGGTACCCGAAGGACAGTTCCTCGATACGGATCACTTTGCATCATCCCGTTCTGCAAGAGGGTCGGAAACGCTTCCCGCAAGACTCACATTCGAGGAAAGCCCGTTCGAGTCACGAAGGTTCGAGAAGATCGTACCGAACATCCAGTTGGACCGAGAAGAAGAGACTGCTTTTGTGCCGAGAGCGCCTCGCAATTCATCGATCAGAGATTTCTCACTGACGGAAACATTCAAGCGCTGCCCGTCCCGGGCGCGGGCCGGGGAAAGTCGACTCTGACCCGGGTTTTTATCGCACCTACTCGAAGCCATTGGCGAAGAGGGATGCGAGTGCCGAGCTGCACATGCCGGGAACCTGCACGTGGGTCATGCGCACGTCGTCGATCCACCATCCCAGATCGGTGACGCCCGGGTCGGTCGAGAACAGGAAGCGGAAACGTACCGAACCGCTCAACGCCGAAAGATCGAAGGTGTAAGGCGTCCAGGTGAGCGCTGAGCCGGTGAAAGCACCGGAGTTGTTGGGCAGGCCGCAGGCATCGGTGCTGGTGTTGTTGAAAGTCGAGGGGTAGCCACCGCCGACCGGCGCCATCGTGCTCCAGCTGGCCCCGTCGTTGGTCGAGACCTGTACAACGCCGCCATCGAAGCCGGCCTCCATGGCATAGCGGGTCCAGAACGACAGCATCGAACTCTGCCCGGGCGTGATCAACAACGGTGCGCTGGTCAGCGCGAGGCAGATGCTGTTCCCGTACGTGGAGTGATAGCTGCGTTGGCCGCCATGCGCCACGTTGGACACGGTCTCCCACGCCACGTGGCGGTTGGCGACATCGCCCAGCACCGGATCGCCGAGCTCCGCGCCCGTTGCAAAGTCGCCGTCGGCTATGGGGCCGCTGGCGCGCGCCACCAACACGGACGGATTGTCGTCGACAGCGCCGTTGCTGCTGTCGATCGCGCGCACGCGATAGGCGTACGACGCACCGGATAGCACCTGGGAATCGAGGAAGCCGTTGCCGGTCGCCGCCGCCGCGATCACGATCGCGCCCGCTTCATTGAACGCGGGACCGTTGCTGCGCTCCACGCGATACGCGACCGGCCCGCTGCAACGGGGCGCGGCCGAACCCCAACCGAGCTGGATCCCGCAGCTCGCGGTTCCGACGGAGTCGGCGCTGGCGAGACCGGCAAAGACCGGAGGCGCGGTGCAGACACCGCTGGTCTGCGCAAGGAGGCAGGCGCTCGATGGCGAGACACACAGTCCATCGGCACTGCGGGCGCGGATGCGATAGCCGTAGTCGATTCCACCCGACACCGACGTATCGGAATAGGCGTTCCCGGTCAGTCCGCCGGCGACCTCGCCCTGCGCACCTGCGCAGCTGTCGATGCTGCGGAGCACCTCGATTGACTCGCCTCCCGCTTGCGCATTCCACGCCAGATCGATGCGGTTGGCGCCGGCACCTGCGGCGGCCAGACCCGTGGGTGTCGACGGTGGCGTGCAGAGATTGGGACGCAGCACGAACAGGCCGGCGCTGATGTCGCTGACGATCACCGTGCCACTCGCGAAAAAGGGATAGACGCTCCATGCGCCCGACGTGCCACTGGCATTGGACGCGGGTTGCGTATCGAAAAAAGCGACCTCGCTGATGTCGCGCTCGGCGATGCCGCTGATGTCGAGGATGCGCAAGCCTGACCGGTAGTTGGCCTGGAACGCGAAGTTCCCCTTGACGTAGAGGTTGTGATCGCTTGCGCTCGTGGTCCCGGTGTAGCGCATGTGCAGCACGGGGGCGTCCAGATCCGCGAGGTCGAACACGTAGGTGTGGGTGTTGTGGCCAAAATTGATCTCGTCGGTTTCATCGTCGACCAGGATGTAGCGCTGGTCTTCCGTCAGCCAGCCCTGGTGGGTGTAGCCGACTCCCGCATAACCCGTGCGCGAGAGCTGCACCGGATTGGATTTGTCGGTGACGTCGACGATGGTGAGGGTGTCCTCGTTCTGCGCGAAGCAGATCTGCTTGCCCTGGTGTTCGGCGTCCGGCCCCGCGTACACCGTGCACTGCGCGTCGTGGGTATAGCCGTCATTGCCGAAGCAGCCCGCGAATGTCGGTTGCAATGGATTGCGGATGTCGATCATGTGCAGGCCGGCGTTGCAGCTCTGCGTGCCCTGGCGGCTGCCGACGGCGTACGCGAATCCGCTGGCCTCGTCGATGACGATGTTGTGCGAGCGGCCGAAATTGCCGTAGTTGGCATCTGCCGTGAACGTCAACGCTGTTCCCGCATAACTCCTCAGGCGCGTGAGGTCGAACACCTGCATGCCGTGGTCCACGGCCTCCGCGACGATGAAGGCGTAGTTGCCGTAGGTCTTGATGTCTCGCCAGGTGCTCGCAGGGGTGCCGGCGGGTCGTGGCAGGTTACCCACCAGACGGGCGTCGTCGGGAATCGTGATGTCGACGAAGGCCGTGCCAGTGGTCAAACCCATCAATGCGTACTCCCGCTGGGTGACGGGATCGGTCCAGCCCCAGATATCGTTGCCGTTGCCGCCCCCCAGCGACGCATTGGTGAGACGCTCCTCCAGGTCGACACGACTGCAGGGAAAACCGGCGGCAGCGCCGCCTACGCAGGCGGTGAAGTGGGTGGGAACGGGCGCCGTGTCCGGCTCTGCAGGTGCGACTGCTACGGGCCCGGTATCCGTCGGGATCCCTGCCGCGACGGCGTCGAATGGAACCACTGCGAGCAGCAACGATGCCTGGGCCAGCAAGGCGAGAACAAGTCGTGTCATGGGGAATCCGGAACGAGGAAGCGCTGCCCGTCCCGGGCGCGTCCCTGAACAGTACGTCGGGATGCGGGACGCGTCCAGCCGGCATGCGGGAAAAGGGGGTCAGAGTCGACTTTTTCGGATGAGTGCACGCGAGCCATCGGCGGAGAGAGCGACGATCACATCGCAACTGCACTCTGACTCCGGCCCGCCGAGCGGTCCGGTCGCTGGTCGGGGAAAGTCGACTCTGACCCGGGTTGTTGGGAGCCCGAGAATCTTGGCCTGCAAGTGCTGGTCCGGTATATTCCTTACTTCAATGTAAGGAGCCGCGATGGCCACCGCTACGCTGACCACCAAAGGACAGATCACCATCCCTGTCGAAGTTCGCAGGGCGCTGCATGTCGACGCCGGGGATCGCGTGGAATTCGTGCAGGTCGCCAACGGCCGCTTCGAGTTGATCGCGGCCTCGCGGCCGATTACCGCCCTCAAGGGCATGTTCGGGAAACCTGCCAGGCGGGTTTCGATTGAGCAGATGAATGCGGCTATCGCTGCGGCTGGGGGCAAGGCCCGATGATCGGCCTCGATACCAACGTGCTGGTGCGATACATCGCCCAGGACGATCCCAGGCAATCGCCGAAATCGAACTCGCTACTCGAGTCGCTGTCGGTCGAAGCACCTGGGTTCGTCGCGCTGGTGTCCGTGGTCGAACTCTACTGGGTGCTTTCCGACTGCTATGCGCTGACGCGCGATCAAGTCGCGCGGGCAATCGAGGCACTGCTGCAAACGCGAGAGATCGTGGTGGACCGCGCTGAACGGGTCGCCCATGCGCTGCGCATTTTCAAATCGGGCGGCGGCGATTTCGCCGACTGCCTCATTGCGCTTGAAGGTTTCGCTGCGGGTTGCGAGCGCATTTTGACCTTCGACAAGCGCGCCGCCAAAGTCGCGGGCATGACGTTGATTGAATGAGGTCCCGCAAAAAGGGGCAGGTACATTTCCTACCCCGAGGAGCGCCAAAAAGCGAGCGCGTATCCCCGTGGCGTTTGCGAAGGTGAGCAGGTCCTCAGCACCTCGACCCAGGTTCATGGCGCGCGTTCCTCGCATCGACCTTCCCGGTATCGCGCAGCACATCGTCCAGCGAGGCAACGATCGGCAGGCGTGCTTTGCCGATGACGCCGACTACCTGCATTACCGGCAGGAACTGGGTGAGGCCGCACGCAAACATGAGTGCACACTCCACGCCTACGTGTTGATGACCAACCACGTGCACCTGCTCGTCACACCGCGAGTACCCGGCGCGTCGTCCCGGATGATGCAAGCCATCGGTCGCCGCTATGTCGGCAGCTTTAACGCCCGCTATCGACGGACCGGCACCTTGTGGGAAGGCCGTTTCAAGTCAGCGCTCGTGGACAGCGAGCGTTACGTACTCGCCTGCTATCGCTACATCGAACTCAACCCGGTCCGCGCCGGCATGGTCGCCACCGCCCTCGACTACCGGTGGTCAAGCCATGCACACAACGCGCGCGGCGTGAGCGATCCGCGGATCGATCCGCACCCCACCTACCGTGCGCTTGGCGCGACCGAGGCGGAAAGGCGGAAGGCTTACCAACACCT
>JBBQNY010000141.1:0-7607 GCA_038330365.1 Lysobacterales bacterium | reverse complement strand
GTGAGCGCCATCAGCCGACTTCGCAGGCTGGAACCCGGCAATGCCGCCGTGGAGCTGCTGGCCATCGACCTGGGGCAGCGCGGCAGCCGCGGTGCCGTATTCGACCAGCAAGCGCTGGCAAAGCTGGCGGAGATGCCGCGTTATCGGCTTCCCGTGCATGAACTCCTGAATCTGGTCCTCGACAACAGCGAGCGGCTCGCGCTCACGCCGGAGACGTTGCGGGCACTGCGAAACACAGCCGCCGATGAGGCACTGTCAGAGCGCGTCGATCTCGCATGCGCGAGCGATGCGGACATTGCGCGGTCCACGACGCTGGCGATGGCTGTCCACAATGTCGTGCAGATGGACCAGAGCATGCGCTTGTATTCGTCATGCAAGCCGGATGTGGTGGGCGGCGATCACGCGCACCGCGATGATTGCCTCGCCATTGC
The DNA here is from genome assembly GCA_038330365.1 of Lysobacterales bacterium. Classification (GTDB taxonomy): domain Bacteria; phylum Pseudomonadota; class Gammaproteobacteria; order Xanthomonadales; family Ahniellaceae; genus JBBQNY01. The sequence continues at coordinate 7,176 of JBBQNY010000141.1, read as the reverse complement.
GGAGCTGGCCCATGCAAACGGAGACACGATCAGTTCCGAGGGGATCATCTCCCTGATCGGCGCCAGCCTCTCCAGCGCAGGTCCCGAACGCGAGCGCTGGCTGGCGCGCCAGCGCCGCCAGAAATGGCAGAACGAGCAGCACATGGCCCTGATGGCCGGCCGCACCGCCATGCATCAGACCGCCGGTTTCGTCGCAGGATGGCGCGGCGGAGGCGCGCGAACTCGCGCTGCACGAAGCCGGCATCCCCCTCGATCCGCCCGCCGATTGGCAACCCAAACCCTGACCACGAATTCCCGAAGCTGCACGAAGCTCGTGTAGGAGCGCGCTCGCGCGCGATGGCGTCATGTTTGTTGGAGGATTGCGCTCCGGGCGAGGATGCCGCCATCGCGCGCCAGCGCGCTCCTACGAAAGGCGGGATACGTCACGCGTGCGAATTCCCGAAGCTGCACGAGGCTCGTGTAGGAGCGCGCTCGCGCGCGATGGCGTCATGTCTGTTGGAGGATTGCGCTCCGGGCGAGGATGCCGCCATCGCGCGCCAGCGCGCTCCCACGAAAGGCGGGATACGGGGAGGCCTGGGGCGCTGGATCGTCCCGTTTCGCGAGGGACGGTGAAGAGCGGAATGCGGCCGGAGCCGCCTCGACCGGCACGGGTGCTTGTGACGCGGCGGATTCGGGCTTAGCCTTCGGTTCGGGTTCCAGCGGAGTATCGCCGTGCGCACGATCCTGATCGCGAGTTCCAAGGGTGGCTGCGGCAAGACCACGCTGACCACCAATCTTGCCGCCGCCTACGCGCAGAACGGCGGCCGCGTGGTGATCGCGGACGCCGACCGGCAGGCATCTTCCACGCGCTGGTGCATCAAGCGCCCAGCGCACTTGCCCGGCGTGCTGCCGGTGGACGCCACCCGCAAGCACTGGCGCGACCAGGTTCCGCACGATGCCGATGTCCTGTTGCTCGACGCACCCGCCGGCACGCGGCCAAGCGATCTTGAAGACGTGATGGACGCGGCCCACGCGATGCTGGTGCCCGTGCTTCCCTCACAGATTGACCTTGAGGCGACCGAGGACTTCCTGACCGATTTGCGCGACGTGGTGCGCGTGCGCAAGGGCAAGAGCAAGGTGTCGGTGGGTCTGGTGGCCAATCGCCTGCGCCCGTGGACAACGAGTTCGCGCACCGCGCTCGAGGCGATGCAGGCGTTCGGGCTGCCGGTCGTGGCCGAGATCCGCGACGCGCAGGGCTACGTGTTTCTCACCGGACTCGGCAAAAGCATCTTCGACTACGCTTCCGAAGAAGTACGCAAGCACCAGCAGGACTGGGTGCCCCTCGTCAACTGGCTCAAGCAGCACGCGTAGCTGCAACGCGGCGCCCAGCCTGGTCGTTTGTCGGCAAGGGACATCGGCAGCGGTGCGGCCACGACAACCAGAATCGAGAAACGCAGATGCCGCAACAACTGATCCTCGCGATGGCGGCGCACGTGGCGCTGTCGGCGGCGCTCTACGTCCTGTTGACGGTCGTGCGCGCGCCTTCGGTGTGGGGCATGGGTCGCCTCCCTGATGGATCGCACCCGTGGGTGCAACTCGAGAAACGCGTCAGCGCGAATCTTTCCAACCAGTTCGAGTGGCCGCTGTTCTTTCACGCGGCGTGTCTATTGCTGATTCACGCGGAGTCGGCGACTCCCTCAACCGCCGTGCTGGCGTGGACGTTTATCGCGGGACGTGTGCTGCACAGTTGCGTGCAGATTTGCACGACCAACGTGCGCCTGAGAGGCCTCGTATTCACGATCAACTTTGTCGCCGTGCTGGGGCTGTGGGTATGGGTGGTGCACGCGCAACTCTGACTCCGAAACACCACGCTCGCGTAGGAGCGCCCTCGGGTGCGATGGCGTCATGGTGGATCGGAGCGCAATGCACGGTCTTGCATGACGCCATCGCGCGCAAGCACGCTCCTACAAGAGCCGCCTGGCCTTGGAGGTGTGGCGTGGCATTTGCCCCTCGCCCCGCGACAGCGGGGAGAGGGTGGCGCGCAGCGAGGGGTGAGGGGCTGGTTGAATACGCGAAGTCGTTTCGGTCTTCGACGATACGCAGGTGCAACACGCGCGGACGGGGCTTTCTGGTCCGTGCCGTTCATGGGTTCCTGTTTTTTTGGACTAAGGCGGCGTGTACGGCTGGAAACCTGCGCTATCCAACATGACGCGGGGACTCGGACCCTCACCCCAACCCCTCTCCCGGGGGGAGAGGGGCTTGAACACGCGGGAGAGGGGCTTGCTTTCGTTGCACGCCAGCGGCTGAGTTGCAGACGCGAGCGCTGCGTGGCACGAGGATCAGTCGGCGGGGACGGTGCGGGTGGCGGCCCATCCGCGCAGGGCGTCTACTTTTTCGGCCATGAGCACGGAGAGGGGGCGCGTGTTGCGGATTTCATCCTGCACGTGGCGATGCGCGACGGGCTCGGACGCGGCGTGCGCGGTGTACATCGCGCTGACCAGTGCCTGCTCGAGTTCGGCGCCCGAGAAACCCTCACTGGCCGCCGCCAGCGCGTCGACATCCAGCGCGATCTCGTCGAGCTTGCGCCGCCGCGCATGGATGCGCAGCACCTCGGCTCGCACCGCCGGGCTCGGCAGATCCACGAAAAAGATCTCATCGAACCGGCCCTTGCGCAGCAACTCCGCCGGCAGCAGATCAATCGCATTGGCCGTGGCCACCATGAACACCGGCGCCTTGCGCTCCGCCATCCACGTCAGCAGGTAGCCGAGTACGCGGCGCGAGACACCGTCGTCGGAGTCCGAGGTCGCCACGCCCTTCTCGATCTCGTCGATCCAGAGCACGCACGGCGCCAGAGCCTCGGCATTGCGCAGTGACTCGCGCAGATTGCGCTCGGTCTCGCCGTGGAACTTGTTGTAGAGCGCGCCGAAATCCAGCCGCACCAGCGGCACGCCAAAGCCGCCCGCAACTGCCTTGGACGCCAGACTCTTGCCGCAGCCCTGCACGCCAAGCAGCAGCACGCCGCGCGGAGGATCAAGGCCCGCCGGCGCGTTCTCGCCAACAAAAACCGCGCGTCGCTGCTCGACCCAGCGTTTGAGGCGCGCAAGACCTGCCACGTCGGCAAATTTCGCGGTGTCGTACTCGAAGTGCAACAAACCGTCCTTGTTCAGCAGCTCGAACTTGAGCTTGGCGAGTTCGGGCAGATCCTCATCGCTCAACGCACCGTCGAGAAACAGCAGGTGCCTCAGGATGCGGCGGGCGTCGCGTTCCGTCAGCCCGATCAGATTGCGCACCACCAGCCGCGCGGCGCGGCTGTCGAGTGTCACGCGCCGCCCGGCGTTCTCGCGCGAATAGGCGAACGCTTCCTCGCGCAGCAATTTCTGCAGTTCGGCTTCATTGGGCAGATGCGGCGCGATGCGCACCGCATACGGCGCGATTTCCGCCGGCAGCTCGACCTCGGCCGCGATCAGCACCAGCGTGTGCGGCTGGCAGCCGCCCTGGCGCTCGACAATCTCGCGCAGCAGACGCTGCGTCACCGCGTAGCGCAGTTGGCCGTGGAAATCGAGCAGCAGCACGATGCTGCGATCGGGCATTTCTTTGACCGCCGCGAGCGTGGCCGAGGCGTCGGGCGCAATATCCAGCGGCGCGTCGGTATCGATGTCGAGGCGGGTCAGGCCGTCCGTGATCGACCAGCGGTACAGCGGCCGCATCACCTGGCCGAGCACCTGCCGGAAATACTCGACCGCGCGCACCTCTTCCGCGGTTTCGAGCACCAGCAGCGGCGTGCCGGCACGAATCAGCGTCGCAAGATCCTGGATATCGTGCATGGTCGGCGCGCAGGGACGGAAGCCGCAGGGTAACCGCGCACGCGCTGACGGCAAAACGCGCTCACGCCACGGCGCGCCGCGACCGGGCGCGGCTAGAATCGTGGTCATGCTCAACGAAGCGCTCGACATCGCGCGCATCCGCGCCACGCTGCAGCGCGTCGGGCGGATCCAGATCCGCGATTATCTGCAGCCCGATGCCGCCGAGAAGATCGAGCGCTGCCTCATCGACGAAGTGCCGTGGACGCTTGCGCTGCGCGAGGACGGGCACGAGCGCAAGATTTCCGCTGCCGAGCTCGGAGCCATGGGTGCGCCGGCGGTGGAGGAGCTGGTCACGCGCGCGCAGACGGCAGCCGTCGGCAAGTATGCGTTCGCGTACGAGAGCTACATGATGATCGCGGCCTACAAGCTCGGACTTGATCCGGATCTGCTGCTGCACCGGGTGCTCGAGTTCCTCAACTCGCCGATGCATCTCGAGTTCCTGCACGCGCTCACGGGCGACACCCGTATCCGTCGTGTCAGCGCGCAGGCGACGCGCTACCGCCCCGGACTGTTCCTCAAACGACACAATGATTTACATGCGAGCGATGGTTACCTCTACGCCTACGTGATGAATCTCACCCGCAACTGGGAAGCCGACTGGGGTGGTCTGCTGCATTTCATCGACGCGCGCGGCGAAGTCGAAGACACCTTCCTGCCGGTCTTCAACAGTTTGTCGCTGTTCCGCGTGCCAACCGACCATATGGTCAGCCTCGTCGCGCCCTGGGCCAGGACGCCCCGCCATGCCATCACCGGCTGGTATCAGGAAGCCGCGCGTACCTGAACGTCGGTTCCTCGCGAACCGTTAATAATCCGCTCGTTATGCTCGGGCGTCTCCGACACGGATGACTGCCATGCGCTCCTTTCTCCTGCCTGCCGTACTTGTCGCGGGTGTCTTTCTCTTTCCTTCCCCGAATGCCACTGCGGCTACCGGCGCGCGCGTCGAGCTTGCGCCGGTCGATGCGGCGGCCCTGCTGGCCGAGGACGCGCAGGCCCCGATCGGCGCACCGCTGCGCTACGCGATGGTGCGCGACCCCGGTGTTTCGATGGAGCGCGGCGTCGCCAGTGTCGGCACGTGGACGGACGCACGCGATACGCAGGGCGCGCCGGTGCGGCGCTGGTCGCTGACGATCACGACACCCGAAGCGCTGTCACAGGACTTCGGCTTCGCGCAGCTGTTCCTGCCGCATGGGGCGCGCCTGCAGGTGCGTGGCGCGACCGGTGCGATTGAAGCCGGGCCGTACACGGACGCCGAGGTGGCGGCGGGCCGGCGCTTTCAGACTGCCTACGTGGCGGGTGAGTCCGCAACGCTCGAGATCGAGGTGCCGGCGGCGCTGCAGCGGCTCGTTTCCTTCGAGCTCGATCGCGTGGCGCCAGCGCATCGGCCCATCTTCAGTGGCGGCGACAGCGGCGGCGGGCTCGCCAAGTCCGGCAGCTGCAACGTGGACGTCGTCTGCCCCCAGGGCGATGCGTTTCGCGATCAGATCAATTCTGTGGCGCGCTATTCGTTCAATGGATTTCTCTGCACCGGCGCGCTGATCAACAACGTGAGCGGCGATCAGGCCCGCTATTTCCTCACGGCCAACCACTGTGTCGACACGGCGGCCGAAGCGTCCTCGATGGTTCTTTACTGGAAGTACGAGAATCCAACCTGCCGGCTCCCGGGCAGCGGCAGCTCCGGCACCCCGATACCGTTGAACGGCAACAGCATCATCCAGACGGGTGGTGCCGACCTCATAGCGACGCGTTCGGTCTCCGACTTCACCCTCGTGCGACTGCGCAATCCCGTGCCGACCGCTGCCAACGCGTTCTTCGCCGGCTGGGACCGTCGCGAAATCGCGCCCACCTCCGCCACCGTCATCCATCATCCCCAGGGCGACGAGAAGCGCATCAGTTTCGACAACGGGCAGCTGCAATTCGTCAATCAGTCGATTCCCGGCATCAACGGCAGCAGCTTCCTGCGCATCGTCGACTACGAGCTCGGCACGACTGAAGGCGGTTCTTCCGGTGGGCCACTGCTGAGCCCAGAGAAGCGCATCGTCGGCCAGCTTGCAGGCGGCAGCGCTTCCTGCGCTTTCCCCGACGAGGATGACTACTTCGGTCGTTTTTCAACTTCGTTCAACGCCGGTCCGTCATCCGCGAGCCGTTTGCAGGAGTGGCTTGACCCGGCCAGCACCGGTGCGCAGACGCTCGAAGGCACGCCCGCCGGCGGCTGCACACCACCCGCCGCCATACTCAACGCGCCCGCCGTGGCGCGTTCGGGCGAAGCGGTGACGCTTACGCTCAATCTCCCCGCTGGCACCTTCCGCGTGGAATGGGACGTCGACGGCGACGGCATCATCGACCGCACCGAGGTCGCCGTCAGCGGCCAGCGCACCCTGCAGCCGGTGTATCCGCAGGAGTCCAATGTCTCGGTGGTGGTGCGCGTGTCCTCGGGCACGTCCTGCACAACCACCATCCAGCGCAGCATCGCCGTCGACGGCCCGCGGGTATCCGCCAGCGTGGCCGGCAACGCACAACAGCTCTGCGGCGATGGCGACAGCGTGATTGAACCCGGCGAGCGCTGGCGCGTGCCGATCGCGCTGCGCAACGACGGCAACAAGGCGCTGACCGACGGCCATGCGGCATTCTCGCCGCAGAGCCCGGCCACCATGCGGGTGGAAACTCCGGCGGCAGCGCTGCCTTCGCTGGGTCCGAACGGCATCTCCGCGATTGCGCTGGTCGATTTCGCGATCCCGACCACGGCCGCCTGCGGCAGCGTGGCCTCGATGCGCTACAACGGCGCGGTCGATCGCAATTCCTGGTCGGTTGATCAGGCGTCGACGCCCGTGGGTTTCACCCTTGGCAACGGCGGCCCATGCAACACCAGCAACAACTGTCCGGCGCAGATCACGTCGATCACGCCGCAGGTGGGGCTGTTCGTCAATCCTTCCCGCTTCGGCAACGGCATTGGAACCACGGTCACCGACAATCCGGATCCGGATCCGCCCGTGTTCTTCGGTGCATGGTTCACGGGCACCACGGCGCGCCTGCCGATCTGGTACACCGCCCAGGGCTTCGTCGTGGACAACGCGTCGAGCGTCGACATCCGCAAGTTCAACCGCATCAGCCAGTCACCCTTCGCAGTGTCGAACGCGATCATCGGCTCGGGCCGCGTCATCTACATCGGCCCCAACGACTATCTGTTCTTCTACACCGTGAATGGCCGCTCGGGCGCCGAACGACAGTCGCTGTCACTGCCCAACACCACCGTGACGCCTGATCGCACCGGCGTCTGGTTCAATCCGCCGGAGGACGGCTCGGGCTATTTCATCGACGATCACGTCAACGCCGGCGT
>JBBQNY010000140.1:0-7668 GCA_038330365.1 Lysobacterales bacterium | reverse complement strand
GAACGCGCAATTCATGCCCTGTCCGTGGAAGGGCAGGATCGGATGCGCCGCATCCCCGACCAGCAGCGCCTCACCGCCGAGTCGCCAGTTGCCGACGCGCAGCGTGGCCAGCATCCCAACCGGATTGCGCTCGAAGTCCTCTTCGAGCTCGGGCATCAGCGGCAGTGCATCCGCAAAGTCGCGAGCGAACAGCGCGCGTGCGTCGGCCGGAGTCCGAACCGTTTCGAAACTCGGATCCGGACCCGCGCTCGGGAGAAACAGCGTGACGGTGAAGCTGCCCTCGGTATTGGGAAGCGCAATCGCCATGTAGTTTCCGCGCGGCCAGATGTGCAGGGCGTTGGCCTCCATGCGGAAACCACCGTCGGGAAGCGGCGGGATCTCAAGCTCCTTGTAGCCATGTCCGAGCGGTTCGAATCGTTCATGCAATTCGATACGTGCGCCCAAGGCCTGGCGCACCGACGAGCCGGCACCGTCGCATCCGAATGCAATGGCGCAGGACAGGTCGCGAATGCGGCCATCGGTATCGCTCCTCATCTGCATGCGGTCGCTGGCGAAATCCATCGACAGCAGACGCTGTCCGAACTCGATCCGCGCACCGCTGCGTTCCGCGAAGTCGAGCAGCACGCCGTTGAGTCGGTCGCGATTGATCGACCAGATTACTTCGCTGTCGTCGCGGCCATAGCGCAGCAGGCGCGTTGAACCGTCGAGCGCGTGCACGCAGCGGCCGCGCATCATGACCGCGTTGTCGAGCACTTCGCGGTGGATGCCGGCCCGACGCAGCGCCGCGAGGCCACGTTCGGCCAGGGCGAGATTGATTGAGCGGCCGCCGCCGCCTGCTCCGAGACGAGGGTCGGAGCGGCCCTCGAACACGGTGACCGGGAGGCCACGCCGGGCAAGAAATCCGGCCAGCAACGCGCCTGCCAGTCCACCACCGATCACGTTGAGTTGCGTATTGTCCATTTTGCGGGTGTCCGCTCCGGTTGGCGCCACGACCTTCCGACTCGGGATGGCGCCGGCAGAAACGCCCGCCTTCCCCGTCAGGGCTCCGCGCCATGATGACGCAGCGGGATCGCTGCTGAAACGCGGGGGGCTGCAGGTGTCAGCCAGCCATTACAATTCGGGTCGTCCAACGCAGATCGACCCATGAGCGAACGCAGATTCTTCGGTACCGATGGCATTCGCGGACGCGTGGGCGAGTCGCCGATCACGGCTGACTTCATGCTGCGGCTCGGTGCCGCCATCGGCCGCGCGCTGGCGCGCGAGGGCGCGCGTACCGTGCTGATCGGCAAGGACACACGGATTTCCGGCTACATGTTCGAGTCGGCGCTGCAGGCCGGGCTGACGGCCTCGGGCATCGACGTACAACTGCTGGGTCCCATGCCAACGCCCGCCATCGCACACCTGACGCGCACCTTCGACGGCGGCGCCGGCATCGTCATCAGCGCATCGCACAATCCGTACTACGACAACGGCATCAAGATCTTCTCGAGCCGCGGCGAAAAGCTCTCCGACAGTGTCGAGATCGCGATCGAACAGGAACTGGAGCAGCCCTTTGCGACCGTCGACGCGAGCCGTCTTGGACGCGTACGCCGCGTGCCGGATGTCGAAGGCCGCTACATCGAGTTCTGCAAGAGCACCGCACGCGGTCTTTCCCTCGCCGGCGTCAACCTGGTGGTGGACTGCGCACATGGCGCGACTTACCACATCGCACCGGGAATTTTCGCCGAGTTGGGTGCCAGGGTGCATGCGATCGGGGTGGAGCCGGACGGTCTGAACATCAACTCCGGATGCGGCGCGACGGACCTCGCACTGCTGCAGCAGACCGTGCTCGAACGCGAGGCTGACCTCGGTATTGCTTTCGACGGCGACGGTGATCGCGTCATGATGGTGGACCGTTCCGGGCAGGTGCAGGACGGCGACGCCCTGCTGTATGTCATCGCGGCCCACTGGGCGCGCAGCGGCAAGCTGACGGGCCCCGTGGTCGGCACCCTGATGAGCAACTTCGGCCTCGAACGGGCGGTCGTCGCGCTGGGTCATCCCTTCCTGCGCGCGCGCGTCGGGGACCGCTACGTGCACAAGCTGATGAAGGAACAGCACGCGTGGCTCGGCGGCGAAAGCTCCGGGCACATTCTCTGCCTCAACAAGACCACTACCGGCGATGGAATCGTGAGCGCGCTGCAGGTGCTGAAGGCCCTGCAGGACGGTGACTGCGGGCTGCACGATGCGGTGGCCGCCATGCGGCGTCTCCCCCAGCGCACCGTCAACATTCCGGTTGCGTCCGGCGCGCGGCCGCTCGAGCGCGAATCGGTCCGGGAGGTGCTCCGGGACGTCGAATCGACGCTGGCCGACCGCGGCCGCGTGATTCTGCGTGCTTCCGGCACGGAACCACTGGTGCGGGTGACGATCGAGGCCGAAGATGCGCAGGAAGTCGATCGCCTGAGCGAGCGGCTGGCCGACGCTGTGCGGGCGGCGGCATGATCATTAGTGGAGCGCACCGAACATGAACAAGCCCATGATTCCCACACTCGACATCCGCCGCTTCGCGGGCGATGCCGACGCCTCCGTGCGCCAGAGTTTCGTTGACGACCTCGGCGCTGCGTATCGCGAGTGGGGCTTTGCCGGCATCCGCGGTCACGGCATCGCGCCGGCACTGATCGACGGCTGTCGTGACGCCTTTGTGCGCTTCTTCTCGCTGCCTGAAGCCACCAAGCGCATATACCAGGTGCCGGGTTCGGGTGGCGCGCGCGGCTACACAGCATTCGGCATCGAAACCGCCAAAGATTCCCAGTACCCCGATCTCAAGGAGTTCTGGCACATCGGTCGCGAGCTGCCGGAAGATTCGAAGTACCACGACGTGATGCCGCCGAATCTCTGGCCGCACGAAGTTCCGGAAATGCGGAGCTGTGGCTACGGTCTGTTTGATGCGCTCGATGCCCTCGGTGCGCGGGTGCTGGCGGCCCTCGCGTTGCACATCGATCTGCCGGAGGACTATTTCAGCAACAAGATCCAGTTCGGAAACTCCATCCTGCGCCCGATCCACTATCCGCCGATCACGCAGCCGGATGTGCCCAACGTGCGTGCCGGCGCGCATGAAGACATCAACCTCATCACGCTGCTGGTTGGTGCGAGCGCCGCCGGACTCGAGGTGCGCTCGCGCGGCGGCGAGTGGGTGCCTTTCACGGCCGATTCCGACACCATCGTCGTCAACATCGGCGACATGCTCCAGCGCTTGACCAATCACGTCTACCCATCGACCACGCATCGCGTGGTGAACCCGCCCGGAGACGGGTCGCGGCGACCGCGTTACTCCACGCCTTTTTTCCTGCATCCGAATCCGGATTTCCTCATCGACGTCCTGCCCGCGACCATCGACGCGGAACACCCGAGCCGCTACCCCGACCCGATCACCGCGCACGACTACCTCGAAGAGCGTCTGCGCGAGATCAAGCTCAAGTAATGCGCGTGACGCGTTTCGATTGCGAAGGAGCCTGACGACCATGCCGGAGAGTGAGCTACCGTCGCCGGCACCCTCCAACAGCGAAGCCGTGCTGTCGCCCTGCACCGGCGTCTGCGAGATTGACCCACGCGGTTTTTGCTTCGGGTGCGAGCGCACGGGTAGCGAGATCGGTGCCTGGGGTTCGATCGACAACGGCGAGCGCCTGCGCCTGATGCTGCATGTACTGCCCCGGCGCGCCGCATTCCGCAGCGAGCAGCGCGAAGCCGCGGAACGCGCCAACGGCCTGCGCTTGCATCGAGGCAGTTTCTGAAATGCAACATGCGCGCACGGCGCCTGCAGTCACACAGACTCTGCGCTGCGCCGGGGATTGCGCTTGGTGCGGCCCGTCACTCCGCGCCAATGCATAAGCCGACCGGCTTGCACCCGCTGGAACATCCGCCCCAGGGCGCACCGGCCAATCTGCCGGAAATCCTGGACGGACTGGTGTCGCCCCTGCTGCGTGCCGCAGCGGTGCTGGTGCCGCTGATCCTGCGCGAGGACGGAGTCCAGGTTGTTTTCACGGTGCGCAGTCCAGACCTCGCCCATCACGGGGGCCAGGTCAGTTTTCCCGGGGGACGGCTGGAGCCGGGCGAGAGCATTGTTGAAGGAGCCCTGCGCGAAGTGCATGAGGAAATCGGAGTCGAAGCCCGATTCGTCGAGCCCGTCGGCTACCTGGATGCGATCGCGACCATCTCGGGTTTTCGCGTGACGCCGACCGTGGGATGGGTTTCACCACTGGCACGCCTGCAGGCGGATCCCTCCGAAGTCGCGGAAATCTTCGAGGTGCCGCTGTCGGTGCTGCGCGATCCAGGTCGTCGCAGCGAGCGTATCCTGACCTGGCGCGGCCGTCAGCGGCGCACCAGTGCCTACGCGCACGGTCATCACGACATCTGGGGCGTCACCGCATGGATCGTCGATCAGCTGGTGGCCCTTCCGGATGAGGCACTGGGAACCGGAGACCGCAGATGACGCCCCTGATCGACGCGCACTCACTGCAGTCCCTGATGGCTGATGGCAAGCCGCTGCGCATCCTCGACTGCCGTGCTCAGCTCGGCGAGCCCGAAGCCGGTCCCAGGGCCTGGCGCGAGGCGCGCCTTCCCGGTGCGCTGCATGCCAACCTCGAGTCGGATCTTTCAATGCCGGGCACTACGGATCAGGGTCGCCATCCGCTGCCTGATGATGCGAATCTCGCGCGCGCATTCGCGGACTGGCGACTCGAACCCGATCAATTGCTGGTCGTCTACGACGACGCGAACGGCGCCTACGCCGCACGTGCATGGTGGCTCGCGACGCGTGCAGGACATGGCCTGTGCCAGGTGCTGGACGGCGGAATCGCCGCCTGGCGGGAGCGCGACGGGGCCATGGAATCCGGCAATCCGGCGCCGACTTCGGACCGCGGTTATCCGCGTGCAGTGAAGCTCGATCGTTCCGCACTGGTCGATCACGCGATGCTTGCGACTGGACTGTCGGACAACGCGCTCTGTCTCATCGACGCGCGCGCGTCAGAACGCTATCGCGGCGAAGTCGAGCCGATCGACAGCGCCGCAGGCCATGTGCCCGGTGCGCACAATCGACCGTTCATGGCGAACATCGAGAACGGCCGGTTCAAACCGGCGGACGCGCTGCGCGCGGATTTCGAGGCGCTCATGGATGGATTCGGGCCGGCGGATGTCGTGCACATGTGCGGCTCGGGCGTGACGGCCTGCCACAACATCCTGGCGATGGATATCGCGGGCCTCAACGGCTCACTGCTGTATGCGCCGTCGTGGAGCGGCTGGATTGCCGATCCCAGGCGCCCGATCGCCATCGGCGGTGACCGCGGGCCCACTCCCGAACTCTGACGCCCGCATTCGGCGCGATCGGTTGCACGCGCATCAGCCAGTGACCCTGATCGCTGCATCATCAGCGGCAGGCAACCGTCAGCCGGCACAATCTCAAGCTGCGATCCGCGCGGGTGTGAGGCGGCGACTGGCTTCAGACGCCGCCAATCCGTATCAAGCCGTTCGCGGTCGCTGCAGCCGTTCCACCAGCGCGCTGAGCACGCTTTGGGATTCCTCCCCGAACCAGGCGTCCACGAATTCGTCGACGTCGTGGGAGCCGGGCGCGCCGATCGCCTGATGAAGGTCCGCACGCGCCAGCCGCCGCGTCGATGCCATGGCTTGCGGTGGCAACGCGAGATGGCGCTCGCACCACGCAACCGCGGTGGGCACCACCTGGTCCGGTACTGCGAGTTCGTCCACGAGCCCGATCGCGAGTGCCCGGGCAGAATCGATCATCGCGCCTTCCACCAGCATGCGCTCCGCACACCGTGCACCGACCAGACGCCGTAGCGCGAACTGGATGGGATCGGGCACCGTCAGTCCCACCTGCACTTCGTTGAGCCCGATGCGGAAGTCGCCTTCCGCCATCACCCGGTAGTCGCAGAAGATGCTGAAGACCGCGCCACCGGCCGGACTGTGACCCGTGATGGCGGCGACCACCGGCACCGGGCAACGTGCCACGCGCGCCAGCAGATCGAAAAACGCGTGCCAGAAGGTAGCGAGTGCAGCGCGATCGAGCGTCAGCAGGAACGGCACGTCGAGACCGCCGGAAAAGGTGCGCGGCGATCCGGAAACGACGATCGCGCGGGAGCCCGTGCCCGGCGCCTCCTGGATGGCCTGGTCGAGGGCGGCGACGAGCTCGGGATTCAGTGCATTGACCGGAGGTCGCGACAGCTTCAGCTCAAGTACCCGGCCGTGCTGGATTCGTTCGAGCATGTGCTGCAATCCTGACTGTGACGGCGGCTATGATAAGGGATCGACCCACGGAGAAATCCATGCGACTCACGACCCGGCTGCTTATCGCGGCACTCATTCCTCTGGCCTCGGCCGCGGCGACTGCCCGCGACAATCTCTCGGTGAGCGACGCCTACATCCTGGAAGCCCCGCCCACGGCGCGCACCAATGTCGGCTACATGGTGGTTTCCAATACGGGCCGCCACACGTACAAACTCTTCGCCATCGACAGCGATCGCTTCCGGCGTCATGAAATGCACTCCATGACCGACGAGGGCGGCGTCATGAAGATGCGCAACGAGCGCACGCTCGAGGTCCCCGCGGGAGGCGAGTTGCGCTTCGAACCCGGGTCCTATCATCTGATGCTGTTCGATGCCGATCCGCCACTGAAGGCAGGCGACACGGTCACGCTCCTGATCCAGACCGACAGCGGGCAGTCCGAGAGTGTTGCGTTCGAAGTTCGTGCGCAGCCGGGCATGCAGGACGAAGTAATGTCGAATCCAGACGCGCCCGGGGAAGCGCCGGTTGGCACTACTCCCGTCGACTGACGCCCTGCCCAGCAAAAGGGGCCCGGCGCCTTTGTAGGAGCTTCCACCCCGACTTCGTCGGCGCGCTGTCGCGTAGCAAACAGGGTGCGGGCGTGTCTGGAGGCATCCGCTGGAGGCAAGACTGACCGCGCACGGTTCCGGTTTATGTCGACCTCGGACCCTCATCCGGCGCTGCGCGCCACCTTACGCACCACATCCCTGTGCTGCGCCCTGCGGGCCGCCTGCGGCGTTCGCAGCTGCTCCTGCAGCTGCAGTCTCCCACAGGGAGAAGGGAAGAGCGCAGGGTCGCCGCCGAGCACTCCCCTCTCCAGTGGGAGAGGGGCTGGGGGTGAGGGTGCGAGTCCCCGCGTCATGTTTGATGGCGCCGATCACGTGCCGGAACGCCCGTCTCACTGTAAAAAAAGACGCGTCAAATCAATCGCCTATTTCTTGTTTGATGAGAGCGCGCTTGCGCGCGAAGGCGCCATGCATATACCTGCCGCGCGCTTCAACGCAGCTTGCCGCCTTCGCGACTGCGTCGCACCTGCACGAGGATCGTGATCTTTAGCAAGTAGCGTGCGGCCGCACTGCTGTTGTAGGAGCGCGCTTGCGCGCGAAGGCGCAATGCGAACCCCTGCCGCGTGTTCCCGTTTGACATGACGCCATCGCGCGCAAGCACGCTCCTACACAGGCTCTGAGCGCGACTGTCCGATTGAATCTTCGGGAGATCTATTCTCCGGCGGCGGTACGGATCACCTCTGGCAGCGGTACGGATTGTCCGCTGGCGCGGTCGATCCAGACCATCACGACCTTCGCATCGAGATAGAGCATTGAGAAATCGCGGGCCGACACCACGCGGTGCGCCAGCGTC
>JBBQNY010000139.1:0-7680 GCA_038330365.1 Lysobacterales bacterium | reverse complement strand
GCCAGTGGCGAGCGCGTGGTCGACGCGCGAAGCGATGTGTACGCGTTGGGCGCGGTGTTGTATGAAATGCTGGCGGGGACTCCGCCGCATACGGGCAGTTCGGCGCAAGCCGTGCTCGCGAAGGTGCTGACGACCGATCCGGCCCCGCTCATGACCTTGCGACCCGACATTCCGGCAGCACTGGCGATGGTCGTGGCGCGCGCGCTGGCGCGGGATCCAGCGGAGCGATGGGACAGTGCCGCGGCTTTCGCGAGAGCGCTGCAGGAGCCGCCACCGGCCGCAATGACCCAAGGCGCGCGGGCAAAACCACGCACGCGCGTGCCGCTGGCGGTGGCTGCTGTTGTTCTCATCGCGCTCGGCGTGACCGCATGGGCGAAGTACTGGCCACGCGTGTCGCCGCCGCCGGTGGTGACGAGCCGACGACAGCTCACGTTCAACGGCACCGTCGAGAACTCCAGTGTGTCGCCGGATGGACGGTTCCTGGCCTACGTAGCGTCCGGCGAGGATAGTACCCTCGTGTTGATGCAGGACATCTCGGGTGGAGGCAATGCCATCCGTCTGTTCGCCCTTCCCAACGCCGACGTGCATTCGCTGGAGTGGTCTCCGAACGGGACGCGCCTGCTCGTGGCCGCAACAGCCGGCACAACGCCCCTCGCGTACGTGGTCGCGCCGCTGGGTGGCGATGTGCGGGAACTCCCGGTGACGACGTTGGTGCACGATCCCATGCCACTTGCCGCCTGGTTGCCCGATGGCGATCGCATTGCAGTATGGGCGGGGAGCTACGGCGAAGGAAAGATTACGCTGCTCAGCACAGCGACCGGGGACACAACGTCACTCGTGCATCCCAAGGGCGGCATGAACGCACAGGGCAGCTGGTCGCATCGGGGTGACTGGTTCGCGGCACAAGTCATCACGGATTCGACAAGTGAACTGTGGCTCGCTTCGCAAAACGCGCCGTCCACGCGAATTGCGACGGAAAGAGAGCCGGCTTGGTTGCGCAACCCGGTCTGGGCGCCGGACGATCGCGCGATCTTTGCGCTGCGCTCGTATTCTGATCTGGTGCGCATACCACTCAGGCCCGACGGTCGCACTGTCGTTAGTGAGCCGCAGGTGGTGGCGACGGGGCTCGAGGCGTGGCTGTCGCTCGTCGGCGTGGCGTCTGCACTGTCGATGGCGGACGACGGGCGCCGGTTGGTTTACACCCGGGCCGTGCGGCACGCCAACATCCTGCTGCTCGATGCCACGGGTCGTGTACGACCGCTCACGAACACGACGACCCTCAAGTTCAGCGCCACGCTGTCGCCCGATGGAACGCAGATCGCCTTTGTTCAACGAGACGCGAAAGGGGACAATGCGTGGAGCCTTGAGCTTGCGTCCGGGGCCCTCCGCCAGCTCACCTTTGACGGCAGTGCAGCCTGCGGCGAACGCGCGATGTGTCTCGCTTGGTCCGCAAACAGTGCGCAACTCGCGCTCTTCACGCGCGCGGATGGACAGGCAAAAATTGGAATCGTCGCTGCCAGCGGCGACGGCGGGGTGCATGTTTTTTCCGGGTCGCAGGTCAACTGGGGATCGGGGATCGCCTGGGCGCCCGCCAATGACATCGTCCATACTGCCCCCTCGTCTCGAGAGGTCCGACGCTTGGAGCCGGCAAGCGGGAAGGTGACGCTCGTGTATGCGGACAGCGCCGGCAGTTCGTTCAATCCAATCGTGTCGCCCGACGGACGTCACGTCGCGTTTTACGCGATCAGCGGCGCTGACGATCGAACAGGACTATGGATCGCTGAATTCGGGAAGGCGGCGCGTCGGATCTCGACCAAGGCCGAATATTCCTCAGCGTATCCCATTGGCTGGACGCCGGATGGTTCGGCGATCATCGCCGGGCTCAATGCATCGCCTGTAATGCTGAAGATTTCACTGGACGGTCGCGCCGAGCTGATCGGGCGCGCCAGCGCACGCGACGATCTCTGCACACCGGTGTTTGCAACAGGGCGACCGACAGAGTTTCTGTGCACCACCTTCTCGTCCGTGTCCGACGCGTGGCTCCTGGAACTCTCGTATCGATGAACGCAGTGGCGCGTTCATCGATACGCTGATCCGCCCCAGGTTTCCGTTATCGCTTGTCCCACCATACCCGGGTCGCGTACGTGTCCGGGCCTTGCCGCGCGATCGCTGCAGCAAGACTGACCGCATTCACCGACTGTTCGTTGCTCGGATACGGCAAGCGACGTGGCACCTCGAGCACGTCGGGATACGCGCTCGGCCCCATCCTGATCGATGTCGGGTTACCCGTGCGCCGCCACTCCGACCACGCCTCCGCTCCCTGCATGTACAGCGCGATCCATTTCTGCAGTCCGATCTGCCGAAGTCCGCCGGCACCGCTCACGTACGCGACACCCGCTCGCGCCAGATAGGCATTCGCGTCGGCGCTGCTGCCTCCCCACTGCTGAATCGAGGCGCGAACGCCATTCGCATAGTGCATCGCCGCGCCGGTCACGCCGGCCATTCCACGCTCTGCCGCTTCGGCGAGAATGAACTCCACCTCCGCATAGGTCATCAGCAGTGACGGCACGGACTTGCCCGCTGCGCTCCCGAACGTGCCGTACGCAGTCGCACCGGGATAGAACATCTCACCCGGACGCGATGTCGAGTTGAAAAACTCCGACACCGTGGCATTGTCGAGACCGTTCTGCAATCCGGCATACCGCATGGGATCGTCGACAGTTGGTTGCGCGTAGATCGGTGTGCGCGGATCGGACAACGCAAGCATGGTGTCGAGCAGCGTCTTCGACACACGATGATCGTCGCGCGTGGAAAAGTTCGTGGCCAGTGGATTGTCGAAGACGCCATCGCCGGGCCACGCCATCGCGGCGTTGTCAGCGTTCGATGTGAAGACGCCACCCGGAGCAGCGAGCGCAGCCGCCAGCTCGGCGTTGGCCTTGGCCGCATCAGCGAGGTGCATACGGAGCGCCATGCGCGCGCGCAGTGAATTGGAGAATCGCTGCCACTGCGCGACGTCGCCGTGATAGATCGGGTCCGCCGCGCCGATACCGGCATCTCCGCTTCCATCGGTTTTCATGGCGGCCGTGGCCTTGGTTAGCTCTGACAATACGCCCGCGTAGATATCCTGCTGCTTGTCATACGTGGGCTGCAGCGGACCGCCCTCGATGTCGCCCTGCAGTGCCTCGGTGTACGGGATGTCGCCCCACAAGTCGGTGATGTTCTGATACACCCACGACTGCATTACGACGGCCGGACCGTAGGTGTTCGGCGCGGTCGTTGCGGTGTTCGACTCGATGATCTTGGCAAGGTCCTTGAGCTCGCGCGAATACACCCCCGCAAACAGAAAGTCGATCGTCTCCGGGCGAATGTGACCGCGGTCCTCTTCGACGTACTGCACTTGCGCGATGTGCTGCGCGAAGAGTGACGTCATGGACAGCGTTTGGAACGAGTCATTGAATCGCTGTACGGCAGACACGGTGGCGTTGGTGAACAGCGAGTTGGCTGTGGCCGACGTCGGATTGTTGGGATTGTTGTTCAGCGCAGTCAGATCGGTGGAGCAGCCCACGCTCACGATTCCGCACACCAATATGATTCCCGCGTTCCGGAGGCGATGCATGACGGTATCCTGTGCGAGGGTGGTCATGGCGTAATCGTCACGTTGACGCCCAACGAGCGTGCAGTAGGCATGGCTCCCATGTCGAACCCCTGACCGGCATTGCCGGCACTCGTGGAGTTCTCCGGGTCATAGTTGGGGAACTTCGACCAGGTGTAGAGATTGCGTCCGATCAACGCGAGGTTGAGCTGCGACAGCCGAAACTTGGACGCGACTGACGGAGAGGCGTTCCACGCCACCCGCACTTCGCGCAGCTTGGTGAAGCCGGTGCTGAAAATGGCTCGCTCGTGGATCGGGTAGATGCTGTGGTTGTAGTCCTCTGCGGTCACGCGTGTGGTGTTCGCTTCTCCGGTCAGCTGATCGATGCCTTGCACGACGAGGCCCGGATTATCCCAGTCCACCTCTCGGCCGGCGAGAGTCGATGCTAGCACGCCGGCGTACGTGCCCCACCAGTTGCCGACGGAGAAGTTCTGTCCGCCTTGACGTCTATCCACCAACACATTCAGTGAAAAGTTCTTGTAGCGCACTTCGTTCGCCCAACCGCCGGTATAGTCGGGATTCACATTGCCGAGTATGGATTTCTCGCCAGCCCGTTGCGGCAGTCCGTCGGCGAGGAGCAGCTGACCGCTGGCCGAGTCACGCAGATACCCGTATCCAAACAGCACGCCGTACGGCTCCCCGGCGCGTGCCTCGATGTTGGCGCCCCAGTCATGATCCACAATGATCGTAGACAGTCCGGGCGCCAGTTCGTCAACACGGCTGCGATTGCGCGCGTAGCTGACGGTGGACGTCCACTCGAAGTTTGTTCCGCGAACTGGGCGTACCGTCACCAGTGCTTCAACGCCCCGATTCGTGATCTGTCCTGCGTTGACAACGGCGCGCTCAAACCCGGTTGCCGGCGAGAGCGTCAGCGGAATGATCTGATCCTTTGTGGTCTTCGTGTAGTACGTGGCGTCGACGGTGACCCGGTCTCCGAACAGGGACACCTCGACGCCACCTTCGGCACCGGTCGTGCGCTCCGGACGCAGAAACGCGTTCGCCAACGTGTTGTCGAGCGAGTACAACGGCGCGCCACCGAACTTGTCGGATTGCCCGACGTAGAGGGTTTGCAGCTGATAGGGATCGGCGGCCGAGCCAACCTGCGCGAAACCACCACGCAACTTTGCGTACGTGATCCAGTCGCCGCGTTTGAGCGCGGGGAAAAGATCGGACACAATCAACGACGAGCTGACGGAAGGATAGAAGTACGACGCGTTGGCTTTCGGGAGCGTTGACGACCAATCGTTCCGACCGGTTGCCTCGACGGTCCACAGCTGGTTGAGCGTAACCACCACGGAGCCGTATGCGGAATTCACCGCCGAACGATACTCCTCATTGGTGACGGTTGGCGCGATGCCCGCGTTCGCGAGGTTGTAAATCTTTTCAACGAGAATTCCTCTGGTGCCATAGGAGTTGATGAACGTCTCGTTCTTGCGGATGTTGCCACCGCCCGTCAGTCCAACGTCGAGCATGCCGAGCGAACGCTTCACCGTCAGCAAACCCTCGACGTTCGATTCCTTGCTGCGCCGCGTGAAGCTCGCGAATCCGCCATTGAAGGATGCATCGGTGTTGTCGATGTTCCCTCTCGCGAAGTGCTGATCCTGGGATTGTCGATAGGAGTCGGATCCGCCGCGTATCGTACCCGTGAGCCAGGACGTGAACTGATAAATCGCCGACGTACTGGCGATGATGCGGTCACGCGAGTCAGGCGCCGAGTTCTCGGCAAACTGCCAGTGAGGATTGCGGTGATAGTTCAAATTCCAGTTGTACAGACTGCCGTCCTCGAAACCGTATGGACTGTCACGATTGAAGAACTGCTTTTTGAGCGCCTGCAGATCCACCTGACGACCAAACCATGTGAAACCCATGAATGGATTTCCCTCGGTGTAGCCGTTCTCCGGCCGATTGTTACCACCGCTCTGCACATACTGGAAGTTGCCGCCAAGCGTCAGGCGTTCTTTGTACTGACCGCTGGCGGACAGAACGGCGGACAGCTTCGAGAGCGACGAATTGGGGACGATGCCAGCCGTGTTCTCCTTGGTGATCGACATGCGCGCACCGATACCCGGTGCAGAGGTTGTGACGTTGACGTTATTGGAGACCGTCGTGCCCGTGCGAAAGTAGTCCCGCACATTATCGGGTCGGGCAACCCACGGCAGCTGCTTTCCGTTGAACTGATCGATGAGTCGGCCGTCGAGCTTCGGGCCCCACGACTCATCAGCACCATCATTGACTCCACTGCCGGCGCCGTCCACGAAAGAGAACGCACCGCCGAACCCCTGTCCATACTGATTTTGATAGGTGGGGAAAATCGAGGGTTGATCAGCCTGAAACCGGCTGGAAAAGGTCACCCGCGTGCCCGACGGCGTGTCACGACCACTTTTGGTGGTAATCACGATCGCGCCGTTGGCGGCGCGCGAGCCGTACAAGGCTGCGGCATTCGGACCCTTCAACACCGTCATGCTCGCGATGTCATCGGCATTGATATCGGAAATCGCCGTGCCATAATCGCGACCGCCATACGTATACGTCGTCGCGGTGGAAAACGACGTATTCGACACCGGAATGCCGTCCACGATGAACAGCGGCTGATTCTCACCCAGAATGGAGCCCTGTCCCCGAATGACGATGCGCGATGAACCACCCATGTTGCCCGATTGGTTGATGGTCACACCGCTTACCTTACCGGACATGGCGCTGATGAGATTCGGACTGGGTACCTTGGTGAGATCATCGCCGGTGAGCGACTGTTGTGCGGTACCGATGGTCGCCTTTTCGCGCTGTGCGCTCAGCGCTGTGATGACCATGCCCGTGAGCTGCGTGGCTTGCCTGGTGAGCGTCCAGTTGAGTGCAACAGGGGCACCCGCGAGCATCACGCTCTGTTGCGTGCGTGCATAGCCGATCGTGCGGGCGGACAACGCTGTTTCACCGCGCCGACTGCCAGGTACGCTGAGCGTGTATCGACCATCAGCGGACGTCAGGGTCATAATCGTCGAGTTGACAATGCCCACGGTCGCGTTCGCGATCGGTTCGCCACTCTCGTTCGCCACGCGGCCGCTCACGATCGTCGCGGACTGAGCCCAGACGGAGTTCATGCCGCCGGTATACGCCAGCAAAAGTACCACAGCGCCCGGCACGGCCCTCATCAGACGGTCTGTGCTCATGTACACGCTCCTGTTTGATGGCGAATGGGAGACAAGGCGGTCTGTACGTGCGTGGTGCCGCCAGCGGCATTCACGGTCTGGCGATTGATCGCGCAATTTCCGGCATTGACGACGGCGGCGGAGGCCCCCACATTGGAACTGTCGGGGCAATCCCTTTACGCGGATTTCGCACATGCGGCAGGATCGTGGCGTTCACACTCCCCGCGCATCAGCCGAACGGCTTACGTGGCCTGTCGACGCCAGCAAGCACGAGTGCGGTGGGGGAGCAGAGATTGCTTCGGCGTTCGTCCCATGACGGGTAGCTCAACGTCACCGCTGGGCGTCGTGGACTTGCTGTACAGCGCCGCAATGCTCGACGGCGCAGGCTCCTCGACTGACGTCACATGGGAGGCGGCACTCGGCGAGCTGGGCAAGGTGTGCGGAGCACCAAGCTGCGTTGTGCTGGCGCTCACGCGAGGGCGTCTCGATTTCACACGGTCGGTCCATGTTGGCTTTGACGCGTCCGTCGCGAAGGATTACGTCTCCCATTATGCCGCACTCGATCCGGTGCTTGAGCCCGCGATTTCCGCGAGCACTCCGGGTACACTGCTTTTCAGTGACGCCCTAATTGACGGATCGACGTACTTGCGAAGTGAGTTCTACAACGAGTGGATGCGTGCACGAGGGTGGTTTTCCGGTGCCGCCGTTCCGCTGCTTGAGTCCGGCAGCGCGAGAGCGGTGCTGTATATGGCGCGCGACCGATGCGCCGGGCCGTTCTCGCACGACACGATTGCACTACTCAGGGCCATGGTCCCGCACGCGCAGCGAGCGGCGCAGCTAGCGCTTCGACTGGCCGCGAATCGGGTAGACAGGAGCTCGGTATCG
>JBBQNY010000138.1:0-7720 GCA_038330365.1 Lysobacterales bacterium | reverse complement strand
GGGGCGCGTACGAGCACTGCCGCTGTCTCCGGCCCATGGCTCGCCTCCAGGTTCGCCACCGGGCAAAGGGGCGCGAATGGCGCCGGTGCCTTGCGGGGCGAGCCCGTTTTCAATCTCCAAATCCAGGGGGCAACAGGCGCTGGCACCCGTTCGGGCTCACCCGGGCACCCGTCACGCGATCCCGTCCGCTGCCACGGGTCCGCAAGCCCGCCGTTCCACGCTCGCGCCGCGAAGCATGCTTTTGCTAGAGTCGTGGTGCAGTGATGTTCTGCACTCCGGGATCCTCGATGCGTCGTTCGGTGTACTCGCGATGAGCAGCGGAGTCGACGTCGACGAGATCGACGCATCCGCGAATGGTCGATTTTCCGATCGTCTTTTCGAACTCAGCACGCAGGCTGCACTGCTGTTCGACGACAACGGCTGCCGCGAAGCCAATCCCGCCGCCCTGCGTCTGTTCGGATTCAATGACCGCCGCTTCCTGAGCCAGTGCCTGCTGTCGGATCTCGCGCCGCCGCTGCAGCCCGATGGGGCCGACTCGGACGAACACATCACCGCACTCCTCGCTTCCGCACGTGACGGTGGAGGCAGCGGGCACTGCATGCTGCGCCACGCCGATGGCAGCACCTTTCCGGCGGAAATCACCGCTGCGGCTGTGGAACTCGACGGCGAAGACCTCGTCCACGTCGGCATCCGCGACACCAGCACCGAAACGGAGCTCAGCGGTGACATTGAAGCCCTGCGAGAGGAACTGCTGATCGCGCACCAGCGGCTGCAGCATGCCGTACGCAAGATCGACTACGTGGCGGCGAACGATCCCCTGACTGGCCTCTGGAACACGCGCCATCTGCACAAGCTCGCGCAGGCCGAGGCCGATCGTTCGCGGCGCTATGCGCAACCTGTGAGCATCATTGGTGGCACGCTGCTCAACATCGACGCGATGCGCGCGGAAAGTGGCGAGGCCCTGTTCGACTCCTTCTGGATCGAGTTGGCGGCGTTGCTGACACGCACGGTGCGCACAGCCGATCTGTGCGCGCGCTGCAGTCCGTCGACCTTCGCCATTCTCACCCCGGCTACCGGTATCGAAGCTGCGCGTATCGTCTCGGAGAAGCTGCGACGCGCCATTCTCGCCAACGCATTCACGCATGCCCTGTCGCCCGATGTGCGACTCATGTCGGCTCAGTACCAGGGTGAGGAGGAGGCCGGCGACTGGCTCCGGCGCGCGGGCGTTGAAGTGCATCGTGAAGTCGGATTCGATGACCTGCCTGCGACGGTGCCACCCGCCAACGGCAGCGATTTCTGAGCTGCCCTGTGGCGTCATTTTTCGATACGCACCACACCTTCGACTGCAACGGGCGGGCGCTTGCACTTGATCGCCCGCGCATCATGGGCATCGTCAACGTCACGCCGGATTCGTTCGCCGGCGACGGCAAGGCCGGCGACACCGCTGCCGCGGTGGAGTGCGGATTGGCCATGGTTGCAGCCGGTGCCGACATGCTGGACGTCGGGGGCGAATCCACTCGACCCGGTGCACAGCCTGTCGACGCGCAAGAGCAGTTGCGGCGCGTGATTCCCGTGATCGAGGCGCTGGTTGCGCAGTCGAGCGTGCCGATTGCCGTCGACACCTCCGACGCCGAAGTCATGCGTGCCGCGATCGCAGCCGGCGCCGGCATGGTCAACGATGTGCGTGCGCTGCGCGCAGCGGGTGCGATGGACGCGATTGCAGCGCTCGGCGTACCGGTGTGCCTGATGCACATGCAGGGCGAACCCGCGACGATGCAGGACGCGCCGGAATACGACGATGTCGTCGGCGACGTGAGGCGTTTTCTCGCCGACCGCTTGCTCGCGTGCGAGTTCGCGGGTATCGATCGCAAACGCCTGCTGGTGGATCCCGGCTTCGGCTTCGGCAAGACGCTCGAGCACAACTACAGACTGCTTGCCGGTCTGCGCAGCCTGCTCGATCTCGGTGTGCCCATGCTGGTTGGCCTGTCGCGCAAGGGCATGATCGGCAACGCGACCGGAATTGAAGATCCCGCCGGGCGCGCCGTCGGCTCGGCCGCCGCGGCCCTCATTGCCGTACAGCGCGGTGCTGCCATCGTGCGGGTACACGACGTGGCCGCAACGCGTGACGCTCTCGCCATCTGGCAGGCTCTTCGCACGCATGCGCCCGCACGCCCCCGAGCGCAACCGCGCGATCCCGCATCGGGGTCCCGCTGGCTCGACGACGACGACTGAAGGGCCACGCAGAGAACGTGCGTCGCGACCAGGCGTCGGAGAATAGGAGGTTGCCGGGGAGTCTTGTACGATTATTCGGAGGTCAAGGTCCACGCTCTCACAACAGCGTTGATAACGGATCAGCCGCACCCTTGTGGATACCGAGAGCCTGACCATGCAAATGTCGAGTACAAGCTTGAGTTCGAGCGCAATCGACGTCGATCCTGTCGCCAAGATCCGTCATGTACTTGGGGAGCATGGCGTGCTCGCCGCGCTGCGGATTCTCAACGGTCGTGCGCCGCATCGTTACACGGGCATCTACAAATACACGCCCGAGATACTCAAGAATGTATATCTTGTCGATGCTTACCATCAGGAAGTCACCAAGGGCGACGACGTCTCCAATGAGGACGCGTATTGCATATTGCTCAGCAATGAACGCAAGATCGCCTTTGGTCGTGCGGAGGATGCACCCTGCCCGATCAAGCTCGCCAGTCCGGTAGTTTCCTACTGTGGTGTCTTGCTCATACGCTCGACCGGCGAACCGTTCGGTTCGCTGTGCCACTACGACCTGGCCAGGTGCCAGGAACCTTCCACCCAGATGCCGTACCTTGAGGCGATCGCACCGCAGATCGTCACGAAACTCGAGGCTGAGGGTTGGTAGGCAGTACCCACCTTGGCTGCTGCACAGTCAGCTGTGTGTTTCATTGTGAGAATCGAGAATCGTGAGCATCAGGGACACCCCGGATGATGATTTATCGCATGCGGGGTGCGCGTTCAGCGCCGTCCCGACCGATCGGGAATGTCCAATGAGGTTGGACAATCGCACAATCCTGGAAACCGGCAAAGTCTCGTGAGCACGGCGGGAGCCCCGCTGTTGACGGTGGGCAGCGCACCAACATCCTGGATGACCGTCCTGCCTGTGCGGGGGGCGCCGCCCAGCAACAGCATGCGGCAGACGGCGCTTCGCCCCGGCGATGATCCTCAGCATCAGACCCACGCCGTATGTTGAGGCGAGCCACCGCATCGGACTACGCGGGCATGCACCGGGTCCGATTGGCGGTGCGGCAGAACACTCTTTCCTCACCGAACCGCATCACTGAGGCCGACTATATCGATGCCACGGACAGGCTCGGCCAGAGTTGGGTCGTGGAGGTGGATGGAGAAATCGTGGCGTTTGGATCTGGCCTCAAAACAGGCAATGTGTGGGCTTTGTTCGTGCATCCGGATCACGAAGGTCGCGGCTACGGCAGATCGCTTCACGCCACGCTGGTTTGCTGGCTTCGCGCGCATGGCCAGAAGCCTCTGTGGCTCACTACTGCCCCGGGCACCCGTGCTGAGCGCTTCTACACATTGCTGGGCTGGCAGCCTCGGGGCATGGTTCATGGCGGGGACATCCGTTTTGAGCTGGACGTCCTCTAGGGAGCCTCTGAACAAGTCCCCGTCTGGGCATCACCCAATCCTTTGATTTGATTAAGATGTCTGGGCCGCTTTGTCTGCATTCCGGTCGGTGCGGCGAGAGGCTCGCAATACAGTGAGCATTGCTTCGCCGGCGCGCCTTGACCGGCGCGCAGACAAAGCGGTGACGCCGGCGGGGAATTGTTCAGAGGCTCCCTGGCCACTTCTGCATGGCAACATCGGCTGTGCTGCGCAGGAGGCTCGAGGGCCTATGATCAGGATCAAGTCGTTTCGAAGGGATGCAATGAACTTCCAACGCCGATCATTGACAGGATTGATGTTGACCGCGGCAGTTGCGCTGACTCAGGCGGGTTGTGCGAATCCCCCTGTGACGGGACCAGAGGGCCTAACGATTTCTCCACCCGGCGACCCAACGCTTGTGCTGCGCATCGATCCCTTGTTCAAGCCACTTCCGGCGCTGAAATTTCCCCTCGAGTCGCTCTCCGATGTCGATCGGCGCGTATTCGTGGACGCAGGTGAAGGAGGCGCCATTCAGCGCCTGTTGATCGTCCAGTTTGAAACCGTCCAGCGCGGCGGGACATTCAGATTCCGGTATCCAGCAAAGCCCCCCGCCCAATTTGGTTCGGAGACCTATCGGTTCAACGCCTATGTGCACGACGACCAGGCGGAAGCCGCAAAATTTCCAGACAGGGAAGCCGGTATTACCCGAAAGTTCCTGGTTGCCAAGGGTTTCGAAGTGCCGCGGCTATATCGCGTGGCTCGTCTGGCGCGGGTCTCCGATCCAGACGGAATGAGCGAGGTCATCATTCTCTACCTGGAAAATGCGGACACCGACTTTCCCCCCGGACCGCTTGACGGAGCAGACGAGGACGGCGACCTGCCGATGAATGCCACGACTGCGCAAGCGATGCTTGTGAGGTTGAAGTCCGTAATTGTCCCCATTCCGGAGTAGGAGCATTTTGTTGCATCGAGCGCAGCCCAAAAGGGATCGCCACGGTCTGGCCTTCCCTCGGACTCAGCCCTCAACTCCGTTCGAGCTTGCACTGGCCACTGCAGGATGTCGTCTTGCTCTGCGGGTCGACATGCGCACGTGATTCTCCCTTCCAGCCGCCGAGCACGCCTCATGCGCACTTTCCTGATCGCCTGGATCCTGGCACTCCTTGCCGGCTGCGTATCACCGGTACCGCACCCGGTCCGTGAATCATCGCTGATGCTTTACGACGGCATGCGCCAGCGATCCGTCCCGGTCGAGCTGTACGTCCCCACGCCATCGCACCGCTGCATGGCCGCGCGCGCCTGTCCTGTCGCATTGGTGAGTCCTGGCTACGGTGGCAGTCACAAGGGCTACGCGTTCATCGCCGAAGAGCTGAACCGGCTTGGATACCTTGTGGTCGGCATCCAGCATCAGTTGCCCTCCGATCCGCCGCTGGCGACCGCGGGAGATCTTTTCGAAGGCCGCTCGCCCGTGTGGGAGCAGGGGGCGGCGAACCTTCGCTTCGTCCACCACGAACTCAGTCGTTCGTACCCCGGCTTCGACTGGCAGCACGTCGTGCTTGTCGGTCATTCCAATGGCGGTGACATCGCGGCATGGCTGCTACGCAACCCGCCGGCGTGGGCCGTTGCCCTTGTGACTCTGGACCACCGCCGCGTTCCGCTGCCACGTGGCGCGTCGCCCAGGGTACTTTCCATTCGTGCCGGGGATTTCAAGGCCGACCCCGGTGTATTGCCTGCCCCCGAGGAGCAGCGCGTTTCGCGCGCTTGCATCGTCACTCTGGGCTATGCGCGCCACAACGACATGCATGACGGCGGTGGCGCTGAACTCAAGCACGACATCACGCGTCTTGTCGCCGCTTTCCTCGAAGGTGGATCTTGCCCAGGCGCTGCCGCCTGAGCCTAGGTCGCAGCCAATCCTGGCCCGGAACGCCGGAAGTCGCTGCGAGGGTCCGGTGCTTATACGTGTCTTCCGGACACGTAGCAGCTGGCGCGGCCTTGTCCTGTTTCCGGCCGCAGCAGTATCGTGGGCCTGGCGCCGGGCCCACCCTGGGGGCAATGTGATGGACTACGAAAACGCGAGAATTGAAGAGGCCGTTCTGGCCCTGTTGGCGGCCCTCAACTTCAACGGGGGACAGTGCTGGAAGGGCTACGATTTCGGGGTCATGGACGCGCTGTTCGAGCGCGGTCTCATCACGGATCCGCGGAGCAGGAACAAGTCGGTGTGGCTCACAGACGAGGGACTTGAGCGCGGTCGCGCCGCGGCGCAACGACTTTTCGGTGACGGTGGAAGCGCGACCTGACATCTCGCGGACGCAGCCGCGACCAAGTCAATCCCCCGTCCAGCAAGAGCCTGGAGCTTCGACTGATGACGATGACAAACAAGCACAGTTCCGGGGCCACGGCCGAATTCCATCGCGTGTTCCATTCGGCTCCCTTTATTTCAAGCCTTGGACTCCAGTTGGACCAGGCCGCAAGCGGAGAGTGTCGAACATCCCTCGCCATCGTTGACATGCATCTGCAGCAGGATGGCTTTGTGCATGCTGGTGTGCAGGCAACCGTGGCGGACCACACGGCGGGCGCCGCCGCGGCCACACTCCTGGGCGACGGTCGCATGGTGCTTACCGCCGAGTTCAAGATCAACCTTCTGCGTCCTGCACGCGGCGAGCGTCTCGCGTGCGTGGCCAGGGTGCTGAAAGCGGGATCGACTCTGATCGTGGTCGAGTCCGAGGTTTTCTGTGACACGGAGGACGACTCGCGCCTCGTCGCGAAGGCGACCGTCACGCTTTGTGTGCTCGAGTCACATAGTCCGGCAACGTGACAGTGGGCTCTGCAGCTGCGTAGTTGTCCAGAACCGGGCCACGGCCGCGGTGTCGTGCCAGATTCCCGGGTCTGAGTCCTGTTCAATCCATCGTTGCCACGCGCCGTTACGATGATGTGTGCGCTTGCTGAGCGACGCGGCGGCTTCGCTCCCACTGCACGCCTGCAACCAGGAAAGAGACAGCGTCCATGGTCATCGCTTCGTTTATCTTCGAGCCGGGTCAATACGACGCCGAGTTTCATCGCCTCAACGACATCATTGACTCCGTGGCCCGATCGCTGCCGGGCTTTCTCGGTGCCGAGTCGTGGCAGTCGTCCGATGGCGGCCGCAGGAACGCCACCTACTTCTGGGATAGCCTCGACACGCTGCGTACGTTCTCAACCCACCCGGTGCACCAGGACGCGAAGCGGCAGTATGCAAAGTGGTACAACGGCTATCACATTGTCGTATCCGAACTCGTACGCTCGTATGGAGACGGAGCATTCGCGCACATCACTCCAAACGAGCGTCAACGGGCGGGCTAGCGGCAGGTCATTCAAGTTGACGCCGCCACGCGCATGCTCTGAGCCTCAGAGGCCGGCCCGGTGCGCTACGCTCCCGGCTCTCACGGCGCGGGAGTTCCGATGAAGCGAGTCACGGGAATCGGTGGAATCTTCTTCCAGGCGCGGGATCCTGCCGCTGTGCGCGGCTGGTACAAAAAGCATCTCGGGATCGACGTGCAGGATTGGGGCGGCGCGGCGTTCACCTGGACGGATGACGCGGGCAATGCCACCAAGGGGACCACCATCTGGTCTGTCGGTACGGCAGGCAGCGATCACTATGCACCGAGCACCTCGGCGTTCATGGTGAACTATCGCGTCGATGACCTGGACGCCCTGCTCAAGGCGCTGCGCGAAGAAGGCTGCGACGTGCTCGAGAAAACGGATGACTCCGAGTACGGAAAGTTCGGCTGGGTCATGGACCCGGAGGGCAACAAGGTCGAACTCTGGCAGCCACCCGCAGGGCAATGACTGCCGTTGCGGCATGAGTCTCAGGTTCGGAGTTGTACTTGCCCATGTCTGACGTTCGTCCATGTGAGTTGCCTGAAGACGCTCTGCTGCGTCGGTACTCCGGCTCCGGTGGCTACACGGATTGCTACGCCGCTGACGTAGCCCGCACCGTTTCGCATGCCGAGTTCGTCGAGGCCTTTTACACAACGGCGGTATTCAAGCTCGAGCGCTTGGTGCTTGCGCTGTTGGCCGCTCGTCCATCCACGGACGCGCAGGCCAGGCAACTGGC
>JBBQNY010000137.1:0-7733 GCA_038330365.1 Lysobacterales bacterium | reverse complement strand
CCCGGACTTGTCGGGCGCAACCTCGGTACGGTCGGTCACTTTAAGGGCGTCCGACCCGCCGCTCCGGATGGCGACGACGTACAGTGTTCCCTGACGCAACACGACTAGAAAATCGCCGGATTTCTTAACGATGTCGCCCTCGTCGATGCCCGCTTCCTGGGTGTGGGTGATGAGATCGACAGCGGAGATCCGACTGCCCACCACCGTGATCGATTCGAGCAACAGATCGTCGTCTGACAGGGTCCGGGAACGCACCACGAGGCGCTTCGACGCTTCCCAAGAATCGACGAGGTCTTTATCGGATGTGGCACGCGTGAGCCGAGTTTCGTGTGCGTTGTCAACGTCGACCCGCTGGCGCCAAGTCCGTGAAACAGTGCATCCGCCGCATAGGGTTACCGTCAAAAGCAAGCCTGTGAGAAATCGCATTGCGTTTGACATCGACTACTCCCTGCTTGCGAGGGCCGTTAAGGTTCGAAGTCGGGTGGCCGCCGCAAACTACTGTATCGCCCGCGCGTCGGTTCCGACCAGATTTCCCAAGAACAATCTTGAGCAAATGGAGACTGACCGACAACGCGAGGTGTCAATCGTCATTGCCTTTGTTTCGCCGCGCGTAGACGATTGGTTCGACCCGTCTTTGGTGGGCAAATCGTGCCGGGGGCACGTCGTGCAAACCAAGAGCAATGCCCGCCAATGCGCGCGAGCCGACACTTCAAGGCCAGGCGACGCACCGCGCTAGGCACCTGTTCCGATCTTCGGCCCTTGGCTTGAGTCGTCGAAATACTTCTGCCGCGGCGCGCGCCGGAGGCGAGTGAACCCTGAGAACTCCCATGGTCTGACCGCCGCCAGCAGACTGACGCCGTGACGCTCCGCAGCGGGCAAGTCCAGATCCGCTTTGACCAATGCATCGAACTCCCTTGCGAGTACTTCCATGGCTTGATGCAATTTGTGCACCGAGGCACGCGACAACATGCCGCCAACAAAGTGCATGCGTTCGCCCGGGTCGCTGAATTGTGTCGCCAGAAACTCCGGCAGCACTCGCTCACTGAAGTAGCGCTGGATCGGGCCGTCCTTGCGCCAGGCGAAGTTGCGGGTAGTGCGAAGCTTGATGCGGTCGAATGGCAGCAGTTCGATCAGGCCGAGCCGCTCGAGACCGACCAGCAGCACGGTGAGCTGCGGCTTGCTGAATTGGAAGATCGCGAGGATCTCCGCCTCCTTCCAGCGGTTGAGCACGAGAAATGCAGTCAGCAGAAGGGCGTGGGACTTCAGCAACTCGTGTTCCTGAGCCGGGGTGAGTGCTGTCACCAGCGGTTGCACCGCCTGAGCCAGCTCAACGATCTCGGCGATGTCGGTATCGATCCAGTTGCAGATCAGCTCGAGTCGTTCGAGCGACAACTCACCCTTGGAGAATAGGCGCTTGATGCTGGCCTCGCTCAAGCCGAGCACGACCGCCGCCTCGGCGTAGGTGCGGCCGCGGGCTTTCAGCAGGCGCTTGAGTGCGGCGTGAATCGCAATGGTTTGCTTCATGGCAAAAGTATCACATAGTGATACGAACAGGTCCATGGGGTGATATTTCATAGACACGTGTTGCGCTTAGTGCTGCTAGAGGCGCAGCGTGCCGGTGTTCGTTCAATTCACGGTTTGCCATGGATACCGTCTTTGTCGTCGCCTCCGCCGCTGTCGCGATGATCGCGATCGAACGTCTCGCGCCGAACGTCCGGCAACCAAGGGTGCAGGGCTGGATTCCGCGCCTGCTCACATTGAACGCCCTACAGATCGGGATCGTTTTTCTCGGTGTGGTTACTTGGGACCGCTGGTTGCCGCGGTGGCAGCTGCTGGATGGCGACCGCCTTCCAGCGCCACTCGGAATCGCTCTTGGCTACTTTGCGATCACCTTCGTCTACTACTGGTGGCATCGCGCGCGCCATGAGGTGCCGCTGCTGTGGCGATGTCTGCACCAGGTCCACCACAGCCCGGTGCGCATCGAATGCGCGATGAGCTTCTACAAGCATCCGGCCGAAATCTTACTCAACGGGCTGCTGTCGAGCTGGGTACTGCATGGGCTTGTGGGACTGCCGCCGACTTCGGCTGTGATCGTCGTGACCATCACAGGCTTGGCGGAGCTGTTCTACCACTGGAACGTCCGCACGCCGTACTGGCTTGGTTTCGTGTTCCAGCGCCCGGAAATGCACCGCCTCCATCACGCGCGTGACTGGCACCGCAGCAACTACTCCGATCTGCCGGTCTGGGACTTGCTGTTCGGGACGTTCGACAACCCGCGCTCCACCCCAGCGGTCTGCGGCTTCGCCGAGGGTGCGGAGCGTCGGTTGTTTCGCTTGCTGATGGGCAGGACACCACAATGAAACTTCGGTCGGTGCTCGAATTCGGACTGCTCGTGGCGCTTGGCACGACGCAGATGATTGGCGACGTGGTCGGCCTGGAGAAGCTGAAGGCATTCGGCGCGGCGACCCAGGTTGCACCGGCGATGAAGGTGTTCACCGCTCATCAAGGCTATGAAACCCACGCCGCACAGTTCGCGCTGCACTGGCGCGATCCCGCTGGTCTCGAGCAGACACTTGAACTGACTCCAGAGACTTATCGTCGGGTGAAAGGCCCCTACAACCGTCGGAACGTCTACGGCGCCGCCTTGGCCTACGGTCCGATCCTGCGCCGCGACCCGCGGACACGACAGATGCAGCACAGCGTCATGCGCTATGCGTTTTGCGCTCCGGGCGTCCTGCTCGGCGAACTGGGGCTGCCGGCGGATGCTCGCGATCTGCGGGTCAGCGTGCGACCGATTCGCGCTGACGCCCGTGTCGATGTGGAACAGGTCTGGACGGTGAACTGCCATGACTGATCGATGGACCGGGGGCCAGTACAGCCTCTACCGAGCGTTGCTGGGAAGCTATCTTGTAGTGCACTTCGCAATGCTGCTTCCATATGCTGCGGAAGTGTTCGGAGCCGGCGGAGCCGTGGCTCAGGGCAGCATGAGCCCGTTGTTCGGCGTTTTGCCCAATCCGCTTGCGCTCAATGAGGGTGCGCTGGCAGTGACTGCATTGGTCGGGCTGGGAGCACTCTGCGGTCTTGCAGTGGCGGTTGGCTGGGGCGACCGCGTTTGCTCAGTGTTGGCGGCGCTGATTCTCGGCTGGCTGTTCCAGCGCAACCCGCTGATCGCGAATCCGAGCCTGCCGATGCTCGGCTGGCTGCTGTTGCTGCATGCCTTCGTGCCGCCGCGCCCCTTCGGTTCGATGGCGGGACGACTGCGAGGCACCGATCCTGACTGGCGCCTGCCGACGCACTTGTTCCTCGCGGCCTGGGTGATCCTTGCGCTCAGCTACAGCTACAGCGGATGGACCAAGCTCGAAAGTCCGAGCTGGGTCGACGGCAACACGATTCGGCTTGTGCTGGAAAATCCGCTTGCGCGCGATCACCTCCTGCGGGAGTGGGTGCTGGCCACGCCGCCTGGCTTCCTGCAGCTGCTGACCTGGTTGGTCATGTGTCTCGAGCTGTTGTTCGCGCCGCTCGCCCTTATCCGCCGCCTGCGGCCATGGTTATGGCTCGCCATGTTGCTCGCCCAATGCGGCTTCCTGGTGTTCCTAAATTTTGCCGACCTGACTTTCCCGATGCTGCTCGTACACTTGCTCACGTTCGACCCGGCATGGCTTGCACAGTACGAACGACAGGAGCCAGCAACCCTGTTGTTCGACGGTAGCTGCGCCTTCTGCCACGCCACTGTCCGCCTCGCGGCGCACGAAGACCCCCGGCGACGACTGCATTTCGCACCGCTCGACGGCGAAACGGCACGCGAGATTCTCTGCTCAGACAAGCTTCCGCTGATGGGCGACAGCATCGTGGTGGTGGATACGGAGGGTCGACATGCATACAAGTCACGTGCCGTGCTCGCAGTCCTTGAACGACTCGGCGGCCTGTGGCTGCTGGTGGCCTGGCTCCTGCGCGCAACGCCTCGTCGCTATGCAGATTGGGGTTACGACCTGGTCGGGCGCTGGCGCTATCGAATAGGTGGTCATCTTGAACCGGGCGTCTGCATTGTGGCGAACGGAACAGCCGATCGCATGTTGCCGTAACGCCGGATAGCGTGAGCCTGAACCGCCCGGGTTTCGCCCCGGCAATCCTGCTCAGACCACATTCCTGGCGGGGCGCCGCGGCTGCCGAGCTCAGGACTCCAGAAATTCGAACAGCCGACGTGTGCTTTGCGACACCACTGCAAGGCCGCGGGCGAGGGTCGATGAGTGTCATGGCCGACAGTCACCATCCGAGTCGCGCCGGTGACTCGCCGACAACCGCTTTCCGAAGGGCTGCTGCACAGCGAGTGGGCCTTCAACCCGGCGCGGGTTCTCGCAGGAGAGGGCCAAGACGTCCGAGATATGTGATCCAAACTGATCACCTGGTTCCCCAACACCGCTTCCTTGTTGCACTCTTGTCGCTCGCACCCCAATCGGAAGACGAGGCGATGGCAAAGTTGGATGCGCCGGGACCGCAGGTCCTTTCTTCAGGACGCCATTGCGAGTTGTTACGCGTCGAGCGCGACCTGATCCCCAACTACTACCTGTTAATCTTGGGTATCCGGAATCCGGTGTGGGTTGGGTCTTGAGCTCGCCCGCTATTCTGTAGCTGGGTAGCGTTGGATTCGTCTTGATTCTCCCCTCGTTGTCAGGCGCTGCTTTTGTGGGTTTGTTCCCTGGCGTGGACAGCCGCCGGCAGCGCGATCTGGTTCCATGATCGATTTCAGTCCCGTTTTACGCGTAGTAGAGAATGAGTACCCGTGAGGCCGAGCTGACGCGCCCGCTTAAATCGCTGGCGCCACGTGAAGTTGGACCGTGGGACTGATCGCTGAGCTACCGGAGGTTCGAGCATGCTGACCAAGAGAATAAGAAGACCGGCAGGCATCGCGGCGGCCGCGATGATCCTTGCGGTGGCAAGTCCTTTGATCGCGGCTCAGGAAGTGTGCGGCATCAGCAATACGCTCTTCAGGAGCAGCTTCGAAGCCGGAGAGATTCCCTCTGTTGCGTTACCGGCACCGGGCACAGCGGTGGCGTTGAACTTGACGAGTCCCGTCAACGGTACGACCGTCGGGACGGCTTCGATCCAAGTCGTGGGTACGTGGGCCGGCCCTGCCAACACCGGCATCAAGGTCAACGGCAAACTGGCTCTGGCGGACTTCGGCAGTTTCGTCAGCGCACCGGTGCAGCTCGTGGCCGGTTCCAATTCGATCACGGTCAAGCTCAACACGCAGGACGGACAGTCGCAGACTGTCACGCGCACTGTGACCTATGACGCGGCGCAGACTCCCGATATTGGCGTGTCGAGCACGGGCGCGGGCGACCAGGCACCCTTCGCGGCTTCGTTCGTATTGACGACGCGCCCAGCGCTTGGCCTCGACATCGCTCGGATCCAGGCGGACTACAACGGCGACGGCCAGACCGACCTCGACACCACGAACCTGGCAACGCCGCTCAAGTTCAACTACATCGCCCCCGGCACCTTTACCGCGAGCTTCACCGTCACGTTGAGTGACGCTTCCACCCGCACGGTTACCTACCGCGTGGTGGTGCTGAACCCGAATCAGATCCGCTACACCCTGTGCGGGGTGTTCGGCGACATGCGCACACGGCTGGCCGCGCAGAACATTGCGAGTGCGTTGAACACGTTGCACCCAGAGCTGCGGCCTGCATTCCAATCCTTCTGGACCGGACTAGGGGCGACTTTGCCCGGCGTCGCCGCCGCGCTGGGCAATATCGCTGACGGAACCTTCTCGAACAAGTCCGCGGATCTTCTGCTGGTGGAGCCAGTCACCGGCCAACCCACCGAACTCGACGGGTTTCACATGGGTTTCGAGCGCGACGCCAATGGCGTATGGCGCATCGTCTCGATGTAGCTTGACGACATGACCGCACGCACCGCACGCAGCGCGATACACCGCACATGGCCGGGGAGTTGGGGCCGGTCGTTGCTCACGTGCGTGCTACTTGCGTGCCTGTGCGCCGGGTGCGGCGAAGGCAGGGCGTGGGGGCCGAAGCGCTCCATCGAAATCGAAGGCACTGTGACCGATGCGCGCACGGGTAAGCCGGTCGAAGGCGCGTGGGTGCTGATCGGCCTGGGCGGTTCGCGGGCGGGCTTCATGTCACCGCATGGCAGTAGCGGCTGCATGGGTGGGGGTCCTGCGCTGCTCACCGACGCGAACGGCCACTACCGCTTCAGCGCAAAGCTGTCGGACATCGCGAAGAAGCCCTATCCGAGCGCATGGATCGCCGAGATCAGTCTCTACAAGAGAGGCTGGCGCGACGAGCCGCCAACGAGATTCGCCAGATACCTCGCGAGCGTGCAGACCGATTTCACCGTGGCACCCATCACCGACGAGAGCTTCGAGGAATGGAGTGAACGCATCGGCCGGTTCTACGACGGCCTGTGCGAAGCCGGCCGGAAAGAGAACGGCTGGAAGGCGTTTCATCGCGACGTGTTTGACGAGGTGTTTGAACGCTATTGCGTAGGCGAGCTCAAAGATCGCGTGGACTACACGACGTTCCTGGCCGCATATGGCGCGCTGCGCCGAGAAGCGATCCGAGATGAGCTATGGAACCACCGGTCGGATGGATTGACATCTGATGAGTACCGATCCGTTGAAGCTGCGTTTGAACCTCGGATCCAGAGTCTTGTGCCGACTTTCGATTGGCCCTACGGAGGCATCTGGGCAGAAAAGGCGACGCCGAGAGACTTTGCTCCTGCAGAGAAGGTCCAAACCTGCCAATACCTTGCCTCGTTGCGTCCGAAAACTTGAAGGAGCGGCTTATGTACACGAAGTGGATCGCGTCGGCGCTGTTGGTGCTCGGGCTGAGTGCGCTATGTCAGGCCTACGAGTTGGACACCCACGCACAGGTGACACTTGCGGGCTTTGAGCAGTCTGTTCTTGCTGAATCAGAGGTGCCGCAACGACTCGGGCTGGATCGACTGGACGACACGAAACCCTTCCATGCTTCCGATTTCATCCCAACCTTCTTCGGCGACCGGGATCAGTATCAGGACTTCGAATCGGCTGAATGGTCAGCGACAACCCCATTCACCAACTCCCGGCGGCGATCGGTTCAAGTCTATGAGCGGAGTCAGATGCCGGGCATTTTCAGGCTGGAAGCTGCGAGCTCCAAAGGCAACGAATTGAAGATGCGCGCATGGCTTATGCGCGGTGCAGTACGCGAAGACGATCTCAGGACGGTCGACTACGATGAAGGCGTGGTACCGCCCGATCCCGATCCGCACGGCGAGATCATTCGCGTCTTTCATCATTTCTATGACCCTGCGCATGCGCAGCCACTGACTGCGGCGTGCAATCTGCTGCCGGGCGGAATCCCCGAGGGGTGTCAGGCGGCACCTGACTGGGCGATGGGCATGATCAATGCCGCGGGTCCACAGCCCAATCCCGATCCCAACCGGCGCCAGCATTTCAGCTGGGCGGATGCCCGCGAGGCGCTTGTGTGTGCCCTGACCTACAACCGTGACACCGACCGGTCCATCAACGCCGCTGAGCGCCGTATCTGCTACGCCACGGCTTTCTCGGCCCTGGGTCACGTGGCTCATCTGTTGCAGGACAGCGCGCAACCCCAGCACACGCGCAACGATTTCCACAACCCGCCGCACGGCGATCCGATCGAAGACTTCTTCGCGACCGACATTCCGCGCCGGACCTACGAGACGTGGATCAACTACCGCGCCACGGGCGGCTC
>JBBQNY010000136.1:0-7815 GCA_038330365.1 Lysobacterales bacterium | reverse complement strand
TTGCTGCCGCCCTGGATGCCGAGATGCGCCGGCGAGGTGATCTTGCGCGTCACCAGATCGCGCGCGACCGCGGCAAAGTCCTCGTACGCTCGCGGGCGATTGGCCTTCAGCGCGGCCTGATGCCAGCGCGGACCGTACTCGCCACCGCCGCGGATGTTGGCCACCGCAAACACGCCGCCTTTCTCCAGCCAGCCCTTGCCCACCGTGCCCGAGTAGTTCGGCGCCAGTGAAACCTCGAAACCGCCGTAGCCGTACAGCAGCGTGGGATTGCTGCCGTCGTAGGCGATGTCTTTGGGTCGCACCACGAAATAGGGAATGCGCGTGCCGTCCTTCGAATCAGTGAAATGCTGTTCGGCGACGTTCTTTGACGCATCGAAGAACGTCGGCATCGTCTTCAAGGTGACGGGTGCGTCCGGGGTCGACAGATCGGCGCGCAACAGCGTGGTCGGCACGAGGTAATCCGTCGCGATGATAAAGATCTCGTCGCTGTCGTCCGGATCCACCGCGAGCAGATTGACGGAGCCAACGTCCGGCGCGTCCTGCAGGGGCGATTGTGTCCATCCCTCCGCGTCATGCGTCGCCACGACGATGCGGTTCTTGACGTCCTCGAACACGTTCAGAACGACCTGCTCGCGCGCCCAGACGAAGCTCTCCAGAGAGGTGGTATCGGTCGGCTCGAACAGCATCTCGAACTCGCGCTTGCCTTCCATGAAGGCATCGAGCCGCGTGACAAGCACCGCACCGGCGGGCCAGGTTTTGCCGCCCGCGCTCCACGGATCGCGCAACTGCAGCGTCAGCCACTCGCGATGCACGCTCTTGCTGGCGCTGTTGGGCGCGTCGATCTTCGTGAGCTTGCCGTCCTTGCCGCGCACGTACAGCTCATCGTTGTAGAAAGCGAGCGCGCGAGTTACGAAATCACGCTCGAAGCCACGTGCGTCGTCGTGAACCGCGGCGATGTAGAGGTCATCGGGTTTGCCTTCGTAGACCGTGACCGCTTCGTCGAGCGCCTGGCCACGACGCCACTCCTTGACCAGGCGCGGGTACCCCGAACTCGTCATGGATCCGGCGCCGAAGTCGGTGAACACGTACACGTGATCGCGATCGATCCAGCCCAGGCCGCCTTTTGCCTCTGCCCGGAAAAATCCGTCTTTCACCCAGGTCCGGGTTTCAAGGTCGAACTCGCGCGTGACATCGGCGTCGCTGCCACCTCGGGACAGCGCCACGAGGCAACGATCAAGAGCGGCGTCGGGGTCTTTGGGCTTCAGGCATTCCGCGCCATGCCATACCCAGTTCTCACCTTCGCTCTTGTTGAGCGCGTCGACGTCGATGATCGTTTCCCAGTCGGGCTTCGCCTTGGCGTATTCGGCGGGCGTGGCGCGGCGCCAGATGCCGCGCGCGTGGTTCTTGTCCTTCCAGAAGTTGTAATAGTCCGAACCGATTTTTTCGACCATCGGAATCTTGGCATCGGAATCCAGAATGCCGAGGATGTCGCCCTCAAGCTTGCGGAAGTCATCGCTGTCGGCAAGCTCTGCCTTGGCGGCTTCATTGCGTGCGCGTGCCCACGCGAGCGAGCGCTCGGCTTCCACGTCTTCAAGCCAGAGCCAGGGATCTTCCGCTGCGGCGGCCTTGGCGGCGCCAGTCTCCGCGCCCGCTTCGGGTTGCGTGTCGCCGCCTTCCCCCGCGGCATCGCCCTTCGGTTGTCCGGAATCCACCGGCTTCGCCGCTTCAGCCACCGGCGCGGTGATACCCGTTGCGGACTGCGTCGAGGTCTGATCTTTCATCTTCGTATCCTCTGCGGCGGCGGCAGTCATGGCCACACTGGCGGCCATCGCGCAGGCAATCGCAAGTCGGAGCATGGCGGTCTTCCACGGTTGGGGCGGCCAGCTTAGCGAAGGCTCGCAGCGCGGGGCTCTGCGAAAAGTCATGTGTGCAATCGCACGGGGTGCGAGATTTCCTACCCCGCAGCGGGTGCATTGCCGCGTGCGCCGCTGCGCGGGCCCGGATACTGTTGGCCTCGAACGAAATGGAGCACACCCATGATCCAGCCCCAGGCCATTGAAGATCTTGCCCGCCGTCTCGCCGACCTGCTGCCACCTTCGGCGCGCGCCGCGCAGGATGATGTGGCGGCGAGTTTCCGCAGCGTCCTGCAATCGGGACTCAGCCGCATGAATCTCGTCTCCCGTGAGGAGTTCGACGTGCAGCGCATGGTGCTGCTGCGCACGCGCGAAAAAGTCGAGGCGCTGGAGCACGAAGTAAACGCACTTTCCGAGGCGCTGGGGCTTGGCAGCACCAGCGACTGAATCACCTGACAGGGCCGACCCGATTCGGTGAAGGATCACCGTCATCGGCACCGCATGGACGCGGCGGCCCTGACCTTTTCGCTGCGCGCAACGCGTTCGCAGCGGAGCCATTCAAGAATCCGGCCCCAGACCGGCGTTGACGCGTCGCAGAAGGGTCATGGCCGCAGGGAGCAGAGATGGATCGGATCGGCCAGTGGCAGTTTGCGGCGCGCTGCGCGTCCGGTCACCGCAAACTGGAGCGTGGCGGATGCGATGACATCCGGTACTTCGACGCGTATTCAGTGCCCCCAATGTCGCTGACTGCGCCGCGTCCGTCGACGCGGGCCGGTTCGGCGCGATGAACGGTCTCGCTCGAATCCACACCCGCGCGCTGGTGGGTGTATCGGCACCTCCGGTTTCGGTGGAAGTGCATTTGAGCGGCGGATTGCCGCAGACCTCGATCGTGGGATTGCCCGAGCTCGCCGTACGCGAGGCGCGCGACCGCGTGCGCGCGGCCATTATCAACGCGCAGTTCGACTATCCGCAGCGCCGCATCACCATCAGCCTTGCGCCCGCCGACCTGCCCAAGGAGGGCAGCCGTTTCGATCTCGCCATCGCCATGGGAATACTGGTGGCCTCGGGCCAGGTGCCGGGCGATCGGCTCGCACGCATGGAGCTGGTGGGCGAGCTCGGCCTGTCGGGTGAACTGCGTGCCGTGCGCGGCGTCCTGCCCGCGGTACTGGCCGCACAGGCGGCCGGACGCGCGATTGTGGTTCCCTCCGGCAATGCGGCCGAGGCGGCACGCGTCGTCTCCGCCGAGGCCTTCTGCGCCGAGAGTCTGCTGGCGCTGTGTGCGAGCCTTTGCCAGCGTCGGCGCCGGCCGTCGTCGGAGTCTGCGAACGCGGATCCCGATGCGGTTTCCGGGATCGCCGGCTTTGCTCCCGCATGCGAGTCACCGCAGCCCGCGATCACGCCTGCTGCATTGCCCGACCTTGCCGACGTGCGCGGTCAGGCGCACGCACGACGGGCGCTCGAAGTGGCCGCGGCCGGGCAGCACAACCTGGTCATGATCGGCCCGCCCGGCAGCGGCAAGACCATGCTCGCGCAGCGGCTTGCCGGCATCCTGCCGGGGCTTGAGGACGACGCCGCACTGGAGTGCGCAGCGATCGCCTCCGTGAGCGCGCAGGGTTTCGATCCGGGCACCTTTGGTCAGCGGCCAACGCGGGCACCGCACCACACTGCCAGCGCAGTCGCACTCGTGGGTGGCGGTTCGGTGCCGAGGCCAGGCGAGATCTCGCTCGCGCACCATGGCGTCTTGTTTCTGGACGAGCTGCCCGAGTTCGACCGGCGCGTGCTCGAGGTCCTGCGCGAGCCACTGGAGTCCGGGCGCATCCTTATTTCACGCGCGGCCCGGCAGGCGGAATTTCCCGCACGCTTCCAGCTCGTCGCGGCCATGAATCCTTGCCCGTGCGGATACGCCGGCGACACCAGCGGTCGCTGCCGCTGCTCGCCTGATCACATCCTGCGTTATCGCAGTCGTATCTCCGGCCCGCTGCTCGATCGCATCGACCTGCACGTGGAAGTACCGCGGCTGCCGCATTCGGATCTGCGTGGCGGCGCGCCGGTCGAGTCGAGCGCGAGCGTGCGTGAGCGCGTGATGGCCGCGCGTCGGCGACAGCTCACTCGTGTCGGCAAGCCCAACGCGCTATTGGCATCGCGCGAGATCGAGCTCCATTGCGCGCTTTCGCAGGGCGGCCAGGATCTGCTCGAGCGCGCGGTGGAGCGCCTCGGCCTGTCCGCCCGCGGCTATCACCGCATCCTGCGCGTCGCACGCACCATCGCTGACCTGGCCGCGGCGGACACCATCGCCGACACGCACCTCGCGGAAGCAATCGGCTATCGACGC
This sequence comes from Lysobacterales bacterium, assembly GCA_038330365.1. GTDB lineage: Bacteria > Pseudomonadota > Gammaproteobacteria > Xanthomonadales > Ahniellaceae > JBBQNY01. The sequence goes on along the minus strand of JBBQNY010000136.1, from coordinate 3,630 downwards.
CTGGATCGCAGCGCCCCGTCCGCACACGGATACGTCGCCGAACGGTCCCGCTCTGCACAGCACTGAGTCGCGCGGGCCACAGCGCGCAAACACAGGACTTTCAGAATCGGGTCGAAGTGTGTCGGATGAGGGTGGAAGATCGGTCTGTCACTCTTGCTGTCGGCGCCGGACCACGGGGATGCCGCCGAAAGAGACTCCTGCATCAAACGCTTCGAATACACTCCGCGCATGTCCGAGCCAGCCGATCCCGAGCAACTCTTCGCAGGCATCTACGAAGAACTGAAGCGGCTCGCCCACCGCCAGCTCGCGGGCCGCAAACCCCGGACACTCTGTACGACCGCACTGGTGCACGAGGCCTACATCAAGCTGATGCGCGGGGGCGCGGCGGTGCAGGATCGCCAGCATTTCGTCAGCCTGGTTGTGCGCGCCATGCGCCAGATTCTCGCCGATGCGGCGCGGCGCCGGTTGGCCGAAAAGCGTGGCGGCGATGCACCACTGGTGACCCTCGATACCGGCCATCCCGATGGCGGCGCTGCGGCGGTGGACGTGCTGGCGCTTGAAAAGGCAATTGATCGTCTGCGCAAAATGCACGACCGTCTCGCCAGTGTGGTTGAAATGCACTTCTACGGCGGATTGTCCTTTGTCGAGATTGCGGATCTGCTCGGTCTCGCCGAACGCACGGTTCATCGCGACTGGACGGCCGCACGCGCCCTGCTTGAGCGTGAGCTGGAGACCGCCGCATGAGTGAGGCACGCGACGCGGCACGTGCACTGCTTTTGCTTCGCGACGCACTGGATCTGGAGAGCGCCGATCGCGCCGCCTTTCTGGACCGCGCCTGCGCGGGCGAGGCCGCACTGCGTGCGGAGATCGAATCCCTGCTCACACGTGCGGAAAGTGGCGGCGAGATGCTGGGCGGGCCGGCGCTGGCGCTGGCGGGACAATTGCTCGAGGATGAGCCGGCGTCTCGCGAAGGCGACACGATCGGAGTTTTCCAGCTCGGAACCGTACTGGGCGAGGGCGGAATGGGCACGGTGTATCGCGCACAGCGATCGGGCGCCGATTTCACCCAGAAGGTCGCACTCAAGATCATTCGTGCGGGAGTCGCGACCACCGCGCTGCGCGAGCGATTCCGCCGCGAACGCGCGATCCTGGCGGGCCTGGATCATCCGGGAATCGCACGCTTCGTCGACGGCGGAATCACCGCGCAGGGCGAGCTGTGGTTTGCCATGGCGCTGATCGAAGGCGAGTCGATCACGCGCTACGCGGCGCGGCATGCGCTGGATTTACCGGCTCGCGTAGCCTTGCTCGCCGACGTCTGCGACGCGGTGGCGGCCGCGCATCGCAGCCTGGTCGTGCATCGGGACATCAAGCCATCGAACATCATGGTCGATGGCGAAGGGCGGCCGCATCTGCTCGACTTCGGCATCGCGAGGCTGCTGGATGGAAGCGACGGCGATGCGACCCTGACCGACGCCCGTGCCATGACGCCGCACTACGCCGCGCCCGAGCAGATTCGCGGGGAGGCCGTCACCACCGCGACCGATGTCTACGCGCTCGGCGTCGTGTTGTTCGAGTTGCTGACGGGGCATCGGCCCTTCGGCGAGGGCACGGTGACTCCGTTCAATGTGCAACGCGCCGTGCTGGAGGCATCGCGTCTGTCCCTGGTCGCTGCTGCGTCCGGTGCCGCGCCGGTCGCCGCCAACCGCGATGCAGCGCCGCAACACGCTCCGACCTGGTCAAGGCGTTTGCGCGGCGATCTCGAACACATCGTGGAGCGTGCGCTGGCGCGCGAGCCCGCGCGGCGCTATGCCTCGGTGGAGGCATTGGCAGAGGACCTGCGCCTGCATCTTTCAGGGCGTCCCATCCGGGCACGCCCCGATTCGCTCGGCTATCGCACCCGACGCTTTGTGCAGCGCAATCGCCTCATGGTTGTGCTCGCGTCCCTGGCCGTGATCGCTCTCTTCGCGACGACTGGGGTCAGTGTGCTGCAGGCCCAGCGCGCCGAACACGAATCGCAGCGTGCAAACCTTGCCGCTCGCGAAGCACGCAGCGAATCTGCGCGTGCCACGGCGGCGGCCGAACTCGCGCGACTTGAACGGGATGCGGCACGCGATGAGAGCCAGCGCCAGGACACGCTGCGCGAGCACTTCGTGGCCGTACTCAATCGCGCAACCGAATCCGGCGATGCGCTCACTCCTGAAAGTCTGACGGAACTTGTTGCGGATCCGAAGTTGCTCGGGGTCTATCGGGATCCCGACTTGAGGCGCGCGCTGGATCTCGCCATTGTCGAGTTCTTCGTCACCAGCGGTGATTTCCCCCGCGTGCTGGCCTTGCTCGATGAACTCAAGCCCCGTCTCAAGGACGCGCCCGGCCGCTACCGCGCGATGGCCGCCAGCAACGAGGCGCTCGCCGCGATCCGGGTAGGTGAACTGGACGTGGCGGAAGCTGCGGTCGAAACTGCCGAGAAGGCGATGAGCGCAGAACAGCGACGCGGTGGCGGGTTGGAATCTCGCATCGAGATGCTGCGCGGCCAATTGCAGCGGGCCCGAGGCGACGCCGCCGCCTCGGAGCAATCCGCGCTGCGCTCGGCGCAGCAGGCGCGCGACGCCACCGACATCAGCGAATTCGAGCGCGGTTCCACCCTGGGCAGTGCCGCGGTTGCCCTGCTGCAGCTCGGTGATTTGGGTGCGGCCGCCGAGTTGGCGGCGGAGGCCGGCAAAGTGTGGGAGGACGCCGGCGTCGCGGCCAATGCGTCCATGCGCAGTGTGGCCACCGTGCGCACCAATGCGCAGTTTCTGCGCGGCGAACTGCTTGCATCGGTGGCAGGCATGCAGGCCATCAACACCGATGCCGGCACGACCGAGCCACCGGCTTCGCGAGCGGCACGCGACATTACGCAGGCGAAGGCGCTGGCTCTGCTGGCGCGGCGTGGTGAGGCGGTCGCCGTCGTCGATGCGGCAGTCTCGATCATGTGCAAGGCCGTGGGACCGACGAGTCTCGACTGCCTGCGGGTGCGCCTGAGCTCGGTCGACACCCTCACGATTGCGGGCGAGATTGCCCGCGCGCAAGGCGAACTCGATGCCATCGCCCCCCAGCTCGCGGCGCAACCGCCCTTGCTGGCAGCGGGCACCGGGTTTCGTGGCGTACTCACATTTCTTGCTGCGCCCGATGAGACCGGGCTGAGCACCGTTGTCAACGCCGCGAAAGAGAGCGCGAACAAAGGAGCAATGCCCCAGCGCAATGCCGTCCGCATGCTGCTGGTTCTCGCCGAAACCATCGATGCGCGCGGCAATCAGGTGTACGCCGACAATCTTGCGCGCGCCGCGATTGACATCGCAGGCGACGCCATCGACGGCACCGGCATGGATCCCAGCCTGCTCGCGCTGTGGCGCGCGCGCCTCGCCGGCGCACCGCCGGATGCCGCGGTGCTCGCAAATCTTTCATCCGCGATCGGCGCCGAGCATCCCTGGGTCATTGCACATCGCACGCTCTAGGGAGCCTGGCCTCAACAATATCTTCGCCAATTAGCGCTTTCGAGTCGGCCAGCGACCGGTCACCAACAGCCTGGAGGTCAATGGAGGCGCTTCATAAACCGTCGCCGGACCGTGGCTGGAAAATTCCGATCGACGC
>JBBQNY010000135.1:0-7830 GCA_038330365.1 Lysobacterales bacterium | reverse complement strand
CGGTCGAGTTGAGCGATGCCGACATGGCCGTACTCAGTGGCACACCCGCGGCAGCGGCGGACGACGCGGAATCACCGGCCACCACGGAAGGCTGATCCGCCAACTCCGCGCGCCTCCTTACCTGTCAGGAGAGGAGGCGTGCGGGGGTTGGTCGACCTGCGCGAAAAGGCAGAAGCGGGATCGGGGCGAAAAGGGGACGGAGGTAATTAAGTCAGGTGCCACGATGACGTGCGAGCACGGAGCAGGTCTTGTATTGCCACATCCGCGTGGTGAGTGAAGTAGGCGATATGCTTTGGCCACCATGCGATCCAGCTTTGATCAGGACTACGCGATCGATGCCATTGCCAGCACGAACTCGGGCGGGCTCGATCTCGATTTCACCACCAACGCCCTCGACAACATCACCGCCCTGACCTCGGGCGCGGACGGCAATGCCTTTGACTACGATGCGCTCAATCGCCTCACCGCGGTGCGCGAACCCGACCAGACCCTGATCCAGGGTTTTGCCTATGACGACACCGGCAACCGGCTCTCGAAGCAGGTCGGGGGCACCAGCACGGCCTACACCTACCCGACGGGCAATCATCGCCTGACGGCGGTGGGCGGGGCCGCACGGACCTTTGATGCCGCCGGCAACACGCTGACGCGCGGCGATCGCACCTACGTCTACAACACCGCCGGGCGCATGGTGGAGACGAAGACTTCCGGCACGCTGCAGCGCGAGTACCGCTACAACGCAAGAGGCGAGCGGGTGCGGAGCTTCCTCACCGGCAGCACTCCCGAAGTGCTGACCGTGTTCGACGAGGCCGGGCATGTGCTCGGTGAGTACAGCGAGACCGGCGCTGCGATAAGGGAAGTCGTGTGGCTGGATGACCTGCCCGTGGCGATGCTGACCGGCACCACCGCAGCGCTGGCTTACCTTGAGCCCGACCATCTCGGCACGCCCCGTGCAGCGATCGATCCGGCGACCAGCAGCGCGATCTGGAAATGGAGCCTGATTGATGATGCATTTGGCGAGGCCGCACCCGACACCGACCCGGATGGCAACTCCGTGCACTTCACGCAGCCGCTGCGGTTTCCGGGCCAGGTTGCGGATGCGGACACCGGGCTGAACTACAACTACTTCCGGGATTATGAGCCCGGCACGGGACGTTACGTCGAGAGCGATCCGATTGGGCTAAAGGGCGGACTGAATACGTATCGGTACTCCTTTGCGAGCCCACTGACGTACTTCGATCCATCGGGGTTAGCGCCGCAATGTCGGCCCTTGATTACGATTCCCGGAGGCACGGAAAATGTCATGACCGGGCGGGATCTGCTAAGCGACTCTGGCTGGTACCTACATCGTGTGTCAGCAGACCCCCCAGCTCCAGGTAGGCCCATGATGGGGCGTCCGCATAGCTCGCAAGGCGGCGGTTGGGGTGCAATGATTTTTGGAACTCAGTCCGGTGATTGCTGGGCAACAAGAGTCCGTAGTTACAAGGAAACGTACGAAGTTCAGCAGCTAACCCACTTGCTTGAGATGTGCACTGAGAATGAGTGCGGAAATCCGCGATCCTTTTTGCGCATCAGAACCAGTCGAGAAACCATTGACAGCTACTCCAGAATCGATATGGACAGAGAGTTCGAGCACACAAGGGCGAGCGGAACGATCCTCGCGTTGAAGTGCCTTGAATGGGTGAAGTCACTCCGATGAAGACTACTCATAGAACGCTAGTCGGGATCGCTTGGGCTGCCATGACAGTGGTGATTGGCGGAGCGGTTGATCTCTATCTGGTCACGTTGGCGGATAGCTGGATGGCTTTGAGTATTGGCGCCATCGGCAGTGTTGCGTCGCTGCCGCTGCTTTTTGTGCCTAAGTTCCTGCACGGCGCTCTGCTGGGGTGGATTGCGTACAGACTTGCTAAGTCTGTCGCCCCCAGCCCATATCGCAGTGTTGTTCTCGTTGGATTCATCGTCTACTTCGGCTGGAAGTTTTTTGCCGTGGAGATATGGGTGGCGCCAGAGCCGCTGGCGTACGTGCTTGCAGTTGGGCCGTACGTCGCCTTTTTTGTAGGTTTCGGGTTGGCGACACTGTTTGGCGAAAAGGGGTCGCCATTTCGACGCCGCGCAACGGCGGCGAACGGGGTCAGAGTGACTTCCTGATGGCGTTGGCGAGTCAGGTGCGCTTCGCTGCGATCTTTTCGACGACGCGCGTGAGTTCGCGGAGCTGGTCGTGCAGCTTGCGCAGCTCTTCCGGCACGCGATGTTTGGTGATACCGGCGACTTCCTTGCGGTAGTTGAAGTCGAAGCAGATGGGCTCGCGGTAGCGCTCGCCGGAGGCGTCCTCGTAGACGATCTCACCGGTGAACCTGGGATCGGGATAGCGGGTGTGGAAGTCCGGGATGGTGGCCAGGAAATCGACTTCCCGATGCCCCGGCGCCAACGATGCCATCGTCAGTGCGGTCAGCCCCGTCGGATGCGCAGGCTCCGAGTCCCACTGCACCAAGAGGCTCGGTTCCACGGTCACTTTGACGCGGTATGCGGCGGTGCGACCCATGTTCGACAAGACGGCATGCACGATGCCGCTGTGTTCGTTGTTGAAGTCGAGATCGAACACGACGTACGGTCGTGAGCGGCGCTGTTCGAGTGCGAGGCTCTGGGCGAGGCTCTGTTGCGCCAGTCGATTCGACCGGCCCATGGAGCGCATCATCGATAGCGTCGCGAACACATACACGGCCGTCAGTGCCGCCATTGCCGCACCCTGGTTGGCGTTGAGCCACGCCAGCACCGACATCAGCGGCCAGCCTGCGCCAGCACCGAGTCGAGCATTTCGCTGACGAACTTCTGCTTGGCTTTCGGTAGCGCGCTGACGCGCTCCAGCTGTTGCTGAATCCTCGGCGCCGGTCCGCGCTTGCCTCCGGCTTTAGCGCTCTTGGAGTCTTCGCCGACCAGTTCCTCGAGCGACATTCCGAGTGTGCGCGCCAGCGGCGGCAGCAGGGCCACGGCGACGCGCAGCGAACCGCCCTCGTAATGCGCCAGCGTCTGCTGCGCGACGCCGAGCTTTTCGGCCAGTTGCACCTGAGTGATGCCGTGTGCCCGGCGTCGCTCGGCGATGCGCTGGCCGAGTTCGCGATAGAAGTTCTTGTCGGTGACGACGGCCATGGTCGGGTCAAGCGTGTGAGCGGAGGTGGGCAGCATAGGCGTCGTCTCCCGGCGATGGAGTTGACAGTACCCTACTATGGGGTACTCTGCGAACGGGTTATTTTCCTGCCAACCCTCTTGACAGGTTTTTGCGAGGAGCCCCGAAATGGCACGCATCCCCGATTCCGAAGTCGAGCGCCTGCGGTCGGAGGTCGACCTGGTGCGGCTGATCGAGGCCGACGGTTTCGAGCTCAAGCGCATCGGCAAGGACTGGGCGTGCCCCTGTCCGTTCCACGAAGGCGATCGCGAGCCGTCATTGATCGTGTCGCCGGCGAAGAATCTCTATCACTGTTTCGCCTGCGGGGCGGCGGGCTCGCCGATCGACTGGGTGATGCGCCGGCGGGGTGTGGCGTTCCGGCGTGCGGTCGAGTTGCTACGCGCCGAATCGTCGAGTGAAAGCGGGTCAGCAGGGGAAGGATCAGACGCGGCGAAGGCCGCCGCCGTGCCGCGTGCGGCAGCCTCGCGGGTGGTGGCGCCACTGGTGCCGGGCGGCGACGATCCGGCATTGCTCGATGAGGTCGTGGGGTTCTATCACCAGACCTTGCGCACGGCGCCGGAGGCGCTGGCGTATCTGGCCAAGCGCGGGTTGACGCACCCCGACGTGATCGATCGGTTCCGGTTGGGCTATGCCAATCGCACGCTGGCGTACCGGTTGCCGGAGAAACAGGTCCAGGCCGGGGCGGCGGTGCGCGGTCAGTTGCAGCGGCTTGGCATCCTGCGGGTGTCGGGGCATGAGCATTTCCAGGGCTCGCTGATCGTGCCGGTGTTCGATGCGGCGGGTCGGGTGACCGAGGTCTACGGCCGCAAGCTTGCGGACCAGCAGCGGCCGGGCACGCCGCTGCATCTGTATCTGCCGGGTCCGCACCGTGGCGTGTTCAATTTCGAAGATTGGCGCGGATCGGAGGAAGTCATCCTGTGCGAGTCGCTGATCGATGCGCTGACATTCTGGTGCGCGGGTTATCGCAATGTCACTGCCGCATTCGGCGTCGGCGGATTCACCGACGAGCTGCTGCAGGCGTTGCTCGTGCACGGTGTGCGCTGCGTGTTGATCGCGTTTGATTCCGATGACGCGGGCAATCGCGCAGCCGAGGTGCTGGCACCCAAGCTCGCGGCGCACGGGATCGAGAGCCGCCGCGTGCTGTTCCCGAAGGGATTCGATGCCAACGCGTACGCCTGCAAGGTCACGCCCGCGACGCAGAGTCTCGGCCTCGTGCTCAAGCAGGTGACGCTACTGCAACAGGCGCCGGCGCGGCCGGTCGTGAGCGCTGCACCGCAAGCACAGATCAACGCGCCCGAGTCGGCATCGATGCCCGAGTCCGAAGTCTTGGCGTCGGTGCCGGTTGAGGGTTTTCCTTTAGCCGCTGCGTCGATCGCTGTACCGCCTGGTGCGCCGATCGACAGCGCAGCGCCGGTGGCAAGCACGGCCGAGGTCAGCGCCGAGCAGGTCGTTATCGCATTCGGCGAGCGACGTTACCGCGTACGCGGGCTCGCGAAGAATCTCTCGATCGACACGCTCAAGGTCAATCTCCTCGCCAGCGCAGGCGAGAGCCTGCACATCGACACATTTGACCTGTACGCGGCCAAGGCGCGGCAGGTGTTCGTCAAACAGACCGCGCTCGCGCTCGGCGTCGAAGAGTCGGTGATCGAGCGCGATCTCGCACGTGTGCTGATGCAGCTCGAGACATTGCAGGAGAGCGCGATTCGCGGGGCCGTGACGCCAAAGATCGCCGCCGCGGCGCTGACCCCGGAACTGAGCGCTGCCCCACTGGCGCTGCTGCGCGACCCGGAGCTTGCCACGCGCATCGTCGCCGACGTGGCCGCGATCGGCGTGGTGGGCGAGGATGCCAATGCACTGGTCGGGTATCTCGCCTGCGTCAGTCGCAAGCTCGACCGCCCGCTGGCGGTGTTGATCCAGTCGACATCGGCGGCGGGCAAGTCGACGCTGATGGATGCGCTGCTGTCGCTGATGCCCGAGCCCGAGCGGGTTCACTATTCGGCGATGACCGGGCAGAGCCTGTTCTATCTCGGCGAGGGCGATCTCAAACATAAGATCCTCGCCATCGCCGAGGAAGAGGGTGTGCGCCAGGCCGCCTACGCGCTCAAGCTGTTGCAGAGCCAGGGCGAGCTGACGATTGCCAGTACCGGCAAGGATCCGACCACCGGCAAGCTGGTCACCGAGGAATACCGCGTTGAGGGCCCGGTCATGCTGTTCCTCACCAGCACCGCGATCGATCTCGACGAGGAATTGTTGAATCGCTGCATGGTGCTCACGATCAACGAGAGTCGCGAACAGACCGAAGCGATCCACCAGCGGCAGCGCACGTCGCGCACCCTCGCGGGACTGGTCTCGACCCGGCACGCCGAAACGGTGCGGAGCCTGCATCGCGCCGCACAGCAGTTGTTGCGGCCGGTCGCGGTGGTGAACCCGTACGCCGAGCAGCTGACGTTTCGGTCGGAATCGACGCGCATGCGGCGTGATCATGCCAAGTACCTGACGCTGATCGATGCCATCGCGTTCCTGCACCAGCATCAGCGACCGCTCAAGCGCAGCGGCGGCGACGGCGGCGAGCCGATCGAATACATCGAAGTCACTCTCGACGACATCGCACTCGCCAACCGGCTGGCGCACGATGTACTGGGCCGCTCGCTGGACGAGCTGCCGCCGCAGACGCGGCGCGTACTCGGCGAGGTGACGGCGTTTGTCGAGCGACAGGCCACCGTGCAGGCGATCGACCGGCACCTGGTGCGATTCACGCGGCGCGAGCTGCGCGAGCACACGCGCTGCGGGGACACCCAGCTCAAGTTGCATCTGGCACGTCTGGAAGATCATGAATATCTGATCGCGCATCGGCAAGGACAGCGCCACCTCTTTGAACTCGTGTTTGATGGCCGTCTGGATGCGGCGGATCGCCAGCTCATAGGCCTGCTCGATGTCGAGGCGCTGTGCGGTACGACTACGACACCTGACCGGTCGGGGCAAAACGATGCGCGGTCGGGGTCCGGTCGGGCCATGGTCGGGGTGCAGTCGGGGTCCGGTCGGGCTGTGGAAACACCGCTCCACGCGAGCACGGACGCGGCTTTTTCTCCTTTAGTTGCTGCTTTTGCTGAAACGCCACTACCGGGGACAGCGCACGCGACGGCGCGACGTAGTGCGAACGGCGCGACGGCCACGCCGTGAGCGCGTGGGCGCCGTTGCTCGCGCAGTTCCTGGAAGCGAGCGCGGTCCGCGGACTGACCCCCGCGACCGTCGAGACGCGCAGGCGTGGCCTGCGGCGTTTCATCGTGTGGTGCGAGGAACGCGAGCTGGCGCCTGCCGCGATCACGCGGCCGGTCCTCGCTCGTTATCAGCGACACCTGCACCATCACCGCACGCGGGACGACCGGCCGCTGGCACTGGCCACCCAGGTGCAACTGCTGCTGCCGATCAATGCGCTGTTCCGCTGGCTGGTGCGTGAGGGACGCCTCGACGCCAATCCCGCGGCAGATATGGACCTGCCCCGCGTGCCGCAGCGCCTGCCGCGGTACTGGCTCACGATCGGGGAGATCGAGCAGGTGCTGCGGCATGTGGCGATCTACGGCGACGTCGGGCTGCGCGATCGCGCGATCATCGAGACGCTGTACTCGACCGGCGTGCGCCGGTTTGAACTGCTGGCGATGACGGCCGGCTCGGTCGACGAGCACGGCGGCATCGTGTTCGTGCGCGAGGGTAAGGGACGCAAGGATCGGGTCGTGCCGATTGGCGAGCGTGCGCTCGCCTGGCTCGTGAAGTATCGCGACGAGGTGCGACCGCAGTGGCTGGCCGGCGTCGATGACGGCCGGCTGTGGCTGCGCCCCGACGGCTATCCGATCACGAAGAACCAGCTCACCGAGCGCATGAAGAAGCTCATCCGTGAGGCTGGTATCGACAAGCCGGGCGCGTGTCACATCTACCGGCACTCTCTCGCGACGCACATGCTCGAAGGTGGTGCCGACGTGCGCTTCGTGCAGGCGATCCTGGGCCACGCGCACTTGAGCACGACGGCGATCTACACGCATGTCGCGATCGCGCAGCTGAAAGCCGTGCATGCGGCGACCCATCCGGCCGCGAAGCTCACGCGCCGGACCGCGCCATCGACGCGCGAACCGGACGACTCCGCGCCGGCGGCTTAGCGCTGCGCGCTCAAGCCGACCGGTGAATCGCTGCGGCAATCGTGCGGGAGAGCGACGCTCCGAACCATCGCCTCCGCAAGCACCGTGACACTCAGCGCAAGACCCCGCGACTGCGCACGATCGACGCAGCGTGTCGCACTCCCACCGCCGTCACGACGCATGCGCGGCCGGCTACGCTGCGCGGCATTCAGCCGCTCCGCTACGCCTGCGCAAGCGTCGCGCCGGCTGCCTCTGGCCGTCCCTGGCCGCCTCCGTTGCAGCATGCGGCAAGCCCGTACACGCTCGGCGTCCTGCCTCGCGATTGCGCGCACACTGCTGCGCAGAGTGCGCATGCAGTATCCGGGCAGGCGTGCAGAGCGCACGCGCACTGCACGCCTGCCGCTCCGTTGTCGCACCCATCCCCCGTCCCCGTGTCGCGCATGCAGTCCACGCGCTGCATGGCACTTGCCGCGTGCGCTCACGGGGCTCTGGCGGGCTGCTCGACATAACGCGCGATTA
>JBBQNY010000134.1:0-7845 GCA_038330365.1 Lysobacterales bacterium | reverse complement strand
GACATCCTTTGCGAGATCGATTGAAACCGTCGTAGCATTCATGGTGGACTCCTCCTGTGAACGTGACTGATGACCGGATCTTCAGTGTGGCTCAACGAAGCCGAGTGGCGCGGGGGAAGTCCATTCCAACATTCAAGCCGACCGCCGAACTCACTTCATCGCTTCCCCGTTGCGCCTCGCGCGGCGGCGGCTTAACACGGCGTTAGGCCCCAATGGCTGCACTCCTGTTTACTCTTGTGATTCTCGTCCCGCTGCCTGGCTTAGCAGTCTGGTTCTTGCTTCGGCAGCACGCGCGTGATCGTAGGCGGCCGCTACTCCTTGTTCTCAGCGTTGTTGTCGTTGCTGTAGCCACGGCTGCCGTTATCGCAGCACTTTATCCCGGTCCATCTGCGCGCTATGTTCAAGGCACATTCGTGTGGACTGCTCGCGAGTGGTTCGTCCTTCCAATGGGCTTCGCCGCCTATGTTCTGCCGTCGCTTGCGGTGCTAAGTACGGCGTCTTTCGCGCCCACAGCTTGGTCATCTCGTCGAGTTGTCGGTATCGCTATGCTTGTCGGATACCTCACTGTGCCTGTCGCCGCAATTCAATTAGTTTTTATAGGTTGTGGATATGCAGGGGCCTGCCTTTGATGGTTGGGCCCTAACAATTCGTTCAAGCCGAGCCCGCATCGGCATCGCGTCCAAAACTTATTTCAGCTGAGCGGGCCGGCTTAACTCAGGCGTTGGGCCTACAGAGCGAACGTGCGGTAAACTCGACCCGACAAGCTCAAAGGCATTGCTCGATGCAGCTGACACTAACGGTCGAGCGCGAAGAGGACGGTCGCTGGCTTGCCGAGGTTCCAGAGCTCCCTGGCGTATTGGTGTACGGCGCGTCGGAAACTGAGGCAATGGCAAAGGCTGAAGTGCTGGCGCTGCGCGTGCTCGCGGAGCGCATCGAACATGGTGAGGCTGCGCCGGTGCCCTTCAGTTTGACCTTGCCCGTGGCTGCGTGAGCATCTGGCCGTCAGTCCGTGCACGTTCACTGCTTCAAGCGCTCCTACGTCTCGGCTGGAACGTCAAGCGACAGTCTGGCTCCCACCGCACCCTCGCGCGTGACGGCTGGCCCGACTACACATTTTCCTTTCACGACGGCGAAGAGGTCGGGCCTCGCATGCTCGCTCGTGTCGCGAAGCGCACGGGCCTCACGCCCCGCGACCTGTGGGCCCAAACAAATCGTTCGAGCGGACTCGCGTACCGCGCGCCGCCAACTTCACGCGTTGGGATCCACGTGATTCATCAGTTCTTTTCCTGGCCGCGCTCTTGGGCGCAGCAGCGCAGCCGAGTGTCATCCCCGGTGACGTGAAAGTGCAACCGTTTGGCTAGGCAACGTTCGTGTCTGAACTTTCTCCGCCGATGTGCTCGACTTGTATGCGGTCCGGGCCAGCCGTGAAATTCGCCAAGCGCGTCTCCTCCGATGGCCGCGCGTGAACAACCGGGCCCCGTGATGCCTCTCCGGCTTTACCCATCGTTCGATTTCGTGGAGCAGGTGCCATTTTCACGGGATGTGTACCGAGGTCACGGTGCTGATCGAGCGCTGGCGGCAGTTCTACAGGGAACAGCAGCCGCACAGCGCCCAGCGCCCATCGCCCCCCGCTACCAACCCCCAGCCCAGGTTCGCCGAAGCTGGCTCGAAACCCGTAACATCGACCAGAGGCTGACGGGCTGAGTGGCCACGAAATTCCAGCGCGGATAAAGGAAGTTTCTTGTCAATCCTTCAAGCCGTCGCCCACGGTACGGCTCGTTTCAAGTCGTCAGACGCCGGAAGTTCATGTCGCGATTTGTGAAAAGCTACTTGTTGCTCGTTGGCAATGTTGCGTGCGCAGGCGCAGCACTCCACGTTGCCATCATCTTCGGTGGGCCGGACTGGTATGCCTTTTTTGGCGCGCCACGAGGACTGGTAGAGATGGCTCGCGCCGGCAATGTTCGCGCGCCAATCAGCTGCATGGTCATCGCCGCTTTCCTGGCACTCCTGGCTGCATACGCTTTCTCCGGCGCTGGCGTCATTCGCCGCCTGCCCTTGTTGCGGCTCGGGCTCGCCTGCATTGCCATGGTCCTGATACTGCGCGGCCTGCTATTCATCCCTCTGATCGTATGGCGTCCTGGCGCACTTTCCGGCATCTGCGATTGCCGCGACGTCGATGCCTTTATCATCGTCACTTCGGCACTATGTTTTGCATTGGGCCTGGGCTATGCGCTGGGAGCAATGGCCGCGCCTGGCAATTCGTCCAAGCCGGCACCGCATCGCTGCCCTGCTTGAACTTGCCGCCGCTCCGACCTGGCGCTTCGCTGAACCCAGTGGGTGAATGGCCTTCTGGTCGTCATGGCAGACTTCGCCATGTTTGAGAAACTGCCACATCGTCTTGGTCGGCTGCGCCTTCGTACGCTACGGCCAGACGATCTCGAGATTTTCCATCAGTACCGCAGTGATCCAGCGGTGGCCAGGTACCAGGGTTGGGAGCCCATGAGCTGTGCTGCAGCCACCGACTATCTGGCGTCGCATTGCGATCAGTCGACTCATGTGCCAGGTACCTGGCGGCAACTGGCGATCGCAGATCTCGCGACTGACACCCTGGTCGGTGACATGGGGATATGGCTCTCATCGGACTGCCAGAGAGCTGAAGTCGGACTTAGCATCGCGCCCATCGCCCAAGGCAAAGGATATGGCTCCGAGAGCCTGCGTGGCCTGGTCGAGCTATTGTTCGCATCAACCTCTGTCCTTGAGATTGAGGCGAGTACCGATACCCGCAACGGGTCATGTCTTGCAGCCCTGAGGCGGGCGGGATTCAATCAGCTGGGCACGCGGCAAGCCGAGTACAAGGGAGAGATCTGCACAGAATCCGTGTTCCTGGTCCGTAGAGATGACTCTCAACGATTCGTTCAAGTCGGCGCCGTTTCCTGAGAGCCGCGGGAAGGCGTTGCACACGGTTGCATCGAGCACGCCACAAGTTCACTGGATAGAAACAACGCCTGAAGGGTGTCGGCGTCCTCAAGCCCACACCGCTTGAAAGCTTCGTGCGTTACGCTGGCGCAAGGCCCCGCTACTGCGCGACGCCGATTCATTCAAGCGCCATGCGCCGCAGGAGAGTACGTCGTGCCGAAATGGATCTTTGCGCTGATCCAGTTCATTCCGCTGTCGCTCTTTGCGACCTATGCATTCTGGAACGGCGCGCCAGACGAGCATCGCTGGGAAGTCGCATTCAAGCTGGCATCCATTGCGGCGCTCATCCAGTTGGTCATCATCCTGCCGCAATCCCGCCCCGCAAACCGTCTGGTTCTCGCGGCCAATCTCTATCTGCTCCTCGGCGGCCTGGCTTTCGTCACGCAACAGTGGTGGTACCTGAAGCTGTATGACCAGTTGCGCGAGTCTGCAATATTCATCCTCATGTTGGCGGTTGGCACCCTCACGACGCTTGCCAGTCGCGCGGGCTACATCGGGGTCGCAGACGCTTGCCGGCAGTTTGTGCTCCGCGCCTCAGCTGGCCTGTTGCTCGCGACTGTCGTGGCGCTTGTCCTCTCGGTGTTGTTTCGCGGCGACCGCTATCTCGCGGCCGTCTGGCCTATTGTGGGGCTTGCGGTGCTGCAGCGTTTCTTCGCACATCGCGCGGCGCGCCTGTCGGCGATGGCGATGGCCAATAGCTCTTTCGCGCGGACGCAGCTGCAGCGCGCCGATTGACGCACGCGCTGGCCTGACACGGAGCGAATTGAGGAAATTCAATGAACGGATACTTTGCGGCAGCCGGGGTCCTGGCCTTTATTGTTGGACTGGTTCACTCCATTCTCGGTGAGGTGCTGGTCTTTTCCCGCATGCGGGCTGCAGGCCTTGTGCCCACCAATGGTGGAACGGTCCTGCGCGAGCGTCATGTGCGCATCCTCTGGGCAACCTGGCACGTCGTGACCGCTATCGGCTGGGGCATGGCCGCACTACTGATCTGGCTCTCGCGCGCTTCCATGGGTCATGCGACGCAATCGATCATCGTCCTGCTGCTGGTAGCGTCGATGACGGCGAGCTCACTGCTCGTTCTCGTTGGCACCAGGGGCCGCCACCCTGGCTGGCTCGGCCTGCTTGGAGTCGCGGTGCTTGCGGCGATGGGCTTGTACCTTTAGCGAAGGCTGCATTGCAGCAGGAGGCTGGGCCCGTCGATCGAACCGACGACACCCGGGCGGCTTCGATCGAGGCGTTGGACCGTTGACGAGGAGATTGCGGGATGGCTGCATCACATCAAGGTTCGTGCCACTGCGGGCGAGTTGCCTTTGAGGTTTACGGCGAAATCGACTCGGTGCTTGTGTGCAACTGTTCCCTTTGCAGTCTCAAAGGCGCTCTATGGCACGGGACAGACGACAAGCACTTCAAGATCATCAGCGGGGAAGACGAACTCCTGCTCTACCAGTTTGGAACAATGACCGCCAGGCACTATTCGTGCATGCACTGTGGCGTGAGCACGTTCAGTCATCCCCGCATCGCGCCGACAGCCTGGGTGGTGAATGTTCGCTGCCTGCAGGGAGTGGACCCTTCACAGCTCACGGTGGACCGTTTTGACGGGCAGAACTGGGAAGTGGCTGCACAGCGTTTCATGCGGAAGCGTGCGCCTGGCGACGTATAGGCGTCCGCTCAAGCTGAGCCCGCGCCGCCACGGATTGCACGTTAATGTGTAATACGGCGGTCCGATCAGCGACCCCGCTCAACTCAGGCTGTCAGGTGCCATGTCAGCAAGTCGGAAAATGATTCACTTCCTGTGCCTGCTCTCCTGCAGCAGCATCGCTTTGGCTTCAGACAGCGGGCTTATTCTTGTTCCAGCGCTCAATCTGATCGCGGTCGCCCTTGTGCTCATCGTTGCCATTTCACTCAAGCGGCGTTGGGATATCGCCGTGATCGCCACGATTTTCGCGGCTCTGACATGTGTGTTCATCTGGTTTATCCCCGACGGACCACTACCCGTGTATGACTGGCTCAACAAGTGCCTGCTGTGCGTCGCGCTATTGCTGCCACTTCTTTCCGGCTTATGGGTGGTTTGGTTGTCGCGTCCGGGAAGTTCCGACGGGCCGGCCTGGGATTGATCGTGCAATCCACGAGGACGCAGTCATGCAGACCATGAAAATGCTGCTCGCAGTCACGGCGCTGATGTTGAGCGCTTCGCTATGGGCGCAGACGCCACCCAAGCCCTGCACTGCAATTGAACACAGGGCATTCGACTTTCTGCTGGGCGAGTGGGAGGTCCGCGGCGTGGACGGAAAAATTGCGGGCTCCAACAGCATCACGGCGGAGTACGGCGGCTGCGTAGTGCATGAGCGTTACGACACCGGCCGTGGTTACCAGGGGGAGAGCCTGAATATTTTCGATGGATCGAGAGGAACCTGGCATCAGACCTGGGTTGATTCCACCGGCCTGCTGCTGTTGCTCGAAGGCGGCATGGTCGACGGAAAAATGGTGTTGGCCGGCCAGACCGCTGTAGCGAAGAGCCGACCCACCCGGCACCGGATCACCTGGACGCCGAATAGGGACGGCAGCGTCAGGCAACTCTGGGAATCCACCAACTCCGCTGGTGAATGGACGGTTGCGTTCGATGGCCACTTCATTCGCAAGTAGCGGCGGCATTCCGATGCCTGTCGTTCGGGTCGGTCGTCGGACTGGATCCTGCAATCCGGAAAGGTCAGCTCGAAACGAGACATTCAACCGAGAGTCACGGCCTGGGTGGCGCCAGAATTTCGACGCAGGTCAGCATCCCCGGCCAATTTCTCAGGAGACCCCGCTTGTCGACTGCAGTGTTATCGGTGCGTGCGCTTGGTCCCGAAGACGAGGCGTTGATGAGGGCCATGCTGGCCATGTTCGGGCAGGCATTCGAGGACGTGCCGACCTACAGTGGTGCCCAGCCGGGCAAGACCTATCTGGAGCGTCTGCTGGCAAGCGAGGGGTTCATCGCGCTGGCCGCACTGAAGGGCGACGCGGTTGTTGGAGGAATTGCAGCCTACGTCCTGCCCAAGTTCGAACAGGAACGCAGCGAGATCTACATTTACGACCTGGCAGTGGCCGACGCGCACCGGCGCGAGGGCATCGCCACCGCGCTCATCACGGACCTCCAGCGCGTCGCATCCTTGCGCGGCGCCTACGTGATCTTCGTGCAGGCCGATACCGTCGACGATCCCGCGATAGCGCTGTACACGAAATTCGGGATTCGGGAGGATGTGCTGCATTTCGACATTTCCGTGCCGCGCGCCCGTCTATCCCGGCCGAAGTCGCCGGGCGGCTCTGCTTGATCCCGGCACGGGCACGCTTGCGGGTGTCCGGACAAGGTCCGACTTCGCTGTTCAAGGCCCGGGTCTGGCGCGCGTCGCCGGGAGTCAGTCGGCCAGTTTCCTTGCGACCCAGCCGGGTGGACTCCAGTTCGGCGACGACCCCGGTTCGCTCTGGTCGCGCAGCGACCGCCATGAAACCATTTTCGAGACCGGCTTTCGCATTGCACGGGATGCGTGGTTGAGACTGGAGTGCACGTCGCCCGACAGGCGCGCCGGCTGCGCCACAATGTTCTGATCAAACCGGCGGAGGAGCGGATGAAAGGCAAGCGCCCGAGCACAATTGCCGAGTACATCGAGGCGGCTCCGGGCGAGGGGCAGGCCCATCTGCACAGGATCTACACGATCCTGAAAAGCGTTGCGCCGGACGCGGAAGAAGCGATCAAGTGGGGCAATCCATTCTTTGTCGAGCCGCGATTCCTGTTTGCGTTTTCCGCCTGCAAGGCGCATCTGAGTTTCGCACCGGGCCCTGCGGCGCTGGAGGCCTTCCGCAAGCAGCTGAAAGGGCACAGGACCACCCGGAATTTTCTCCAGATCCCTTACAGTGAGCCCTTGCCTGAGGAGCTGATTCGCACGATTGCGAAGCATCGCCTGAAGACGGTCAGTGAGCGCCGCGATGACGGTTTCTGGTAGCCGGGTGGTGGCTTTGTGCATTCCGGGAGCGTTCTGCCGCGGTGGGGCGGGGTATCGCGTGGGTGCAGGGTTCCGCAGCGTGCGCGTCATCCTGTTCATTGCGCTGCTCTTCCAGTCGCCCGCAGCGCTGGCCTGCGACTGCGCGTGGCAGTCATCGTTTGTTGCTGCGCGCGCGGTGACGGTTTCGCCCACCAGGCTCAGGGACATCACGCCGTCGATGTCCATCGCACGCATCGTGGCAGTGCTGGGGCCGGCCGCCCGCGATGTGGGTTCGGGCGTGCACGTGCTGCAGTGGGATACGCTGGATGGTCGCGTCTATTCGATTTCGACGGTCGGCGCATGCAGCAAGCCGGTCAGCATGGGCTTCCTTGCAGCGCGCGCGGACTCTGCTGTCCGGCCGCTCAAGTGAGACAGTGGACTGCGTCCGCGCGGGGAACAGAAATCTGTCGAAGCCGAGAGTTCGTCGTCGCTCGATCAGGCTCAACCTGGACAGTGCGCTGACAAAAGCTCCGCACGGTTTCGCGAGCCTGGCCCCACCACCGGCCACCCGAGCCCGCGCTCGTAGCGGATCTCCTCCACCCATTGAAACTGCGGACCATCGCGATGAGCACCGAGTACCGTTCAAAAATCGATGCATGGCTGATCGCGGTACTCGCGGCGGCGCTGATCCTGGCGATGTTCGGGCTCTACGAGACCGCAACGGTCGACCCGCAGCAGACAGCCTGGCTTGCGGCGCTGATCGCGGTGTTCGGAGTCGGTCTTCCCGTGCATCTCCTTCTCACGACCCGCTATGAGCTGGATGCGCGACAGCTCGAAGTGCGCAGCGGTTTTTTCAAGTGGATCGTGCCATTGAAGGACGTGTCCGCAATCACGCCGACACGCAATC
>JBBQNY010000133.1:0-7858 GCA_038330365.1 Lysobacterales bacterium | reverse complement strand
GCTCCGATAGATCGCGTCGGCGTTGTCGCCGTCTTCGCCCACAAGCCTTTTCTGGCTGATGGCGATCTCGGCCTTGTCGAGCAGGGTGTTGAGGTCGCTGGGTGCCAGCATCTCGCGCAGCGGCTCGCGCGCGAAGAACAGCACGAGCGCCAGTACCGCCACCGCAGCGGCGATGCCCATGAAGATCGGCTTCTTCGAGCGCGCAGCTGCTGCGGCGTCGACAGAGGCTGCAACATCGCCTTCCGCGACGGGCTTGATGTCACCACGCGTGCGCGGTCGCACCGCCGCACTCTGCTTGGTGCGCTGCTGCGTGCGCGGCTCGGCCGCCACGCGCGGCAGCGGCATCGTGGCAGCGTCTGCTCCCGTCAGCGTCGGCAGCACGGCCGTGCCCACCAGCTGCGGCATCACGGCGGTCCCGGCCATCGCGGCCTGGGACTTCTCGGTGATGGGATCCGCGCGGCCGCCCGGAAGAGCTGCCGCCACGTCCGCCGGCGTGACGCGCGTGATGCGTGCCGTCGACGACAGCGAGGCGAGGATACGTTCGCGCTGCGCGGGATCGGGCGTCATCAGCTCGGGCAGATCGCCTTCGGCGATGTCGAGTTCGATCTGTGAGACCGCTTCGGCCACGTCGTCGCCGTTCTGGAACCGATCGCCAACCTGTTTGGCCATCATGCGGTCGATCAGGTCCTGCAGCGGCTCCAGGCTCAGCGGCAGCTCGGGGACGGGCGCCGTGATGTGCATGATGCCGATGGCCAGCGGATCGTCAGCCTGGAAAGGCACGTGACCCACCAGCAGTTCGTACAGCAGCACACCGAGGCTGTAGATGTCCGCGCGACCGTCGAGCGGCTGGCCCCGGGCCTGCTCGGGACTCATGTAGTGCGGCGTGCCCACGACCGAACCGGCGCGGGTCATCTTGGTCGCGGAGTCGGCCGCGCGCGCGATGCCGAAGTCGGTCAGCGCAGCGCTGCCGTCTGCCCGCAACAGGATGTTGTCGGGCTTGATGTCGCGATGGATGAAGCCCTTGCTATGCGCGTAGGCCAGGGCGCGTGCGATCTCGCGGGTGACCCGCAAGGCGAACAGCGGATCGACGCCCTCGCCCTGCTTGTGCTGGATGGGTCCGCCAGGCAGGAATTCCATCGCGATGTAGTGAAACTGCTCGTGCTTGCCGACATCGACCACGCCCACCACGTGCCGGTGATGGAGCTTGGCCGCGATGCGGGCTTCGCGCAGGAAACGATCGCCGAAGCTCTCGTCTGCAAGCAGGTGCGGCGCCATGATCTTGAGCGCCACCTCGCGGTCCACCGATTCCTGCACGGCGAGATACACGCTGGCCATGCCGCCCTTGCCGAGGGGCTTGAGAATTCGGTAACCGGGGATTTCCATCGTGCGCTTTCCTCGCCTGCGTTTCGCCTGGGTCGACACTCTGCCGGCACCGGCCGGATATTCAGAGCGTCCCTTATGCTACTGCGCCGGCCCCGATGCGCCGCGCATCCAGCACATTCGGCAGCGCGGCGATCCGGTGCAGCAGGCTCGACAGCTGCGCGAAATCGCCCACGCGCAGCGTGAAGGAAAGCTCGGCCTCTCCGCTCGCACCCTCGCCACGTGTGGAGGCGGCGACCACGCGGACGTCGGCGGCACTGATGACCGCCGAGACGTCCTTGAGCAGGCCCTTGCGATCATAGGCACGCACGCGGATGTCCACCGGAAAGTCGCGCCCGCCGCTGCGCCCCCACTCGACTTCCACCACCCGGTCGCCGTGGCGGGCGGCGAGTGTCTGAAAGCTGCGGCAGCCTCGACGATGCACGCTGACGCCGCGCGCGCGGGTCAGATATCCGGTTATGGAGTCGCCGGCGACAGGCTGGCAGCAGCGCGCCAGCACAGTCAGCAGGTTGCCCACGCCCTCGATCACGATGCGATGGCCACCCGTGGACGGCGCCGCCACGGACTTCGACAGCGGCGGCAGGGAGGGTTGGTCCGCTTCGGCGCCCGCCTGCTGCTGCGCCATTTCGTGCATCGCGCGACCTGCATGACCGCCGGTCATGTCGCCGAGCGCCACCGCCAGCAGCAGTTCATCCGAACCCTTGAGGTTGAGGTGCGCGGCGAGGCGGTCCAGATTGGAGTACGGCAGTCCAAGGCGCTTGAATTCGCGTTCCAGCAGATCGCGGCCAGCCGCCAGATTGCGGTCGGTATCAATGCGGCGGAACCACGCGCGCGCCTTGTCCCTTGCCCGCGACGTATTGAGATATCCGCGATCGGCTACAAGCCAGTCGCGCTTGGGCTCACCCTGCTTCGACGTCATGATCTCGACGCTGTCGCCACTGGCGGGCTGATGGGTCAGCGGCACGATGCGCCCGTCCACTTTGGCGCCGCGACAGCGATGGCCGACTTCGGTGTGTACTGCATAGGCGAAGTCCAGCACCGTCGCACCGCGCGCGAGATCCATGACCTCGCCGCGCGGCGTCAACAGATACACGCGCTCTTCGGCGAGTTCGGTGCCGAGTGCCGCGACCAGGCCGCCATCGGCTTCCTGCTGCGCCTCTGACAGGTCCCTGATATCGGGCGCTTCGCGATCCTCGGTCTGCGCGTCCACCAGCTGGCGCATCCAGGCGATGCGGCGTTCGAACGCGGCATCGCCGCCGCCACCTTCCTTGTAGCGCCAGTGCGCGGCCACGCCGAGTTCCGCGTGACGATGCATCTCGTGGGTGCGGATCTGGATCTCCAGCGTGCGCGACTCGGGGCCCGTCACCGCCGTGTGCAGCGACTGGTAGCGATTGCCTTTCGGACGCGCGATGTAATCGTCAAACTCGGAAGGCACGGGTGGCCAGAGACTGTGCACGAGACCGAGCACGGCGTAGCAGTCGGCGATCGAGTCCACCAGCACCCGCACGGCGCGCAGGTCGTACAACTGCTCGAAGTCGCCGCCCTTGCGCTGCATCTTCTTCCAGATGCTGTAGATGTGTTTGGGTCGTCCCGCTACCTGCGCCTCGATGCCCGCCCTGGCGACCTCGCCCCTTACCGAGGCCTGCGCGCGCTCGATGTACTGCTCGCGGTCGCTGCGACGCTCATCGACCAGATCGGCGACCCGCCGGTACGTGTCAGGGTCGAAGTGGCGGAAGGCCAGATCCTCGATCTCCCACTTGAACTGCCAGATGCCGAGACGGTTCGCCAGCGGCGCGTGGATGTCCATGGCGAGCTTCGCCAACGCAGCGCGTTCCGACGCTTCGCGTTGTGGCGCGTGACGCAGCCGCGCGAGCATCTGCGCCAGCAGGACAAACACGACGCGCAGATCCTGCACGATCGCCAGCAGCAACCGGCGCAGGCCTTCGGCGCTGCCGGCGACCCCGTGCTGGGCATGCAAAGACCACACCTTCTCGGCATCCGCGACGCCAGTCGCGAGGCGCGCGACCGTGGGCGACAACTCGATCGCGAAAGCGGGACCGAGCGATGCCAGGGCAGCGGATTGCGTGTCGGTATCCGCGCCGAGTTCGACCAGCAGCTCCAGCGCGGTCGCGAGTTCGCGCATTCGAAGCGCGTCGAACGCGTGCGCGGACAACGCGTTCTCCACCAGCCGCCCCAGTTCCGTGTCGCGACCGGCGGCGTCGGCGCGATCTTCCCACCACGCTTCGAGCGCGCCGCGCGCAGCTTGACTGTCCTCGTTATGCATGGCTCATTCTCGCATTGCGTCCGGTCACGTGGCTCCCATCGTCCAATTCGGCGCTACAGCGCCTGCAGCGGGCGGGAAGCCGCGGCATCGCGTATTCGTGGCCGCACCGACGGGCGCCGACTACAATCCTGCGATTGCCTTCCGGAGAACACCATGCGCGTGCTGATCGCCCTCGTTGCCCTGCTCATTGCGAGCGCCAGCCTGTCTGCGGACGACGCCAAGCCGATCGAGCAACGCATGTCGGCCACGGAACGGACGGCGACCGGGCTCGACAAGCTCTCGCCATCCGAGCTCGCTGCGCTCAATGGCTGGATCGAATCCAACATGAGCGAGAAGGCCATTCGCAAGTCGCTGGTCGGCTTTCCGGTGATGCATCTCTTCGCCGGTGGCGACGAGAAGGATCCCATCGTCGCCAATCTGGTAGGCGAGTTCCGCGGCTGGAACGGATCGACCGAGTTCACTCTGGACAACGGCCAGGTGTGGAAGCAGGTCGAGCCGGGCACGCTGGTGGCGCGCCGCGTGAGCAACCCTGCCGTGACGATCAAACCGGCGATGCTTGGAACGTGGATGTTGCGCGCCGAAGGCTACAACCGCTCGGTACGCGTACAACGCGTCAAGTAGCTTCTAGGGCCCGTGTAGGAGCGACGCAGTCGCGAAGGCGCAGTGCCCATCCGAGGCGCCATGCAGATCCACCCATGCCGCCATTGCGACTGCGGCGCTCCTACAAGAGCACGGCGTGATGCGGAACCCTCTGCAGGAGCGCGATTACGCGCGATGGCGTCATCAAGTATCGCAGCGCCCTGCCCGGGAAGCGCGGCGGGGCTACTGTTCCGTGCGCGTCAGCGGCAGCGCGCTCCACAGGAATTCGTAGGACACGGGGGCGCGGAGCTGCTCCTCGGACATCAACCGTTCGTTGTGTTCATAGTTGCGTAGCAGAAAGCGTACGCGCTCGCGGCCCTTGAAATCCTTGCAGCATTGGCGCGGGGTCTGGTGATCGAGCGCGGGAATGGGCTCTTCGCACCAGTTCGCGTAGGTGCGCCTCACGGTCTGCTCAAGCATTGCCGTCATCTGCTCCGGCGAAAACTCAGCCAGTTCCGGCGGGCGCGACCGGATCTTTGCGCTCACGAAAGGCGCGACCGTGGCGCCCCCACCCATCACCTCGCGCGGATCGCTGATCCGCCGCGCCCGGGGGGTGACATGGGCACCGGCCACGGCCTCGAACCATTCGCGGCCGGCCTCCGCAGCTGCCTGCGTACGGTGAAACAAGGTCACGCGGTCGGGTGAATCGGTGGTGTTGATGGCGCTGAGCGTGCTCGACATTTCAGCCTCGGGATCTTCAATCCGGCTCCAGCCGCGGCTTGCGTCCCCGACCACGTCGGCGCAGGCGGCCAGCGCAGTGGCGAGCGCTTCCGGATCACTCACCTGATAGTCGTCCTCGATCAGGCAGATCGATTCGCCAGTTGCACGATCGACGATCTGCGGAACCTGCGGATTGAGAACGCTCTGCAGCCAGGCCGTCCGGATAGCCGGCGCTGCCAGTTCGTCTTCCAGGTGCGCTGCCGATTCTGCGTCGAGCGCCTCGAAATCCATGGGGTCCATGTGCGCAAACACCTCTTTGAGCGCGGCGATTGCTTCCGCCGACGGCTCTGTGTGACTGGCGAGCACCGGCGGCTTCGGCGCGTCCCCCGCCTGGCCACGCGCGGGTTCGCTCAAGCCGGGGGTCCAGGCTGCCGGCGAATCGCCGCGGCCATTTGCAAGTCCGGCGTCGTAGGAGTCGTCGGTTTCGCTCTCGTCGTCGCCTCCGAACTCGAACGGTACCTCGTTGATCTCCTCGATCTCGCGCTTTACGCGGTCCATGATCCGGAGCCCGACCATCGGCGAAAATGGATACAGCACCCCACTCAATTCCCGATGATCCAGCAGGTGCAGCACGCGCGCGCCGAACACGTGGCCGGGTGTGAGGCTCAGCGTCGCCGAGCGCTCGCGCACGAAGTCAGGACTGCGCGTGGGATCGAGCATGTCGCGCAGCTCAAGGCCCACACCGGGGTCCACTGCCATCACTTCGTACAGGCGCAGCGGCGCGTCCGCCAGCGCCAGCAAATGTTCCCGTTGCGCCGCACTCAGGCGGGGACACTCATCCAGCACCCAGTCGATGCCGCGCGCTTCATCCTCATCATCTGTGTACAACGCATCGCACAGCAGGAAATCGTTAATGCCCATCTCGAGCAGTTCGAGGAGGTCGGGACGGAGCGACCTCAGCGGCTGGCTGCCTTCGTGGAGATCAATTTCAGAAAAGAAGTCCAACTGCAGAGCTTCCACAGGCTGATCCTTGAAACGCCGGTTGAGCCACTGCAGCGCAGCCGCCGGCCCGTGATCGGTCGCAGGGCTGGCGCGCACGGGCTCACTGGCCCGGCAGCAGTGCTTGTACTTGCGACCGCTGCCGCACGGGCAGGGCAGATTGCGACCGACTTTCATGGCGCGTACCGGAAGGCGAGGCGCTCAATTTTACGCAAGCGGGCTTACCGGAGTCACCTGCCGTCACGACGGGTTGATGCATTGCGCCTCCGCGAGTGCGTCGCCAGCAAGAAGGCACGGCACCTGGCGAAGTGCCTGGGAGTGCGGCACGCTGCGATCCAGCATGACGCCATCGCGCGCAAGCGCGCTCCTACACGAGGATCGGGATCCTTCGCACCAGGCGCGGGACCACATCGCAGTTGTAGGAGCGCGCTCGCGCGCGATGGCGTAATGCATCCACAGGCCTCACGCTCCGCAATGGCATGACGCCATCGCGCGCCAGCGCGCTCCTACAAGAACACGGTGCCTGAGGTCAGCGGGCGGTGGGAGCCGAGAGCGCGGCGAGTCGTGCGCGCATGGCGTCGGAAATCCCTGCAGGCACCTGCTCATCGCCGACCTGTGTGGGCGAACCGCTCGCCGGAGCGCCCGCCTCCTCCGATCGATCCAGATCATGGCGCGCGATGAAGCGGTTGAGTCGCTTCTCGGACACGCTGCCACGCACGCCCAGCTCCGGAGCGAAGACCGCTATCCGCAGTTCCTCGA
Source organism: Lysobacterales bacterium (assembly GCA_038330365.1). Classification (GTDB taxonomy): domain Bacteria; phylum Pseudomonadota; class Gammaproteobacteria; order Xanthomonadales; family Ahniellaceae; genus JBBQNY01. The sequence goes on along the minus strand of JBBQNY010000133.1, from coordinate 1,137 downwards.
TGCGCCAGCGCAACTCGTCGACGAGGGGCGCATCAAACCCGGCGTCGATCCACGCCGCACGCGCATCCGTGAACGGCAGCACCTTCAGCATCTTGTCCTGGTCCCGACGCGCGTCCAGCAGCAGACGATCCACGCGCACCCCCATGCCGCGCAGATAGCGCCCGACATCGAGCAATCGCTGCTGCGGCAGCGACGCGGCAAATCCCGGATGCACCAGCGAGCGCAACTGCCCACGCAGATCATCAAAGCTGGCGCGGCCGTAGCCCATGATGGGGGGGTGCAGACGGGGTGCGACATCCGCATAGGCGAAGAGCGCCGCTTCGACCGGTTCCAGTCGCGCCACAGCCTGCTCGAACAGGCCGCGCCGGATGGGTGCAATGAACGCCTGGAACGCAAGGCGACCGCGGATGGCGCCCGCGCCAGGGCTCGCAAGCTCTTCCAGCGCCGCGTCGACGAGGTCGCTGCGCAATGCATCAGGGCTGGCGATTGCGGTATAGGCGAGCGCCACCGTCGGCGCCAGCGGCAACTGCTTGCGGGCGCGGCGAATCGTGTCGTCCAGCGTGAGGCGCGCAAGTCGCAACACGCCACGTGCGTGCGCGGCATCCGCCTTTTCCTGTGTCTCGAATACCTCAATGTCAGCGCACGTTTCCCTGTCGACCAGCGCCGGCCAGGCCTTGAGGCCGCCCTCACCCACGATGCAGCGCGGAATGTCCTCGATCTCGAAGCGCGTCATCCCTTTCTGCGCGACCCCGCCCGCCATCGTGTCCGCAAACGCAGCCTGCGCGCGCGCGCCGTACGCTTCGCGTAGCGCGGCCAGATCGCGGCTTTCCGCGATGACTGAATGATCTGCGTCCAGCAAGCGGACACGCAGTTGGAGGTGCGGCGGCAACTCGTCGGTGGCGAAATCGGTGACCTGTATCGGCAGGCCACTGCGAACCGACAGGAAGCGCGCCAACTGCGGCAGCAGCGCCCGGCTTTCGTCCGGTTCCGTATCCTGGAAGGCCCGAGCGAAGTCCGGAGCGGGGACGACGTGCCGGCGCAGCGCTTTCGGCAGACTGCGGATCAGCATCGCGATACGCTCGCCTGCCAGTCCCGGCACCAGCCAGTCGGCGCGCTCGACCGGGACTGCATTGAGCA
>JBBQNY010000132.1:0-7939 GCA_038330365.1 Lysobacterales bacterium | reverse complement strand
ATGCCGAGATCCTTGAACACGCGCAGCAGCACCTGCTCGTGTGTACGCGTTTCATCAAGGTAGCCTTCCCACTCCCTGCGCAGATCCTTGTTCTGGGCGGAGACGATCGCGTTCGTGTAGATCTGGATGCCGCCACGCTCGGTTTCGAGCGCCTGCAGCAGCAGCTCGTGAACCTGCTTCTTGTTGTAGTCCTTCTTGGCCATCGCGCTGTCGCCTCGTGATCGGGTGGGCGCGCAGGTTAGAAAAGGTGGATTCAATCGAGCCTGAACACGCTGGGCGCACCGGGTCCGCGCCCGGCGGATCTCAGAGCGCGTTGCCGGCGGCAGCGCCCGAGGCCCAGGCCCACTGGAAGTTGTAGCCGCCGAGCCAGCCGGTCACATCCACGACCTCGCCGATGAAATAGAGACCGGGCACGCTTCGCGACTGCATCGTGCTCGAGGACAGCGCCCGCGTGTCGACACCGCCGAGCGTGACCTCCGCCGTGCGGTAGCCCTCGGTGCCGCTGGCGTGTATCGGCCAGTCATGCAGCTGCGCGGCGATGTCAGCCAACGACTTGTCTCCGAGTTCCGCGAGGGTCGAGTCCGGCAACCATTCCTCACACAGCCGCAGCGCAAGACGGCGCGGCAAGCGCTCGGCGAGCACGGTGCGGAGCGCAGTCGTGGGCCTGCTGCCGCGCTGCGCGCGCAGCCAGTCGAACGCGTCTCCGTCCGGCCACAGATCGATGCAGAGCTTCTCGCCCGGTTGCCAGTAGGACGAGATCTGCAGGATCGCCGGTCCACTGAGTCCGCGATGGGTGATCAGCATCGCGTTGTCGAAGCGCGCGCCGCGGCAGGACAGCGCGACCGGCAATGCAACGCCTGCGAGATCCTCGAGCCGCGCGGCGTGCGTTCCGCTCAGCGTCAGCGGCACGAGGCCGGCGCGCGTGGCGACAACGGCGTGATCGAACTGGCGCGCGATGCCGTAGCCGAATCCCGTGGCGCCCATGCGCGGAATCGAAAGTCCGCCACTGGCGATGACCAGAGCGGCCGCCTCGAACGCGCCGCAGGAAGTCTCCAGCATGAACGCCGCGCCTTCGTGCCGCACCGACGCAACGCTGCAGGACGTCTGGATGCGGACGCCCGCTGCGGCGCATTCGTCCAGCAGCATGCGCACGATCTGCTTCGAGGATTCATCGCAGAACAGCTGGCCAAGCTCCTTCTCGTGCCAGGCGATGCCGTGCCGATCCACCATCGCGATGAAATCCGCCGGCGTGTAGCGGGCCAGTGCCGAGATGCAGTAATGCGGATTGCCTGACAGGAATTGCGCCGGCGTCGTGCCGGTATTGGTGAAGTTGCAGCGCCCGCCCCCTGACATCAGGATCTTGCGGCCGACACGATTCGCGTGTTCGATGACCAGCACGCGACGCCCGCGATGACCGGCAGTGAGCGCGCACATGAGCCCGGCGGCACCGCCACCGATGATCACCGCATCGAAGGTCTCGCGCATCGATCAGGTACCCGCTGCGACGCCCATGCGCAGGCGGGGCACGAGCGCAAGTTCAGCGGCCGGCCCGACGATCTGCAGCTCGCCTTCCTGGAGCACGCACTGCCACTCGAGTTTGCGTCCGCCGGTCTCCGACAGTGCAGCCAGCGCGCTCACCGCTTCGGCTCCGATGTCGATCACCGTGAGCTTCTCGAAACGCGCAAGCGCCGCACCGCATTTGTCCCACCAGATATCCGCCGCGCGGCCGCCGTAGTTGACGACGACAACCGCCCGGGCACGCGCGCAGGCGCGCCGGATGCGCGCCTCGTCGGGCTGCCCGAGATCGATCCAGCATTCGATCTCGCCGGTGGGCGAACGCCGCCACAGATCGGGCTCGTCGTCACTGCTCAGGCCCGCGCCGAATGCCAGATCCTCATGCGCATGCAGCACGAACGCGAGCAGCCGCACCACCAGCCGGTCGAAGGTTTCCGAGGGGTGACGTGCCATCACGAACGCGTGGTTCGCGTAGTAGCCGCGATCGATGTCGCTGACATCGAGTCGGGCCTTGTAGAGGGTCGCTCCAGTCGCCATGGCGAATTCCTTTGCGACGGCAACCAGTGGCGGAGCGCGGCGCGGATTGGGAAGCCCGGCGCGGGCCGGGTGGAAGTCGAACAGACGCGTGCGTGGCCTGCGGGAGGGCAGGCACGGCAACGGATTGGTGCGGGCGATGTGCGCACGCTTCCCCAACAGCGGCATTATCGTGCAGCGCGCCGATGTTGCCGACGACAGCCGCGCAGCGCTGCCGCGAATCCGGATCCCGGCACCCTTGCAACTGACCGGGCGGGGCGATCTGAGGGCTGCGGCGGCACCTCAAGGTGGCAGCTTTGGCCTTCAAAACGGGAAAGAGCGCACCTTTCGACAAAAAAACCGCGGATTCTTGCGGTTTTTTGCTGAAAAACCGTTGGCGTCGCTGCGCGCTTCCCGTACATTGCGCTTGCCGTCAGGCAATGACCGCTATTTTATTCACTCCCAACTGGAAAACTTCATGGCCAAGTCCCAAGCAGCAAGCAAGTCCGCAGCACCCGCTGCCGTCAAGCCGATCAAGGACGCGATGAGCAAGTCCGCGCTGATCGCAAACATTTCCGAGTCGAGCGGCCTCGCGTCGCGTGATGTCAAGGCCGTCATGGATGCGCTCGAGCGCGCCGTCGCCGGTTCACTGCACAAGAAGGGCGCCGGTTCCTTCACGCTTCCGGGTCTGCTCAAGATCACCGCGGTGCAGGTGCCGGCCAAGCCGAAGCGCAAGGGCATCAATCCGTTCACCAAGGAAGAGCAGTGGTTCGCCGCGAAGCCGGCCTCGACCAAGGTCAAGATCCGTCCGCTGAAGAAGCTGAAAGACGCCGCGGCCTGATTGGTTCCAACGCACGCGCGATCCGGCCTGGCCGGATCGCGTCGTGCTCCGCACAGCCCCGCAACGGGGCTTTGCCGATCAGCTGCTCGCTCGCATCAGGGCCCGACTGATCTGACACTCAATGCTCGAGACTGTCGACCTGGTGCTCACGGCACCTGCGTTTTCCTGTTACGCGCGCCCACGGCGCCCGCGCCCCTCCCCAACTCCCGCTTTTGCGCAGAAGCCTGCGCTCCCTGTCGCTTCGCTGCGCCCCTCGGCAATGACACTATGATTTCCTGCCCAGTCGCGGGAAGACTCACGTGCAGAATCCAGATCGGGATCCGGCGCTGCAGGCAGCGCATTCGCAGGTCGACGCGGCGATGCGTTCGCCTGACTCCGCGCCGCTCGTCACCACGTTCTTCGACGCAGCCACTTTCACGGCCACGCATGTAGTGCGGGATCCGGCTTCGAAGGCCTGCGCCCTCATCGACAGCGTGCTGGATTTCGACACGGCGTCGGGACGAACCGCGCACACATCCGCCCAGTCGCTCATCGATTTCGTACGCTCGGAGGAACTGCAGGTCGAGTGGCTGCTCGAGACGCACGCGCACGCCGATCACCTGTCCGCTGCGCCCCTCCTTCAGCAGCAACTCGGCGGCCGCATCGCGATCGGCGCGTGCATCACCGAAACCCAGAAAGTCTTCGGCCGGATCTTCAACGCCGAGGTCGGGTTTGCCACCGATGGCAGCCAGTTCGACCATCTTTTTGTCGATGGCGAATCCTTCACGATCGGCACCCTGCCTGCCATCGCGCTGCATCTGCCGGGACACACGCCCGCGTGCATGGCCTACGTGATCGGCGAATCGGTGTTCACCGGCGACACGCTGTTCATGCCGGACTACGGCACGGCCCGCTGCGACTTTCCCGGCGGCAGCGCCGCCCTGCTCTATCGCTCGATCCGACGACTGCTGGAGCTGCCGGATGCGGCGCGTGTTTTTCTCTGCCACGACTACAAGGCACCGGGACGCGACGCGTTCGCATGGCAAACCACCATCGGTGCCGAACGCATTGGCAACCTCCACGTGCGCGAGGGCGTCAGCGAAGTGGAGTTCGTCGAGATGCGCGAGGCGCGCGACCGCTCTCTGCCCATGCCGAAACTGCTGCTGCCTGCGGTGCAGGTCAACATGCGCGGCGGCCACTTTCCGGAACCCGACGCCAACGGCATCCGCTACCTGAAACTTCCGGTGGACGCGATATGAGCCTGCTCCAGTCGCAGCCACAGTGGGCGCTGGCGTTGATCGGAGGACTGCTCATCGGCCTGTCGGCGGCGCTGTACCTGTTGCTCAATGGCCGCATCGCAGGCATTTCGGGCATGACGGCCAACGCGCTCGGTCTGTCGAATGCGAGTGCGCGAGCATTGTCCGTCGCCTTTATCGGTGGCTTGATCGCCGGAACGGCTCTGGCTGCCGCAGCCTTGCGCACACCTGAGCTCGCGATCACTTCGAGTCCGATCCTGCTTGCCGTCGCGGGTCTGCTGGTCGGCTACGGCACGCGCCTTGGCGCCGGCTGCACCAGTGGTCATGGCGTCTGCGGACTGGCGCGACTGTCGCCCCGGTCCATCGCCGCCACGCTGCTGTTCATGACGGTCGCCATAGCGACGGTTTTCGTCACCCGTCATGTACTGGAATTTCCACAATGAAAACGATCTTGATCGCATTGTTCTGCGGTGTGCTGTTCGGTGCGGGTCTGGTCGTGTCCGACATGATCAATCCCGGTCGCGTGCTCGCGTTTCTCGATGTGACCGGGGACTGGGATTCTTCACTCGCCTGGGTCATGGGCGGTGCGCTCATCCCGTCGGCGCTTGCCTACCGCCTCAGAGGGCGGCTGGACACGCCGATCTTTGCAGACCGATTCCACCTGTCGGACCGCAGCGCGATCGAACCGAGGCTGCTGCTGGGCGCGGCCGCCTTCGGTGTCGGCTGGGGTCTGGTCGGACTCTGCCCCGGCCCGGCCATTGCGGCGCTGACCACCGGGCGCTGGCAGGTGCTGCTGTTTGTTGTCGCCATGCTGGGCGGGATGGCGTTGTTCCGGCTGGTGCACGAACGGCCGGCGCGCATGCATCGGTCGTAGCCGATTGCCGGCGTCCCGACTCGACAGCTTTGGGCCGCACGCTCTGGCATCCGGGCCGATCAGAATTCCTTGTAGTAGCCCAGCGTGACGCCGCCGCCTGGCAGCATCCCGACGATCAAAGGCGACTCCCGATGGTGCGCGTACAGGCCCCAGGCCACGCCGATGGCTGCGCCGACCACGACATCGCTCTGCCAGTGGCCCTGCACCTTCACACGGGCCACTGCGTCATACACGGGCAGCAGCGCCAGTGCATACACAGCAGGATGGTCGGTGCCATATTCGGCAATGAATGGCGTCACGATGGCGCTGATCTCGGCGACTTCACCGCTGGGGAAACTGTCGTACCCGCGACCGGCAAAGAAGTTGTCCGGATCATTGCCCTGTCTGGGACGTGCGCGTGAGAACGCATACTTCATCGCGGTCGTCGTGCCTGCGGTCAAAACCATGGCGTCCAGCGACTGGGCGAACGTCCGTCCCAGCCGCGAATCGCGGTCTGCAAATGCGACCCCTCCAATCACAGTCAGAACGCCACCCCACGCGAGCGCCTCCTGGTAGTCGCGCCTCCAGATTCCGGAATCGTCGTAGGTGACGCGATGATCGATTCGCAAGGGACCGTCCGCCGATGCAGTCATTGGCATGCCGAGCGCGAACAATGGAAGGCAGATCCGCAGGTGGGTGCGCATCGCATCAGCCCATGAAGATGGAAGCCAGAGGACACCCTGCGCCACGGAGCGTTAGCAACGACTGGAGCCAGACTCATGCGTTTGTTATGCACGGCCGCCCGCAGGCGCCAGAACTGGAGCTTCACGACCCGATGGGTCGCAACCAGCCCCGGTAGTGCACGACGCGCCCGATCAGCGGCAGCGCAATCGGCACATCGAAGTGGAACCGACCCGCTGCCTCGTATTCCCGTGCGAGCGTTCGCGGCGCGAGTATCAGCGGCAACGGTATGCGCAGGAATGACCAGCTGCGCAGATGCATGGCGAGTGCGCCTTCCTCGCTCGTGAGCTCGAACGCGAAGCGCAGCGGACCGAACTGTTCGACCAGCCGACCGCCCGACTGCGAGAGCCGGCTCGAGAAGCGGTGACCGCCGAAATCGCGTATCCAGTGCTCCAAACCATCGCGTTCGCTGAAGGCGACGTGCAGCGGAGTTTTGCCGGGCGGCGGAAACGCCATCACCCGCGCGACCAGGCGGCCCAGCGCGTTGGCGGCTTCGATCACTTCGGCCTCGCCTTCCGCGCCACCATCGCGCCAGATCCCGTGCATCTCGCGAACCCGTGGTGCCAGGGTCTCGAACGCTGCACCCATCACGCGGCGATACAGCACAGGGGGTGCCAATATTTCCTGTTGTGCGTGATGGATGGCAAGCTGCGCGAACTCGGATTCGAAATCGGCAAGTGAAAGCGCGAGCCCCGCATCCCGCGCACCGGGCAACTCCGATCCTGCCGCCAGACGCGCCACCAGCAGCGGTACGGCAAGCGCCGGAATCTCGGGTCCGTCGCCACGCTCGGCGATGAGCGTCCAGCGTCGCTCGACGTGCACGCCGTCGCGATCGCCGAACACGCTCACCTGCATCGCGGAACGATCGCTCCCCATGCTGGCTGTGACGCGCTGCAGCCTTCCGAGAGCCCTTTGGAATCGCGACAAGCTGGACACGCATCGCCAGCGAATCAGCCAGCTGGCGAGCCACAATCCGAGGTTCTGGTAGGCAAGCTCGGTGCCGGCCCGAAAGCTGACCGCAGGCGTTGCGCGAAGACGATCCGGTACCAGCGCGAGATCGGGGACGTTCGCGAGCGCCACCCAGCGGCGGTGAATCGGCGTTGCGCCCGCAACGCTGAAGCTGAGGCATTGCGGCTCCTGCCAACCGTGCGCGATGACCGTCCGGCCGCCACGCCTGATCGACATGGGCTGGCCGATCTGCCCGAGAATCGCCGCGGCCACGGACGGTCCCACGCTGGCACGATTCGATGCGCTGATCGCCATTTCCACGGCGCGGATGCGGTCCAGTCCCTGATCCAGTTCGCGCAGCACCGCACCCGACAAGGCGGGCACGCTGGACGCGCCCGACAGCAGCGTCACACCCGCCGCATGCGCTGCCCCGTCGAGTTGCGCGCTACCGATAACAAATTCGCGCCCGTCGGCGATGTCGCAGTAATGCACGCGCGCGGCGATGCAGGCTTGCGCCACGGAATGATCCTGCGCCTGGAACGGACCGGAGGCATCGATCAGCACCGCCGGCTGCACCTTGTGCAATGCCTCGGCGATGTCGCTGCGATCAAGCTGCATCGGCGCGAGGCCCGGAGTATCGGCGCAGAAATCACGCGCCCGCTCAAGGTCACGACCCGCGACGATCACCTCATGTCCCGCCGCCGCCAGTCGTCGCGCAATGCGACCGCCGAAGTTGCCGTAGCCACCCAGTACCAGGACGCAGCTCAAAGAATGCGGTCGGCGTAGGCGGGATCGAGCACCGTGCAACTTTCGAGCCTGCCGAACAGGCGATAGCGATTGCGCGCAATCCATCGGTACAGCCCATCGCGCACCATGCGCGGCACGACGGCAAACGCGGCCAACGCACGCCACGGCCAACCCAGTCCCGAGGCAATGGCAAGCACGGCGTCGCTGTCGCGCAGGGCCGTATCGCCGTCGACCAGGAAGATGGAATCGGGCACCCGCGCATCGAAATGAAAGGTCTCGCACAGCGCGCCTCCGACCTCGCCCTGAGCAGACGCGAGCCGGAAGCGGCCGGCACGATCATGGCGCAGCACAAAGCGCGCATTGGCCGAGCAGAGTACGCACAGCGCGTCGAAAACGATGATGGGTCGCGTGTCGGGCGTGAGGCGCACCTGCACCGAGCGGGCCAGACCGTCGCGCGCAATGTTCATGCGACCAGCGCTTCGAGATAGGGCTGCATCACGCGCTGCACGCGGCAGATGGCCGCATAGCGATCCAGCTCGCTCATCG
>JBBQNY010000131.1:0-7939 GCA_038330365.1 Lysobacterales bacterium | reverse complement strand
CCATCGTGGTCAAGCAGCTCGCGCTCGACGCGGAAGCGGAACCCGACATGACGGATTGGCAGCGCGTGGTGACGGCTGCGCGGGCGCCGAAGGATCGCGTCCGGATTGCGATCTGCGGCAAGTACGTTGAGCACAAGGATGCCTACAAGTCCCTGGGAGAGGCGTTGCGGCATGGCGGCCTCGCCCATTCGCTTGATGTGGACTTGCGCTGGATCGAGTCAGAACTGATCGAATCCGGGGACCCGGAAACGGTGTTCCAGGGCGTCGATGCGATTCTCGTGCCCGGCGGATTCGGCGAGCGCGGCTTTGAGGGCAAGGTGGCGGCTGCGCGCTACGCGCGCGAACGCGGCGTGCCCTACTTCGGTATCTGCTACGGCCTGCATGCCGCGGTGGTGGATTTCGCGCGCCACGTGGCGGGATTGCCCGGCGCCAACAGCACCGAGATTGCGCGTTCCGCGATCGATCCGGTGATCGCACTGATCACCGAATGGACCAACGAGGATGGCGCGACCGAGCGCCGCTCGGACGGCTCCGATCTCGGTGGCACCATGCGGCTGGGCTCGCAGAAATGCCGGCTGGTGGAGGGTTCGCTCGCGCGTTCGCTCTACCGCCGCGATGTCATCAGCGAGCGCCATCGCCATCGCTACGAATTCAACAACCGCTATCGCGAACGCTTCGCCGCACTCGGCATGCGCATGGCCGGTGTGTCGATGGACGAGAACCTGGTCGAGTTGATCGAGCTGCCCGACCATCCCTGGTTCCTGGCGTGCCAGTTCCATCCTGAATTCACGTCCACGCCGCGCGATGGGCATCCGTTGTTCGCTGGCTTCATCGCGGCGGCGCGCGACTACCGCGCGATACGGTCCGCGCCGCGGCTCGCCAGTGCGGCAGCCGATGCCAGCGGAGCCGCGGCATGAAGCTCTGCGGATTCGATGTCGGTCTCGACCAGCCGTTTTTCCTGATTGCCGGACCCTGCGTCATCGAGTCGATGCAGCTGCAGATCGACACTGCGGGCACGCTCAGGGAAATCACCTCGGCGCTCGGCATTCCCTTCATCTTCAAGTCGAGTTTCGACAAGGCCAACCGTACTTCGGGCACCAGCTTTCGCGGTCCCGGAATCGAGGAGGGCCTCAAGGTGCTCGCGGAAGTCCGGCGCCAGCTTGAAGTCCCGGTGCTGACCGACGTGCACGAGTACACGCCGATGGACGAGGTCGCGTCCGTCGTCGACGTGCTGCAGACGCCTGCGTTCCTCTGCCGGCAGACGGATTTCATTCAGAAGGTCGCGGCCGCGGGCAAGCCCGTGAACATCAAGAAGGGCCAGTTTCTGTCGCCGTGGGAAATGAAGCACGTCGCGGCCAAGGCGCAGGCGACGGGCAACACGCAGATCATGGTCTGCGAGCGCGGTGTCTCTTTTGGCTACAACAACCTCGTGTCCGACATGCGTTCACTGGCGGTGATGCGCGACACCGGCTGCCCGGTCGTGTTTGATGCCACGCACTCGGTGCAACTGCCCGGCGGCGCTGATGGCAAATCCGGCGGACAGCGCGAGTTCGTGCCGGTGCTGGCGCGTGCGGCGGTGGCGGTCGGCGTGTCTGGCCTTTTCATGGAAACGCATCCCGATCCCGACAATGCGCTGTCGGACGGCCCCAACGCATGGCCGCTGGGCCAGATGCGCGAACTGCTCGAAACCCTGAAAGCCCTCGACGAAGTCGCCAAACGCCATGCGATCCAGTGAGTTTTCGCTTCCAGCTCAGAACCCCTCTCCCACCGGGAGAGGGGCAGGGGTGAGGGTCCCAGGCTCTGCGTCATGTTCCTTCGGTGCGAGGTTTCGCTTCGATGAAGGTTGAGGCGAGCATGCGTCCATGCGCCGCACACCCGGCCCGGCCATCCATGGCCGTGCGTTCGAGTCAGCGCGCGCCAGTGGCGCGCAAGCGCTGCCTCTCACCCTCCGGCAGACAGGAAGCCCGCGCAGAATTCTCATCATGAAAGGCATCGCATGACCGCAATCACAAAAGTTCACGCGCGCGAGATTCTCGATTCACGTGGCAACCCCACGCTCGAGGCCGAGGTGACTCTTGCGAGCGGCCACATGGGGCGAGCGGCCGTGCCAAGCGGCGCCTCGACCGGCGCGCGCGAAGCCATGGAGCTGCGGGATGGCGACCGTACGCGCTATCTCGGCAAGGGCGTCGGCAAGGCCGTAGCAAACGTCAACGGCGCCATCGCCCAGGCGGTTGCCGGCATGGATTCGGGCGACCAGGCCGCACTCGACGCGCGCCTCATCGAACTCGACGGCAGCGACAACAAGTCGAACCTCGGTGCCAATGCATTGCTTGGCGTATCGCTGGCGAATGCGCACGCGGTCGCCGCGTTCAAGCAGGTACCGCTCTGGCAACATCTGGCCGGCGGGCGGGCGGGGGATCTGCCCGTGCCGATGATGAACATCATCAACGGTGGTGCGCACGCCGACAACAACGTCGACATGCAGGAATTCATGGTGCTGCCCGTCGGGCTGCCGTCGTTTTCCGAGGCGTTGCGGGCCGGCACCGAGATCTTCCACGCGCTCAAGTCCGTGCTGAAGTCGCGCGGGCTCAGTACGGCGGTCGGTGACGAGGGCGGATTCGCCCCCGACCTTCGTTCCAACGAGGAAGCCATCGAGACGATCCTCGAGGCGATCGGCAAGGCGGGCTACGGCGCCGGCACCGATGTGTGGCTCGGGCTCGATGTGGCGAGCTCGGAATTTCACGATGCCGATTCGGGCAAGTACAACCTTATCGGGGAAGGTCGCCGGTTCACGGCGGACCAGCTCACGGAATTCATGGCGGGCTGGTGCGGGCAATACCCGATCCTCTCCATCGAAGACGGCATGGCGGAAGGCGACTGGGAAGGCTGGAAAACCCTCAGTGAACGCCTCGGCGAGCGCGTGCAACTGGTCGGGGACGATCTCTTCGTCACCAATCCCGCGATTTTCGCGCAGGGCATCGAGCGCGGTATCGCCAACGCCATCCTGATCAAGCTCAACCAGATCGGCACGCTGACCGAGACACTGGAAGCGATCCGCATGGCGGATGCGGCCGGCTACGCGGCCGTCATCTCGCACCGCTCCGGCGAAACCGAGGACACGACGATTGCGGATCTCGCAGTCGCGACGGCCGCCAGCCAGATCAAGACCGGATCGCTCTGCCGCTCTGATCGCGTGGCCAAGTACAACCAGTTGCTGCGCATCGAGGAGTCGCTCGGCACCGCGGCGCGCTATGCCGGTCGCGATGCGTTCCCAAGATTCTCCGCGCGATTCGGCTGACATGGGTCTGCGCCCGGTCACGGCGTTCCGCATCACGGTCGTCGTCCTCATCGCCCTGATCGTCGCGCTGCAGATGCGGCTCTGGACGCGGGCCGAGGGCCTGCCGGGTGTGCGGCGTCTGGAGGCACGTATCGAGCGCCAAAAGGGCGAGAACGTCACGCTCGGCCGGCGCAACGATGCGCTGGCGGCGGACGTGTCGGATCTCAAGTCCGGTCGCGAGGCGATCGAGGACCGGGCACGGGAAGAACTCGGCATGACGCGACCGGGCGAGGTCTTCTACCAGGTGATCGAGGATGAGCCCGCAGTCACGCTCGAGCCTGCAGTCAGATAGCTGCGAGAATCCCACGACACGGTGGGAGCTTCGATGGAGGACAGGGTAGTGAACAGCGGTCACGGCATCTGGTGCGTTGTGCCTGCCGCCGGTCGCGGCGAGCGATTCGGCGGCGACCTGCCCAAGCAGTACCAGATGTTCGGCAGCATGCCGCTGGTGATCGCGACCTTGCGCCGTCTCGCAGCGCATCCGCAGATTGCGGGCTTCATGGTCGCGCTGGCGGCTGACGATGCCCACTGGCCACATCCGGGTTCCATCGCCGGCAAGGCGGTGCTGACCACGACCGGCGGCGAGCAACGCGCGGATTCTGTTCTCGCCGGATTGAAGGCGTTGCGCGACCGGGGAGCCGTCGTTGCCGATGACTGGGTACTGGTACACGATGCGGCCCGTCCCTGCATTGCGCACGCCGACATCGATCGACTCATCGAAAGCGGCCGCACACATCCCTACGGCGCCCTGCTGGGCTGTCCGGTCACCGACACGCTCAAACGCGTGGTGGGCGAGCACATGCTTGAGAGTTCAGGCGGAGTGACGCGCACCGGCATCTGGTGTGCGCAGACGCCGCAGATGTTTCGTCTGGCATCTCTGATCGAGAATCTGATGAGCGCGATCGAAGCCAGCACGCCCGAGGATCCCATCACTGATGAGGCGTCTGCGTTCGAGCATCACGGCTGCTTTCCGCTCGTGGTGCAGGGATCGGCGGCCAACATCAAGGTCACGACTGCGGATGATCTTCGCATCGCGTTGCTGCTGGCGTCGCGATGAGACTCAAGTTCACACCCGCCGATCTCGCCACGGCAACGCAGGTGCGGTCGGGTGAGCGCAAGCTCGGCGAAGCCTCGTGGCGCCCACCTGAGGGTGGCGCGTGGCTCGAATGCATCGACGCCGCCGTGGCGGCCGGGGTGCGCTTTGTCGTGCTGGGTCTGGCTGAGGATCTCGGTGTCCAGGCCAACCACGGCGTTGCCGGGGCGGCCGGCGCCTGGGACTGCGCATTGCCCGGCATCGCCAACGTCCAGGGCAATCGATTCCTGCCTGGGATGGACGTATGGATCGCAGGATCGTTGGCGCCCGACGTGCCCGAATCGCACGTGGCCGGCAATCGCGCTGCGCTCATTCACCTGCGCGAAGACGTCGCTGCCTTCGACGTCGCGCTCGAACAGGGAATCGGCCCACTGTTCGACGCCGGACTGCATCCCGTTTTCATCGGCGGCGGCAACAACAACTCGCTGCCGATACTGCGGGCACTGGCTGCCTGCACGCGTCGCAATCGGGACGACGCCCGCATATTCGCGCTCAATTGCGATCCGCACGCCGACTTCCGCGCAATGGAGGGTCGACACAGCGGCAATCCATTTCGGCATGCGGTGGAGGAGGGCACGATCGAGCGCTACTTCGCGCTGCTGCTGCATCGCAACTACAACAACGAGGAATCGCTCGAGGCGATGGAAGCCGCGAACAGTGAACGCAGGCGCGTTGGCTGCAACTGGTTCGACGATGTTCTGGAAGGCACGATCGATCTCGACGCTGCGCTCGCCGAGGCGGTGAAATTTCTTGCTGCCGGCGATGCCACCGGACTCGAACTCGACTGCGACGCCATCGCCGGTTTTCCTGCAAGCGCGTACACGCCGAGCGGCCTCTCACTGGATCAGGCACGCGCACTGATGCTCAAGGCCGCGCGCGCGTTGCAGCCGAGCTATCTTCATCTGTGCGAAGCGGCTCCGACGCGCACGGCCGACGGAGACCTGTTCGTGCGCAAGGCCCTCGCCCTGCTGGCCACCGATCACCTGCGCGCAATGTCGGAGTTCACGTGAGCTCCGCACCCGCGTTCCGCATCGGGCAGGGATTCGACGTGCACGCATTCGGACCGGGCGATCACGTCATGCTCGGCGGCATCCGCATTCCGCACGTGCTGGGCGTGATTGCGCATTCCGACGGCGATGTAGTGCTGCACGCGCTTTGCGACGCCCTGCTGGGCGCTGTGTCCATGGGCGATATCGGGCAGCACTTCCCACCCGATGACGCGCGGTGGGCAAATGCGGACAGTCTCGAACTTTTGCGCGCGGTCAACGTGATTGTGCTCCAGCAAGGCTGGCGCGTTGGCAATGTCGATGCAACGGTGCTCGCCGAGAGACCGCGCGTGGGCCCGCATGTCGAAGCGATGAAGCAGCGCATCGCAGGCGCGCTCGGTTGCGACGCGGACGCTGTCAGCGTCAAGGCGACGACCACCGAAAAACTCGGTTTCGTTGGCCGCGAGGAAGGCATCGCCGCGAGCGCCGTGGTGCTGCTGGTGCAGGTCGGGGAGTGAGCACGACAGACCTTCCCTGCGCATGGGGCGGCCCCACTCTTCGCGGCAGGCTGCGCGCGGTTGCGGAGGACTTCGAGGTCGAGGAACTGCCGTCGTTCGAACCCTCGGGTGATGGCGAACATCACTGGCTCTGGATCGAGAAGCGCGGCGCAAATACCGAATGGCTCGCCCGACAGCTCGCGACATTCGCGGGCGTTGCCGCCGTTGACGTGGGATTTGCTGGTCGCAAGGACCGGCACGCCTTGACCCGCCAGGCGTTCACGGTGCGGCTTCCCGGTCGCCCGGAATTTGACTGGTCGGCGTTCGTTGCCGAAGGCGTGCGCGTGCTGGGCACTTCGCGGCACGCGCGCAAGCTGGGCCGCGGCTCGCTGGCCGGTAATCGCTTCACGCTTCGCATTCGCGACGTGGAAGGAGATGTCGAACAGGCAGTGGCGCAGTTCGAACAGATCAAGAGTCTAGGCATGCCGAATTACTTCGGTGAGCAGCGCTTCGGATCCGGCGGCGGCAACCTCGCAGCGGCGGAGGCGATGTTCGCGGGGCGCCGCGTGCGACGCGACGAACGCGAGATGCTGTTGAGTGCGGCGCGCTCGGTGCTGTTCAACGATGTGCTCGCCGCCCGAGTGGGCAGCGGGCACTGGAACGTGGGGCTCGAAGGCGAAGTCTGGCAACTTGAGGGAAGCGCCTCGATTTTCGGACCGGAGCCCGCCACGCCGGAGCTGGTTGAACGGGCCGAGCAGGGTGACATCCACCCCACCGGCGTGATGTGGGGCAAGGGTGCATTGCGCACGCAGGCCGAAGTAGCGCGACTCGAGCAGGCGTGCGCTGCCGCGCGCGCCGGAATCGCTGCCGGACTGGAACGCGCGGGCGTCGGCATGGCGCGGCGCTCGCTGCGGGTCATGCCGAAGCACATGGTTTCCGACCGGGAAGGGCCGCACTGGACGCTGCGTTTCGAGCTGCCGCCCGGAAGCTACGCCACTTCCCTGCTGCGCGAGCTGATCATGCCGATGGACGGCGGGCCCTGAGCATGCGTTCAGCTGGACATTGGCCCTGAGAGGAATACAGTGGAATCGGCGGCGCACCGCCGTCGTAATGCAATGAGCGGAGGTTTGACATGCGCATTTCTTCTATGGCTCTGGCCGCTTGCGCGGCCGCACTGATGGTCTCGGGTTGCACGACCCAGGAATCGATGGCCAAGGAGGAGTCACCGTTCCTGGACAATGTCGACTACGTCAAGATCAATCGCATCGAAGCGCAGGCGTTCCAGGGTGGTCACTCCGTGACCTGGATCCATCTGCCCACCAAGAAGTACGCGTCGCGCAGCGAGCGGGTCGGCATCAACTGATCTTCCGCCTCGGGGCAGCCGCCTCGAACGCTGCGTCACGATAGCGGTGTCCGGCCCCGACCGGCCACCGCTCACGGTCGTGTGCCGACGGAGTCGGAGTGCAGACTCCTACCTTCGAAGGAACAGCCATTGTCGACTGCCCTCTGCCCGTAGTCCGGGTGTTCGCGCACCGCTCGATGCGTCGAACAACGATGTGTGACTCTCAGGGTGCCCCTGCGGAAACGGACCAGATGTTGCACGATTTTCCGAATGATGGGAGCCTGCTTCGATCCCAGTCTCACGGCGGCAAAGGACGACAGATTAGATGGACGTATTAGATGGATCGTCAAGCGCAAACCATGGATTTCAGTACGCTTTTTCGAGCTACCTACTTCGCTCGCCGGCGTTACATGGTTCGCTTACACCCCACATCGCCGCCGAATAGTAGTTGGGCCTCATGCGAACAGCACTAGTGATCTGTGTGCTTACGGTCGCCATCACGGGATGCGCAAGTCTGCCAAATTGTGGCTCTGTGCGTTCCGAGAAGGGCTGGACTCGTGTACTCGACGAGAGGGAGACTCTTCCAGTTCGCGAAATCGCGGCGAATGCGAGCATCCTGGACCACGGTTTTCGGTCTGGCGAGGAGCATTGGTTCAAGAACAGTGCCGGGGACTACCTGCTGTG
>JBBQNY010000130.1:0-7946 GCA_038330365.1 Lysobacterales bacterium | reverse complement strand
ACAGGCTTTCCCGCCGCCCGCGTTCGCGGCGCGCCTGCTCGGCGCCGGTATCGGGCTCGAAACCATGCCGACGGCAGCCGCCGCGCGCACGTTCAATCTGCTGGTTGGCGAGGGGCGTGTGGTACTCGGCGCGTTTATCCTGGGATTCCCACTCCCGCCCGCATGAACCCGCTTTTGTAGGAGCGCGCGCGCTGGCGCGCGATTGCGTCATGCCATTGCGGAGCGTGAGGCCTGTGGATGCATTGCGCCATCGCGCGCGAGCGCGCTCCTACAACCGCGTTGTGGGTGCTCAGGGGAGGACGCGGAGCGGGATTCGAGGGGCAACGGTGCGCGGGACCGTGCTACGCCCGATGGCGCACCCGTCGCCCGTCGGGCAGCAGCCCTGCGCGCAACCACCTGACTTCGCGCCACGCCAGCGGACGGCCACTTGCCGAAGCCGGTCCGGCACGCCGTCCCGATCCAGCCACGCGCCCAGCGGGCGTCGCATCCAGGTCGCCGGCAGCAGCCGCAGCGCCACCGTAAACACGGCTATCGAGACGATGGCGGCGACGATCAGCAACTCGAGCAGCGCGTAGTGGCTCATGGCACGGACTGCTCCCTCACGTGAGCATCAGCGCGATTCGATACGTCGCAAACGAAGCGAGGTATGCGAGTGCGAACAGATAAGCGGTTGCGCCCAGTGTGGTCGTCCAGGAATTGGTCTCGCGCTTGATGGTGGCAAGCGTGGACAGGCACTGCGGGGCGAACACGAACCATGCGAGCAGCGAAAATGCCGTCGCCAGCGACCATTGGGCCGCGATCACGGGCGCAAGTTGCACCGCCGCTTCCGTTTCGTTGCCCGACAACGCATACACCGTTGCCAGGGCACCGACCGCGACCTCGCGAGCGGCCATGCCCGGAACCAGCGCGATGGAAATCTCCCAGTTGAAACCGATCGGCGCAAACACGTGCTGCAGCGCGCCGCCGAGCTTTCCCGCGAAGCTGTACTCGATCGCGGGTCCGGTGGCGTCCGGCGGCGGCGCCGGAAAACTCGACAGGAACCAAAGCACGATGGTGAGCGTGAGAATCACGCCGCCCACACGGCGGAGGAAGATCATCGCCCGCTCGTAGAGCCCGATGGCGATGTCGCGCGGATGCGGCATGCGATACGACGGCAGTTCCATCATCAGGGCGTGCTCCCGCGTACGGTCGTGGCGGAAGCGTTTCATCGTGTAGGCGACCGCGAGCGCGCTGGCGATGCCGGCGATGTACAACGCGAACAGCGTGAGTCCCTGCAGGTTGAACACCCCCCAGACCGTACGTTGCGGCACGAACGCGCCAATCAACAGTGCATACACCGGCAATCGCGCCGAACAGGTCATGAGCGGCGCCACCAGGATCGTGATCAGCCGATCGCGGGGATCGCTGATGGTACGCGCGGCCATGATGCCGGGAATGGCGCAGGCGAAACTCGACAACAGCGGGATGAAAGAGCGGCCCGACAGGCCCGCGCCGACCATCAAGCGGTCCAGCAGGAAGGCCGCACGCGGCAGATAGCCCGATTCCTCAAGGACCAGGATGAAAAGAAAGAGGATAAGGATCTGCGGCAGAAACACGAGGACGCTGCCGACACCCGCAAACAGGCCGTCGACCAGCAGACTGCGCAGAATGCCCGCGGGCAGCGCCGACGAGATTCCGGCTCCGAGCCATTGCACGGACGCGGCGATACCCTCCATGAAGGGAGCGGCCCACGCGAATACCGCCTGGAACATGAGGAACATCAACACCGCCAGCAGCGCGAGTCCGAGCACCGGGTGCAGCACGACCGAATCGATGCGGTCGTCCAGATCGTGCGCCTGGCCTGGCATCCGCACTGCGGCGCTGAGCAGCGCCCGAGTCTGCACGTGCAGGTCGTCGCCTTCGAGCGAGGCTCCGGTGCGCGGCGTACCGTCGAAAACGGCATTCACCGGCGGCTCGAATTCAGTTCCATCCAGACGTGCGAGCAACGCGTCGGCACCCTGGCGTCGCACGGCCACGGTGCGGATCACCGGCACGCCAAGTTCGGATGCCAGCACAGCCTCGTCGATGACGATGCCCCGCCTTCGGGCCACGTCCACCATGTTGAGCGCGACCACCAGCGGTCGACCGAGTGCGCGCAGTTCCAGCACGAAGCGCAGATGCAATCGCAGGTTGGTGGCGTCCACCACGCACACCATCACATCCGGCAGGCTCTCTCCTGCGACGCGGCCGAGACACAGATCGCGAGTGATGGCCTCGTCCGGACTCGTGGCCACCAGGCTGTAGGTTCCGGGCAGGTCCAGCACCTGCACGCGGCGACCGGCCGGAGTCTCAAGCCAGCCTTCCTTGCGTTCGACCGTGACCCCCGCGTAGTTCGCCACCTTCTGGCGACTGCCGGTCAGCAGATTGAACAGTGCGGTCTTGCCGCAGTTGGGATTGCCCACCAGCGCGACGCGGAGCATTGAAGTCTCGAGCGGGAGCGCCGCTGCGTTCATCGCGGCTGACCCGTCCGGGTCACGATGCGGCTGCCATGGGTTCGACGCTCACCTCGATACGCGCCGCTTCCGCGCGGCGCAGCGCGAATCGCGCGCTGCCGACTTCGACCACCACCGGATCGCCACCGAATGGGCCGCGGGTGACGATGCGCACACGCTCTCCCGCGACGAAACCAAGCTCGCGCAGCCGCCTGCCAATCGCGTCGTCGGCGCGCGCATCGCGCACGGTTTCGACCCGGGCGATGGTCCGCAGGGGCACTTCGGAGAGCAGCATGAGCGGCAGCCACCAGTGTCTGAATGAAAACGATTCGCATTATAAACCGCAAAGAGCCAAGGGCGTGGGCCTGAAGTCGACCGCAGCGAACCCGCTGGCGCCGATCCGACCTGGATGTCCCTGTCTGTGGAGACCTGCTCGCCCGCCTGAATACTCATCTGTCTGTCAGTCATTCTTTGGAAATCAGTCAGTTGCGAACGCCATGCCCGCATGCTGATCGGTGTCCACCGACGGTTCGCAGGACCGCAAGTCCTGCTGCGCCGCTACTCCGCGAGCTGCGAGCAGACGAAGCGATCGCGCCGCCGTGGCATGATTCATGGGGTCCCCCGCTGGAGCTCCAACCGTGAAGACCGCCTGCACCCCCCTCGCCGCCGCCATCGGACTCCTCATTGCCGTCCTGCCCGCCGCGCTGCTTGCGCAGGACGCTGGCTCCGGCCATGAGGTCAAGTCCGAGATGGCCGGCAAAGCCGCGACACCCGCCGACGCGGATGCTTTCGTCCAGCGCCTCAACGACACACTGCGTCGTGACCTTGTGGGACTCAACAGCGCGCAGTGGCTTTCCGCCACCTATATCAATGACGATTCGCAGCTGGTCAGCGCGCAGATGACCGAGCGCTTCCTGGAGAAGCAGAAGGAATTCATCGCCGAGTCGCGCCGTTTCGATGGCGTAACGCTCTCGCAGCCGACTTCCCGCGCGATCAAGCTTCTGCGCACCGCGCAGACGCTGCCGCCGCCGGACGATTCGCAGAAGCTCTCTCGCCTGACCACACTGACCACCAAGCTCGATGGCATGTATGGCGCGGGCACGTGGTGCCGGGATCCGGCCGACAAGACGAGCTGCAAGCAGCTGCCCGATCTGGAAGAGGTGCTGCGCAATCCGGACGCGACCTACGACCAGCAACTCGAAGCCTGGGCTGGCTGGCATTCGATCGCCGTGCCGATGCGACCGCTGTACGAGGAGTTCGTCACGCTGAGCAACCAGGGCGCGAAAGACAACGGATTCGCAGACACGGGCGCGCTGTGGCGCTCAGGCTACGACATGGATCCGGACGCCTTCCAGACTGAAACCGACCGTCTGTGGGGCCAGGTCCGTCCGCTCTACGAACAACTGCATTGCTACACGCGCGAGCGGCTGGTGAAAAAGTACGGCGAGCGTGGATCGGTCCACGGACTGCTGCCCGCGCACCTCATGGGCAACATGTGGCAGCAGGACTGGGCCAACCTGTGGCCCATCCTCGAGCCGTATTCAAATGCCGGCAGTCTCGACATCACCAAGGCACTGGAAGCGCAGCGTGAGGCCGAATACCAGCGCCTGCTTTCGGAGTTCCGCGGCACGCCCACGGTCGAGCAGAAAATAGAAATCGGACGCGGCGCGGATCTTGCCATCGCCAAGTCAATGACGCGACGGGCAGAGGACTTCTACGTCTCGCTGGGCATGCCCAAACTGCCCGACAGCTTCTGGGAGAAGTCGCAGTTCATCAAGCCGCGCGACCGCGAAGTGGTCTGCCACGCCAGCGCGTGGGACATGAACATGGCCGGCGACGTGCGCATCAAGATGTGCATCAAACCGAACGAGGAAGATTTCACCACGATCTACCACGAGCTCGGCCATCTCTATTACGACCTGGCGTACAACGCGCAGGCGCCCGTGTTCCAGGGCGGCGCGCACGACGGCTTCCATGAGGCGATCGGCGACACCGTGGTGCTGGGCGTGACACCGGGCTACCTGAGCTCGATTTCCCTGGTGGAGAAATCCACGCCCTCAAAAGAATCGGTCATCAACGAGCAGATGCGGATGGCGCTGGCGAAAGTCGCGTTCCTCCCCTTTGGTCTCATGATCGATCGCTGGCGCTGGGGCGTGTTCGACGGCTCCATTCCACCCTCCAGGTACAACCAGGGCTGGTGGGATCTGAAAGCCCGCTACCAGGGTGTGGCGCCCGCCTCCGAGCGTGGCGAGGAGAACTTCGATCCGGGCGCGAAGTATCACGTGCCCGGCAACACGCCCTACACGCGCTATTTCCTGGCGCACATCCTGCAGTTCCAGTTCTACAAGTCGCTGTGCGACGCGGCCGGCTTCAAGGGCCCGCTGCACGAGTGCACGTACTACGGCAGCAAGGAAGCCGGCAAGCGCTATTCGGCGATGCTCAATCGCGGTGCGAGTCAGACCTGGCAGGAAACGCTCAAGGAGCTGACCGGCGGCGATCAGATGGATGCTTCGGCAATCCTGGATTACTTCGCGCCATTGAAATCGTGGCTCGAGAAGGAAAACGAAGGCAAGTCGTGCGGATGGGATGCGCAAGCCGAGTCCGACGAAGCTCCGCGTTCGACCGCATCGAACCACGTCGCCTACTGATCGAAGTCACGCAATTCGCGCAGAGTACGCAGCGCGTTTAGGAGCGACGCAGTAGCGAAGGCGGCATCACTGCGCGAAGCGTGATGCACCTGCGGGCATCGCGCCTTCGCGACTTCGTCGCTCTCATCCAACAAGAAACAGGCGATTGATTTGACGCGTCTTTTTTTATTGTGAGACGGGCGTTCCGGCACGTGATTGGCGCCATCAAACATGACGCGGGGACTCGTACCCTCACCCCCCGCCCCTCTCCCACTGGAGAGGGGAGTGCTCTGCGGCGACCCTGCGCTCTTCCCTTCTCCCTGTGGGAGAAGGTGGCGCGCAGCGCCGGATGAGGGTCCGAGGCCGACATAAACCGAAAGTGTGCGCGGTCAGTCGTGCCTCCAGCGGATGCCTCCAAGCACACCTGGTCTCTGGTTGCTTCGCGACAGCGCGCTGACGAAGTCGGGGTGCAAGCTCCCACAGTGAACAAGGCCGACGGACGATGCGGTTCGAAATCTGTGTTTGCGCAGAGCTTGACGCTCCGGGGATAGAATCGGCACGTCCTCCCATGGCGGGAACACCGCGATGAAATCTGCACTTGGCAAATCGCTGGCGCTGCTTTTCTCGGGATGCGTGTTTGCGGCCGTTGCCTGCACGGTGCCCCATGCACCCGAATTGAGCACCCGGATGAAGGGAGGCGACGGCTACTGGGCCGGACCCGGCATCAGTGGTGCCTGGTATGCGCCCGCCCGCGACGGCGAAGGCATCGTGGTGGAGTACCTGCCCACCGGTCGCGTGGTCGCCACCTGGTTTACCTATCCCGGCACCGGCGAAAACGCCGAACAGGCCTGGCTGAGTGCGCAGGACGGCGTAGTCGATGGCGACACCGTGCGCTTCAGCAACGTACTCCAGCCCATAGGCGCTCGATTCGGGCCCGCCTTCGACCCGGCCGCGGTCACGCTGCGCCCGTGGGGCACGATCGAGCTCAAGTTCACCGACTGCAACAACGCGCAGGTCACCTATGCGGGGCCACCCGAATACGGCAGCGGGTCGCACGCGCTGGTGCGCCTGACCACCATGGACGAGCTTGAATGCAGCGGCGCGCGCGAGGTGAATGCCAGCGGCGGGCGTGCCCTGGAGGGCCTGCGCGCGCGCTCGGGTGTGTTCTTTGTTCCGACCCGCTCCGGTGAAGGCTGGTTTGTGGAGGAGCTGCCTGATCGCAAAGCCGCGATCTACTGGTTTACCTACACGCCCGACGGCAAGCAGGCGTGGACGGTGGGCATCGCCAACCGCAATGGCAACCGGCTCGAACTATCCGGGGCGCAGATCACCCGCGGTACCCGCTTCGGTGCCGGATTCAACGCTTCGAATGTGGAGCGCATTCCCTGGGGACGGCTTGATTTCACGTTCGACAGCTGCAACGTGGTCACGGTCGATTATGCATCGGTCATTCCCGCGTACGGCAGCGGTCGACATGTCTCCTCTCGACTGACTCAACCGGCCGGCACGGTGTGCCTCGATGGCACGCCGGTCGCGAAACTGGGGGGAAGCTGGAGGCTTGACCCTGCCGCACCCGCGCCGGCGCAGTCCGAACACGCGGCAGCGGTGCTCGGATCCAGTATCTACACCGCGGGCGGCTTCGGGGATCCGCGTGGATTCAAGCACTTCGACGCCGCCAGCGGGCTGTGGAGCAGACTTCCGGATCTGCCGGGCGGGCGCGATCATCTTTCCGCATTTGCGCTCGGCGGATCGATCTACATCAACGGCGGCGCAGCGCAAGGCGGGAACAACTCGATCAGCGGCCACCGCTTCGATTTTGCAACACTGCAATGGCAGCCGGTACCCGCATTGACGTACACCTTCGGCAGCCAGGCCGCAGTGCTTGATGGCCGCGCCTACATTGGAAATGAGGACGGCTCGCTGATCGAATTCGATCCCGTGAACCAGCGCGCGCGTTTCATCGCGCCGCCGCCGACCAACCTGGCACGCGACCACGCGAACGTGGTCGCGTTTCTCGGGGAGATATGGGTGATCGCCGGGCGTCTGCCCGAGACCACGTCTGTTGCCATCTTTGATCCCGCCAGCGGTCGCTGGCGCGCCGGACCGCTGCTCTCGCGCCAGCGTGGCGGTTTCGCGGCTGCAGTCGTGGGCGATCAGATCATGATCAGCGGGGGCGAGGTGCTGAGCACGCCGCCGTTCCGGGTGGAACCTTCCACCGAGGTTTACGCTGCAGGCATGAATGGCTGGCAGTTCGGCGTGACCAAACCCAATCCGGTGCACGGTGTTGCCGGAGCGAGCGTCAACGGCCGCTTCTATGCACTGGGCGGATCTTCCAGAGCCGGCGCTGCAACCGGCCAGACGGGAGAGACGTGGTCGATCGAACCCCTCCCCTGAACTTGCGCCCGGCTGGTTCATTGGGCACTGGGATGCGCCCATTGCAGCAGCCTTGCAAGCGGCGTGAAACGCGCGCATGAGTGGGTTCGACGCGTCGCTGGAACCGCAATTGCCCGCCGCCGCCACCGCGCTGGCGGCACGCTGGTACACGGACCCTGCCGTAGGAGTGCTCGAGGACCGGGACATCTTCGACCGCAGTTGGCAACTCGTCTGTCACGTTGATCAGCTGCGGCGACCCGGTGATGTGGTCCACGTGGATTTTGCGCGCTTGCCCGTCATCGCAGTGCGGGGCCATGACGGCGTGCTGCGCGCCTTCCACAATGTCTGCCGGCATCGTGCCGGGCCGCTGGCAGCGTGCAGCGTTCGCGGCGAAGCCGCGCTCCGATGCCGCTATCACGGCTGGACCTACGGACTGGACGGCGTGTTGCGTGCGGCCCCGGAAATGGCGTCCGCC
>JBBQNY010000129.1:0-7979 GCA_038330365.1 Lysobacterales bacterium | reverse complement strand
GCTGTCGCTGCCGGCCATCGCTGCCGACGCGGAGGCGGGTGCAGAAGCGCAACGTAGATTCGCGCGGGGTCTTGACCGCATCGAGGCCGGACTGGAGCTCGACACGCCTGCGCGCATCGCCGCCGCCTTCGAGGCGGCCAGCAGCGTCGTCCCGTTCCACCTGCACTATCGCGCCGAAGACAACAGTGATCTGCAGAAGCGCTTCGGCGCCCTGGTGTCGCGCTGCGTAGCCGCCGCCGTGCCGGAGCTTGTCGAGCCCTGCGACTGGCCAGCGCTGTCGCACGGCGGGCGCATGCGGGTGGGTTTCGTCAGCAGTCATCTGCACGCCCACAGCGTGTCCCGATTCTTCGGCAGCCTGATCACGGATCGCGGGCCGACCCGCAGCGAAACCTTCGTCTGGCACACCGGCGAGGAGATGGACGCAGCTGCGGACTCACTGGCGCGCTCGGTCGAGCACTTCGAGCATCGCTTCGCAGCGCCACTGGACGTGGCGCGCGAAATCCGCGCAGCTCGACTCGACGCGCTCGTTCTACTCGACGTCGGCATGGATCCGGCGATGCAGGTCCTCGGCAGCCTGAGGCTCGCGCCCGTGCAATGCGCGGCCTACGGCCACCCCGTCACGACCGGGCTTGCGGGGATCGACTATTTCCTCAGCGGAGACGAACTCGAAACTCCAGACACCCAGAAGGATTACAGCGAGGAGCTGGTGCGCTTGCCCGGCATTGGTACGCAACCTCGACGACCGCCGGGTGGTGGAGACGGATCGTGGCTCGACCCAGACGGCCTGCCGTGGGTGCTCTGCCTGCAGAACCCGCTCAAGTTCACCCCGGATTTCGATGACGTGCTGCTGGACGTACTGCAACGAATTCCAGCGCGGCTGGGAATCTTTGGAGTCGTGCCGAGCATTGCGCAACTTTGGCGTGCGCGTTTCGAGCGTCGCGCCCAGGCCCGGCTGGGTGAGGATTCAGCCCACGCTGTGGCACGTCTGCATATTTTCGAGCCCATCCCGCACGCCGATCTGGTCGCTGGCATTGCGCGCGCGCATGCAGTGCTGGACACCCCGCACTTTTCGGGTGGTTCGACATCGCTCGATGCCATCGCCGCGGGTACGCCGCTGGTGGCGATCCAGGGTTCGCGCCTCCGTGGCAACCAGTCTGCGGCGATGCTGAGGATCATCGACGTGCCCGAACTTGTGGCACAGGATCGCGAAGACCAGATCGGGATTCTCGAGCGCGTTGTCGGCGACGATGCCGAGCGCGAACGGTTGCGTGAACGGATTCGCGATGGCGCAGCTCGACTGTTCGACGATCCTGCGCCCGTGCGCGCGCTGCAGTCATTCCTCGATCAGGCGGTAGCAAAGGCGTCATGATCGATTGGAGCGCGGTGCACGGGCGTGCATGGCGCGTTCGCGACTGGCGTCGCTCCTACAGGGGCTTGGTTGTTGCGGGGTTGGCGGGCGACTGACGAAGGCGGTACAGCGCCTCAAGAGCCTGACGCGGGGTCAACTCGTCCGGGTCGATGGAACGCATTTCCGCCAGCAACTGCCGAAGCATCGCCAGCTCACGTTCGAGTTCCTGGCGGTCCCCCGCGATCGATATTTCCTCCGCGTGGGTTCGGGAAGTTTCCGCACGGCCTGCCGGGCTACGAGCCGCTGGCTCCTTCGCACTGGGGGTGAACAGGCCCAACTGGGGAGAGGCGCGCGAGTTGACATCGCCATCGCCGCGAGCCAGCTGGAGTGCGGCGGCGTTGAGTTCCGCCTGATGCTCGAACCCCTGCAGCAATGCGCGTGCGTGCTCGACGACGCCACGCGGCACTCCCGCCAGCGCCGCGACGTGCAGGCCGAAGCTGCGGTTTGCCGGTCCATCCCGTACCGCGTGCAGGAATACCAGCGATTCGCCGTCTTCAATCGCATCGAAGTGCACGTTGAACACGCCCTCGACATTGCCGGCGAGTGCCGTCAACTCGAAGTAATGCGTGGCGAACAGCGACAATGCGCGGTTCTCCGTCGCCAGATACACGGCGCAGGCCTGCGCCAGGGACAGTCCGTCCCACGTCGACGTGCCGCGTCCGATTTCGTCCATCAGAACCAGGCTCTGATGGGTCGCGTTGTGCAGGATATTTGCAGCCTCGGTCATCTCGACCATGAACGTCGAGGCGCCCCGTGCGAGGTCGTCGCTCGCGCCGATGCGCGTGAAGATGCGGTCGACCGGGCCGATGGCCGCAGCGCGTGCGGGTACAAAGCTGCCGATGTGGGCCAGAAGCACGATCAGCGCCGCCTGTCGCATGTAGGTCGATTTGCCGCCCATGTTGGGTCCGGTCACGACCAGCATGCGGCGGGACGGATCGAGCTTCAGGTCGTTGGGCTCGAACGGCGCGTCCAGGACCGTCTCGACGACGGGATGCCGGCCATCCAGGATCTCGATTCCGATCTCCTCGCTCAGGGTCGGCGCGCGCCAGTCGAGCTGCTTCGCCCTTGCCGCAAGGTTCTGCAGGACATCGATTTCCGCCAAGGCTTCGGCCAACGCCTTGAGCGGCGCGAGCCCAGTGCCCAGCGTGTCGAGCAGTTGCTCGTAGATCTCGGCTTCCCGCCCCAGTGCACGGTCCCGCGCGGTCAGTACCCGCGTCTCGAAGGACTTGAGTTCTTCCGTGATGTAGCGCTCGGTATTCTTCGTGGTCTGGCGGCGCGTGTAGTGGGCCGGTATGCGTTCGGACTGCGCCCGTCCGATCTCCAGGTAATAGCCATGCACGCGGTTGTAGCCGACCCTGAGCGCGGTGAGTCCTGTGGCCGCGCGCTCGCGTGTTTCCAGCTCCCGCAGGAAACCGTCGGCATTCTCGGAGAGCAGACGCAGTTCGTCGAGATCGGCATCGAAGCCCGCGGCTATCACGCCTCCCTCGCGCAGCAGGGCGGGAGGTTGTTCGACCAGTGCGGCACCGAGGTGGGCGCCGAGCGACTCGTGACCGGTCAGCGCCCCGGACAGTTGGCGCAGGCGCGGCGAGTCGATGCGAACCAGTGCCGCGTGCAGTCCCGGTGCTGCGATCAGCGCGTCGCGCAGGGTCGCGAGGTCGCGCGGTCGAGCCGAGCGCAACGCCACACGCGCGACGATCCGTTCCACATCACCGATGGCGCGGAGGCTACCGGCGAGATCGATGTCGTCGGCAGTCGACTGCAAGGCCTCGACTGCCTGGTGCCGCAGCCGCAGCACGGCGTGATCGCGCAATGGCCGTTGCACCCAACGCCGCAGCAGTCGCGATCCCATCGACATGGCGCAACGGTCCAGCACGCCGAGAAGGCTGTGCTCCTCGCGCGTTCCCGCATCGCCATCGAGTTCGAGATGCTGGCGCGTTGCAGCGTCCATCGCCAGCGAGTCGCGCGGGCGCTCCACTCGCAGCGACGTCACCCGGGGCAACGCGGCGCGCTGCGTATCCTGGACATAGGTCAGCAACGCCCCGCAGGCCGCGATCGCGAGATCCATCCCCTCGGTCCCGAAGCCGCGCAGATCCTTGACGCCGAACAGGTCGCACAGGGAACGGGTCGCGGTTGCTCCATCGAAGTGCCACGGCGGTCGTCGTCGAACGGGTCCGTCCAGAAAGGACAGGTCTTCAGGAGCAGTGGACGACTCATCGACCAGCAACTCCGCCGGTGCCAGTCGCGCCAGCTCCGCTGCCAGTTCGGAACGGCTCTCCACTTCGGACAACAGCAGCCGACCGCCCGCCAGATCGGACCACGCGAGACCGTAGCGGTCGCCCGCGCGGTGCAAGGCCAGCAGGATGCTGTCGCGCCGATCCTCGAGCAGCGCCGCGTCGGTGAGCGTTCCCGGCGTGAGGATGCGGGTTACACCGCGCTCCATCGGTCCCTTGCCTGTGACCGCGTCGCCGAGCTGCTCGCAGATCGCGACGGATTCGCCAGCGCGCAGCAGTCGTGCCAGATACCCTTCAACCGAATGAACGGGTACTCCGGCCATCGGAATCGGCTGGCCGGCGGAGGTCCCGCGCTGCGTCAGCGTGAGGCCGAGCAGCGTGCTGATCCGGCGCGCGTCGTCGTGGAACAGCTCATAGAAGTCCCCCATGCGGAACAGCAGGAGGCTGTCGGCGTGCGCCGCCTTGATCTGAAGATACTGGCGCATCAATGGGGTGTGCGCGGACGCGGGGATGCTGGCCTCGCTCATCGGGTTGGACATTCCTCGAGTGCTCCGACAAGCTCGCCGGCGAGTTGCGGGAACGATGCCGCCCGTTCTCGGCGGCAATCGGGCATTGTGCGCGAACAGGCCGGAGGAGGCGACCGATGACAGCGACCGAGGATGCGGCGGTAACGGCGCTGGCCAGCCGTGTGGGCCAGGTGCTGGCGCGGCATCACCAGATGCTGGTCACGGCCGAATCCTGCACAGGTGGCTGGATCGCGAAGTCCATCACCGATATCGAGGGTTCATCGGGCTGGTTCGATTGCGGACTCGCCGCCTACAGCTACGAGGCCAAGCAGGCCTTGCTCGGCGTGCGGGCGGAGACGCTGCTTCGCTATGGCGCAGTCAGCGAGGAAACCGTGCTCGAAATGGTTTCAGGTGCGCTGGTGCACTCGGGCGCATCCATCGCCGTGGCGGTCACCGGCATCGCGGGGCCGGGCGGCGGCACCGAAGACAAGCCCGTCGGCACCGTCTGGATCGGATGGAAACGGCGGGGCGGCTATCCGCACACTCGCCTTCACACCTTCGATGGCGACCGGGACGCGGTCCGGAGGCAGACCGTGGCGGCGGCGCTCGAGGGCCTTGAAGCCATGCTGGACAATCCCCCGTTGCCCAGAGCTGCGGACATTGCGCACGCGATTCGCGCGCATATGGGGAAATCTCCTACCACACGGCGGGGAATCTGCCCGCAGCGGCGGCGAGGGCTGTGGGATAATTTGGGGCTGCAGTGCAGATAATCCGAACCGAATCGTGGCCTGTCTCACGCTCCGAGAACCCGAGCCTGATGATGGCCAGCATCACTCCTGGAGAGAACACGATGGACGACAACCGCAAGCGCGCGCTCACGGCCGCATTGGGACAGATCGAGAAGCAATTCGGCAAGGGCGCCGTCATGCGCATGGGCGATCGCAGCGCGGAACCCGCCGAGGTCATCGGCACCGGCTCGCTCATGCTCGACATCGCGCTTGGAATCGGAGGTCTGCCCAAGGGACGGGTGGTCGAGATCTACGGCCCGGAGTCTTCCGGCAAGACCACGCTGGCACTGCAGACAATCGCGGAGTGCCAGAAGACAGGAGGCACGGCAGCCTTCGTTGACGCCGAACACGCGCTCGACCCGGTGTATGCCCAGAAGCTGGGCGTCAACGTCGAAGATCTGCTGGTCTCGCAGCCCGACACTGGCGAGCAAGCGCTCGAG
Source organism: Lysobacterales bacterium (assembly GCA_038330365.1). Taxonomy (GTDB): domain Bacteria; phylum Pseudomonadota; class Gammaproteobacteria; order Xanthomonadales; family Ahniellaceae; genus JBBQNY01. Next base: position 2,606 of record JBBQNY010000129.1, on the reverse strand, counting down.
ATCACCGACATGCTGGTGCGCTCGAACGCGGTCGACATGATCGTCATCGACTCGGTGGCGGCGTTGACGCCGCGCGCGGAGATCGAGGGCGAAATGGGCGATCAGCTGCCGGGTCTGCAGGCGCGCCTGATGAGCCAGGCCTTGCGCAAGCTGACGGGCAACATCAAGCGCAGCAATTGCATGGTGGTCTTCATCAACCAGTTGCGTCACAAGATCGGCATGATGATGCCCGGCCAGAGTCCGGAAGTGACCACGGGCGGCAATGCGCTGAAGTTCTATGCGTCGGTGCGCCTAGACATTCGCAGAATCGGTGCGATCAAGAAAGGCGACGAGGTGATCGGAAACCAGACCAAGATCAAGGTCGTCAAGAACAAGATGGCCCCTCCCTTCAAACAGGTCATCACGGAGATCCTCTACGGCGAGGGCATCTCGCGCGAGGGCGAACTGATCGAGATGGGCGTCGAGGCCAAGCTCGTCGAAAAGGCGGGTTCCTGGTACAGCTACGACGGTGAACGCATCGGGCAGGGCAAGGAGAACGCCCGCCAGTACCTCAAGGACAATCGCGAGATCGCCACTCGCCTCGAAGCACTGCTGCGAGAGAAGTTCGTGCCGCAGCTTGTCATCGGCGACACGGCGGCAGCAGCCGTCGAGGCCTGAGCGCCGCGCGCCGTCGGGTTTCAGGGCTGCACGCCGGCATGGTCAGCGTCGATCCGGAATTGCAGGCCACGGCGTCAGAGGCGGATGCGGATGCGGATGCGGATGCGGATGCGGATGCGGAGCGCGAGGCGACTCCGCAGTCCGACAGACGCGCAGCACTCCTGCGGCGCGCCATCGCTCTACTTGCGCGGCGGGAGCAGTCGCGGGTCGAGCTTCGACGCAAGCTGTCGGTTCGCGAGGACGACTCCGGACTGATCGAGAGCGCACTCGACGAGCTTGCAGCCCGCGATTACCAGAGCGATGCGCGTTTTGCTGAAATGCTGGCGCGTACCCGGGTCTCCGACGGCTGGGGACCCTTGCGCATTGCGGCCGACCTCAGGGCAGCGGGACTCGATGGCAGCGACGCGCAACGGGCGACCGGGCTCGCGCTCGAGCATCATGGTTGCGATTGGCTCGACGTCGCGCGCGAAGCCTTGCGGCGTCGCGGTCCGCGCGGGGACATGGCCAGCCTGGCGCAGCGCCGTCGAGCGTACGCACTGCTGCAGCGACGCGGATTCGACGGCGACGCGATCCGTGCAGCTCTGGCTGCCCCTCGCATCGATTGAGCATTTCGGAAGCTCCGGCTTCCTGCGCGGAAACCCATCCCGCACGCATCTCCTGCGAGTGCTGCGGGTTTCGCCGCATGCCGGAGTCTCGTGCAGGAGCGCCCTCGGGCGCGAAGGCGTCATGGTCGATTGCAGCGCGATGCACGCCATGCATGCCGCCTTCGCGACTGCGTCGCTCTCATCAAACAAGAATCAAGCAATTGATTCGGTGCGTCTTTTTTCGGGCTCAGCCGGCGTGTACGGCTCGAGACTCGCGCTAACCAACATGACGCGGGGCCTCGGACCCTCACCCCCAGCCCCTCTCCCGGCGGGAGAGGGGAGCTTCCAGCAGCGACTTTTTTTACGCGACAACGTGCCGACGTAGTCGGGGTGCAAACTCTCATCAAACCACCGCCTGACCGTGGTGGTGTGGCGTGGCATCTTCCCCTCGCCCCGCGATCGGGGAGAGGGTGGCGCGCAGCGTCGGGTGAGGGGCCGGTTGAATACGCTGTGACGTTTCGGTCTTCGACGAAGCGCAGGTGAACCCCTCACGGACGGGTTTTTCCGGTCCGTACCCTTTCATGGTTCGACAGGCTCACCCCAACAGGAGGCCGTGAGCGCGCCCTCGTGCTGCGCCCAGTGTGCTGCGCGACAGCGCGCCGCTGGAGGCGGGGCGAAATCGCCCACGAAGAGCGTGCTGCACGCGGCGCCCTGACCGTCGTCCGCGCTGTCCCAGGAGCGGCTGCTAGACTCCGCGGCCGATCCGCGCACTTCGATTGTCCGCTCCAGATTTCCGGTACAGGATGCTGCGCATCGGACACTCCGGCCACCGACTCGAAGATCGCAATGAAGACAACCGCAGCCATCCGCCAGGACTTCCTGGATTTCTTCCGCGAACGCGGACACACGGTGGTGCCATCGGCCTCGCTGGTGCCGGGCAACGATCCCACGCTCCTGTTCACCAATGCCGGCATGGTGCAGTTCAAGGACGTGTTCCTGGGCCTGGAGAAGCGCAGCTACGCGCGCGCGGTGTCGTCGCAGCGTTGCGTACGCGCGGGTGGGAAGCACAACGATCTTGACCAGGTCGGGTATACCGCCCGGCACCACACCTTCTTCGAGATGCTGGGCAACTTTTCCTTTGGCGACTACTTCAAACGCGACGCCATCGTGTGGGCGTGGGAACTGCTGACCCGTACGTGGAAGTTGCCCGCAGATCGACTGCTCGTCACGGTCTACGACACCGACGAGGAGGCCTTTGCGATCTGGCGTGATGTGGTGGGTCTGCCGACCGAGCGTATCATCCGTATCGGCGACAACAAGGGAGCGCCCTACGCCTCCGACAACTTCTGGCAGATGGCCGATACC
>JBBQNY010000128.1:0-7987 GCA_038330365.1 Lysobacterales bacterium | reverse complement strand
TTAGGTCTCCTCCTCCGATTTATGCAGCAAGCCGGTGATCATGGCCGCACTGGAGGAGCCCGCTTCCCATCTCTTGCGTCAGCGCTGGTCAGACAGCGGAAGTGGGTCCGCGCGCGGTGACGGGAAACCGTTGAAGCCGAGTGTTCTGCGACGCCCGATGAGGCTTGTCATTGGCAGTGCGCTGACGCAGTCCGCCGCGGGGTTTCGCGGTCCGGATACAACGGCCGCACGCGCAGGGCCGCAGCTCGTAGCTTGAAGCTCGCCGCGGACCTCTCCACCCCTCCAAACTGCGGACCATCGCGATGAGCACCGAGTACCGTTCAAAAATCGATGCATGGCTGATCGCGGTGTTGGCGCTGGCGCTGGCGCTGGCGATGTTCGGGCTCTACGAGACCGCAACGGTCGACCCGCAGCAGACAGCCTGGCTTGCGGCGCTGATCGCGGTGTTCGGAGTCGGTCTGCCCGTGCATCTCCTTCTCACGACCCGCTATGAGCTGGATGCGCGACAGCTCGAAGTGCGCAGCGGTTTTTTCAAGTGGATCGTGCCATTGAAGGACGTGTCCGCAATCACGCCGACGCGCAATCCGCTGTCGAGTCCGGCGCTCTCGCTTGATCGCCTGCGCATCGACTACGGCGGCAAGTCCATCATGATCTCGCCGCAGGACAAGCAGGCCTTCCTGCGCGAATTCGAATCGAGACGGCGCGCAGACAAGGCCGCGACGTCGGCGGGACCTTGATCAGAGGCTTCCTGGGTGAGTCAATCGCTATCGCACCTGAGGTGTCTCGCATGAAGAAGGCGACTGCCAAAACAGAAGATCCCGCAGCCGGTCTGATCGACGCGCGCATCGCCGGGCTTGCGGACTGGCGCGGTGAGATACTGAAGGCGGTGCGCAAGCTCATCCACGCAGCGGATCCCGAGGTGCTCGAGTCCGTGAAATGGCGAAAGCCGTCCAACTCAATGCTGGGCGTACCGGTCTGGTCCCACGAGGGCATCATCTGCACCGGCGAGACCTACAAGGACAAGGTGAAACTGACCTTCGCGAAAGGCGCTTCGCTCGATGATCCGGGCGGTCTCTTCAACGCCAGCCTCGAGGGCAACACGCGGCGCGCGATCGACATCCATGCGGAAGAGCAACTCGAAGCCAAGGCCTTCAAGTCGCTGTTCCGCGCCGCAGTCGATCTCAACACCGGCCTTGCAAAGGCCAGGACACGTTCGAATCCCTGATTCACGGCATCCGGGCAATCGCCTCGGTGCGCCGCTCACGTACTTGTGGACAAAGGGGATACTTGACGCTGAGACGATCGCAGCGAGAGGTAGGCATGTTTTCGGATGACGCGCGTTGCGCAGTGTTGATGGCCATTCGGCTTTGATCGAGTTCAACCTCGCCTGGGTCACTGTGGTCGTAGTGGCGGCAGCTGGCGTTTACTGCATCGCGCTGGCCGTGCTTTCGATGTGGAGGCCGCACCCGTCCGCGCGCTTTCTGCTGGGCTTCGCCAGCTCGCCGCTCAAGCACTACGCAGAGCTGGCGCTGCGGTTGATCGTGGGCGGAGCATTCGTGCTGCAAGCGCCCCGCATGGCGCTGCCGCAGCTGTTCGGCATCTTCGGATGGGTGCTTCTGGTCACGACGGCGTTGCTGTTGCTGATTCCGTGGCGCTGGCACCGGGCAATCGCATCGCGCGCCGTGCCGCTCGTGATCCCGCACATGCGCCTGTTCGGCATGGCTTCGCTGTTCCTTGGCGGCGCAATACTCTGGGCGCTGATGGCGGGACCGTAACGGACAGTGGGGGCCGGCGCCCGCGACTGGGAGGAGGGTTGCGAACATGACCGAAACGACCAGGGCAAAGGGTGGGCACAAGGTCCCGAAGCCGGGCTCTGATGCGTCGGCGGAAAGCGCTCGCGCGTCCGGCAGACCAGGAAAAACTGCAGTCAGCGGTGCGGGCGACAAACCCGCGAAGTCATCCGCGACTAAGCAAGCGGACAGTTCCGGGAAGGGCAACAAGACCATGGCGACGAGCGCCAGCGTCGATGCATATGTCGCCGCGATCAGCGATGAGTCACGCCGTCAGGACTGCCTTGAGCTGATCGAGCTGATGTCGCGCCTGAGTGGCGAATCGCCGGTGATGTGGGGCACGAGCATCGTCGGGTTCGGCAGCTATCACTACCGTTACGAGAGCGGACGCGAGGGCGAGAGTTGTCGGACGGGATTTTCGTCCCGTGCGCGGGAGATCAGCATCTATCTGCTGGCGAGTGGATCCGGACAGGAGCGGTTGCTCGCGAAACTCGGCGCGCATCGCATGGGCGCGTGCTGTCTGTACGTGCGGCGGCTGGACGATATCGACCGGAACGTGTTGGAGAAGATCGTCAGTGCATCACTGGAGGAAGTTCGCCGCCGCCATGGCTGAGCTGTCTCGTCCCGCGCGCTCGGCGCTCTCGTCGAACCATGTCCAGGCGATCGGCTCACCTGCTTCGCGGAGCTTCTGGTTGGCGTGATCGGAGTGGGCGCTGGGTTGTTCGGGCGGGCGCCCGCGACGTGTGCGCAAGCGGCTGTGCCCGCGACTCGCGCGCCGAAAATGCTCCTGGGCACTGGATTGATGGCGCTCGCCGATCAGTGCATGAGCAATCTCTGGATGCGATGAGTCGATGCAGGCGACACCCTTGTTCACGTTCAACCCGTAAACCGTGACGCAGTTCCGCCCATGTCGTGGTCGGCGGCCCGTTCTCGTATTGATGGGTAGGATGTTTTATTGCGCGCTGCGAGAAAGGCGGCGCTTCCGTCGACCGGGGAAGCTCATGAGAATCGCGTTGTCTTTGTTACTGGCCGTCCTTGCGCTGACTGCGTTCGGCGTCGCCGCCCAGAATCCGACGATCACCGATCTGCAAGCGTTCGCGCTGGTGCAGCAATCCGATGCGCTGCTCGCGCGGAACGATAGCCGCGGCGCTGCGAACGCGACTGACCGCCGTCTGATTGATGCGCGCCTTGCCGAAATCGCCCGGCTTCAGGCTCAGGCCGAACGGGGCAATGCGCGTCTGAGTCCCGCAACACGACGTGCGCTGGACCGGGCATTCGAAGCACTGCAGTCGATTCCTGTCGAGGTTCTCGTCGATGCGCGTGCGCCGGCCGCGCTCACGACGATCTCCGGAACAATCACCGCGTCGGCTGGCGGCGCGTCGTTGCAGAATGTTGCGGTCAGCGCGCGCGAGTTTTCGCTGGGCTCGAGCCCGTCCGGAGCGGGTATCTCGGCTTTCGCCAATACCAACGCCGCCGGCCAATACACGTTGACGCTGCCGCCGGGAAATTACGTGGTGCGCGCGTCGGCGGGGACTTCAACGACCCCGGCGTCGACCACCGGCTACCAGCCGCGCGTGTACGACGACCTTGCGTGCAATCCGGGTTCGGACTGTCCGGGTTACTTCGGCACCGTGGTGCCACTGACGAGCGGTGCTCCCGCGAGCGGGATCAATCTCGCGCTGCCGGTGGGCGCACGCATTTCCGGAACGGTCACGCGCCAGAGTGACGGCACGCCGGTCACGTCGGGTTTCGTCATAGCGGAAAGTGAAAGCGGCTCGCATTCCTATTCAACTTCGGTCGGAGCCGGTGGCATCTACACCATCATCGGCATGGCGCCCGGCAATTATCGTGTCTGGGTCGATTCGCAGCTGCCTGGCCTGATGTCTGAGGCACGCGGCAACCTGCCTTGTTCACCACTGGGCGACTGCAGCTGGCTGCCCTCTCCCCTGTTGCCGGTCAGCGCAGGCAGCACCACCAGCGGCATCAATTTCGCACTCGATGCAGCGGGCAAGTTGAGCGGTGTGGTTCAAGACGGAGCCGGAGCGCCCATAGCAAACGCCGCACTGCAGCTCTATTCCGAGGACGGCTATTCGCTGCTCTACGCAACTTCCGACGCGTCAGGTGAATACAGTTTCACGGGCCTGCGCAGCGGCAGCTATCGGCTGGTGGCGAGTGCGCCCTCGTCTGACCCTGTGACGTTCCAGCCGATCTCGATCGCCTACGCGCCAGTGGCATATCCCGCTACCGATTGCCCCTACTTCGGCTGCAATCCTCTGACCGCGGGAACGTCCATTGCATTCGTTGCCCCGGACTCGCAGATCTTGCCGGCGATCACTCTGCCGGCGTTGGGAACGATTTCGGGCCATATTCGCGATGCCGCCACCAATGCGCCGCTGCAGGGGATCAACGTCAGCGCGTCGGCTCCTTCGGGGCTCGGCTATAGCTCGGGAATCACCGACGCCGCCGGCAACTACACCATGCGCGGCCTGCCTGCCGACAGCTACTACGTCGTGGCTGACGCGCGCGCACAGAATTATGTGCTGACCTACAACGGCAACGCCGTCTGTCCCGGCAACTTTTGCGATCGGCACGGTGTACCCGTGACGCTTGCCGCCTCCGGCCCGGGCAGTAGCGGTACCGCCAACATCGATTTGCCGCGCGGCGGTCGCATCAGTGGCCGCATCACCGACGCAGCCGTGAGCGCACCAGCATCCGCGAACCGGGTGCGGCTCGAGGTGTTCGGCGCAACGACGGCGCGGTATGTGGATATCGGCTTCCAGCGCTGCGATCCCCCGACGGCCAGCGCGCCACCCGTGTGTTCGTACGAGGTGACCGGACTCGCGCCCGGCACCTACAAGGGTTCATTCGCGAGCAGCACCTTGCTGGGTATGCAGGACACCGCGTTCGGCGGATCCCCGTGTCCCCGTGGTGGCTGTGACCAGTCGGCCTTGCCGCCGCTGTTCGCGACCACGGGCAGCACGCTCGCGGGCATCGACGTGAGCATGCCGCGCGGCGCCATCGTGCGTGGCCGGATCACCGATGCGAGCACCGGGTCGTCGCCCGATTGCCGCGCGGTCGACCTGTTCTCCTTCACCGGCCTGAACAACCTCGCGCCCTGCGGCGGCGTCGGCGTGAACAACCAGCTCGACAACTATGCCGGCTTTGGCATTGTCGGACGCGACGGCCGCTATTTCACGCGCACGGGATTCGCGTCGGGGACCACGCTGTATGTCTCGACCTTTCTGCTGCGCAACAATTTTTCCTACGGCTTCGGCTATGTCGACCAGGCATACAGCGGCGTTTCTTGCCCCTACGGAAGTTGCGGCATCACCACGGGCACCGGCATCACCGTGGGCGCCGCCGATACGACCGGTATCGACATGGCACTCGTTCGGGGCGGCGTCATCGCCGGCCAGATCACGGCCGCATCCGGCGGCGCGCCGATCGCAGCCGTCGAGATCAGCGCCTTCAACGGCGCGGGTCGCCAGGTTGCGCTGTCGCGCTCCGACACGCAGGGCCGCTACCGGCTGACCGGTCTGCCAAGCGGCAGTTACTTCGTCAGCACCAGGAATCAGCGCGGCTATCTCGACGAGGTCTACAACGATGTCGCCTGTGATCCGTTCTGCAATCCGCTGACCGGCACGTCGGTGGCGGTCAGCGGCACCGCCACCACCGCGGCCATCGATTTTGCACTCGATCTTTCGGCTTCGATCAGCGGCACCGTGCGGCTGGGCGGATCACCCGTCACCAATGTGCCGGTTGAACTGTACGGTGCGATCGGCAACCTGCTGCGCAGCGTCGTTTCATCAGCTGGCGGCAGCTACGTCTTCTCTGGCTTGCCGGCCGGCCGCTATTACGTGCGAACGCGCGACACCATGGGCTCGGCGGATGCACTGTTCAACGGCCTGCCGTGCGTCGGCAATGCCTGCCTGGTGCGATCGGGCACGCCCATCAATCTGGCACCGCCGGGCACCAGCAGTGCCACGGCGAATCTTGACCTTGCATCGCCTGGCTCCATCAGTGGCACGGTGACCGCCGCGAGCGGCGGCGCGCCGATTTCCGGTGTGACCCTCCAGCTGCTCGTGCCTTCCGGCGCGGTCGCGCTGACGCGTACCACCAACGGCAGCGGCGCCTTCACCTTCAACGGTCTGGCCGCCGGCAGCTACCGCATGGTGACCCGCGGCACGCCGGGCTATATCGACGTGGCCTTTCCTGCGGTTCCCTGCTCGGCGGCGTGCAACGGACTCAACGGCACCGCGATCGCTGTTGCCGCAGGTGCGTCCGTGACCGGGCGCAACTTCGCACTCGGCACGGGTGGCTCGATCAGCGGCTCGGTGCGCGCCGGGCCGAGTGCTCCGGTCGTGGGCGCCACCGTGCAGGTCTACAACAACTCCGGCATTCCTGTCGGACAGATCTCGACCAATGCCTCCGGCAACTACCAGGTCGATATCCTGCCGGCCGGCAACTTCTTTGTGCGCACGCAGCAGAGCCTGGGCTTCGTCGACCAGGTGTTCAATGCGATGCCGTGCAGTGGTTATTGCGATCTGCTGAGCGGTACGCCGGTTGGCGTCAGTGCCGGCATGGGCACGGGACTGGTGGACTTCTCGCTGACAGGTGGTTCGTCGATCAGTGGGCGCGTCAGCAATTCGGCGACAGCGGCTGGCATCGCGCTTGCCCGCGTGGTCGCGTTCGATACCGGCGGCTTCATCGCCGGACAGGCGCAGGCCAATGCCAGCGGCGATTACACGATCGCCGGCTTGCGGCCCGGCACCTATCGACTGCGCACCGCCAATCTGTCGGGCTTCGTCAACGAGGTGCACGCCGGCATCGGCTGCACGCCCATGCCCTGCAATGTGCTGTCGGGTACTCCGATTACCCTGGCTGCAGCGCCCGTAAGCGGCATCAACTTCGCACTCGATCCCGGTGGCAGCATCTCGGGTACCGCGGGCGATACTTTCAACAATCCGCTTCCGACTGGAACCGCGTTGCTGCTGGATTCGACCGGCGGCGACGTCGCGATGACGCCCATCACCAACGGTGTCTGGGAGTTCAATGGCCTGGCCAACGGCACTTATTACGTGCTGATCCGCAATACCTCCGGACTGGTCGACCAGCTGTTTGCAAACGTGCCCTGTCCGGCAGGCGCATGCAACGTGACGGCGCTCGGCACGCCCATTGTCCTCAACGTGCGCAGCCCGAGCGGCACCGGCACGGCCAACATCAACCTGCGACTGCCGGTGGGCCAGACCATTGCCGGGACGGTGCGGGGCAATAACAACCAGCCGTTGAATGGCGTGACGGTGTTCTTCTTCGACAGCACCGGAGCGCCGAGCGGGCAGGCAGTCACTGATGGTCTTGGGCAATACATCAGCGAAGGCAGCCTGCCGTCGGGTACCTATTACGCCGCCACGGCCAACGGGCTGCGTCGCGGTGCGGGCCAGGGCTATGTCAACCGGCTCTACAACGGTCAGAACTGCCTGCTCGACTGCGCCGTGACCGCCGGTACCGGCATTGCCCTGGGCGGCTCGCCCGCGACCGGAATTGATTTCAACCTGGGCACGGCCGGCGTCGGAATCAGCGGCACGGTACGCAATGCGGGCGGGCAGGCCATCCCGCTGGTGCGCATCGAAATCTACGACAGCAACGGCGTGCTGGCCGGACTGGCGCAGACCAATTCCCTGGGCATGTACAGCGTCGATGGCTTGCCGGCGGGCAACTACTTTGCCCGCACCAGCAACAATCTCGGTCTGCAGGATCGGCTGTTCGGCGGTTCGGAATGCGGTGCCAACTGCAATCCACTCGCGGGCACTGCGATCGTTGTGCCGCAACAGGCTGGCATAGCCAACATCGACTTTGTGCTGGCGCCGCGCGAGCTGCTGTTCGCCAACGGCTTCGAATGACGGCGGCGACCGGGCCGCGCCGCCAGCGTGGACCGGTCCTTCCCCGCGCGCTCAATGTGCGCCGCACGACAAAGGCCCGTGATTGCGCGCATGCCCGGGAATCGTGCGCATGCCCGGGACTCGTGTAGGAGCGCGCTCGCGCGCGATGGCGTGAGGGTCGGTGGAGCGCGTTGCACGGATTTGCATGACGCCATCGCGCGCTAGCGCGCTCCTACAGGGGCGTGTGTGTCGCTTGGGCGATTGCGTTGTGGCTGGTGCTTGTGCAGTTGGGTTCGCGCGCGATGGCGTGATGGTCGG
>JBBQNY010000127.1:0-8034 GCA_038330365.1 Lysobacterales bacterium | reverse complement strand
AGCCCATCGCAGCCCTTCCAGATTGCGCCCTGTGGTGGCAACGGAGTCGGCCAGTCGGGAAGCACCGTGGCGACCCGATATTCTCCCTGTTCGCGGACAACGTTCCAGCCGGTGACGAAGATCGGATCATCCTTGCGGGCGTTATCTGAATAGGCGAGGTGGCCGTCCTTGAAACCCGTGGTGTACAAGCGCACCACAGACATCGCCGTGTCGTAACTCATGACAAACGGGATCAGGGCCTTGGCTTGCGTGTAGCCCTGCTGCACCCAGTCATTGAACCTTGGGTTTTCGGTGTCGATTGCGCCCGGATGGCCGTGCACGATCAATCCATGCACTGCCTCCAGGTCTGTTCGCGCCATTTCCTGCCAATGCGTCGCATCGGTCATGGGCGCGGCGAACGAATTGGAAATCGCGACAACGTTCAACGTCACAAGTAACGCCAGATTCCGGAAAATCACGGCCCAACTCCTCTTCCGCTCCGAGCCGCCACCCGCGCCGCATCGTAGCAGCGGCGCATTGACGCTTCGGGGTTCCAGCAACTACGTCGGCCGGCGCCCGCACAGCCCAGCGAAGACCGAAACCACGTGCACCATGGCAGTGGCGTGCAGCGTGGTGTTCTGCTGAGATTGTGGAACGGTTGAGCGGGTTCGACTTCCTGCACCGAAGTTGGAGAGGACTGGATTGAAAGGACATGCGATGGTTCTGGCTGCGGCGCTTGCTGCAGCAACACCCGGCTTCGCGGCGAGCGCAGTTGACCCGGTTTCTGAGCCGTTGGAGAAAACCATTGCAACGCTGGACGCCGCGGTCTTCGATGCGTTCAATCATTGCAGCGATCCGGCCCAGCTTGAGAAACATGCGAGCTGGTTCGCGGAAGATGTCGAGTTCTATCACGACACCGGCGGCGTCACCTGGAGCCGCGATGAGATGCTGGCCAACACGCGCAACCATGTCTGCGGAAAATTCAGTCGTGAGCTCGTACCTGGAACCATCAGGGTTTTTCCCGTCAAGGACTTCGGTTCGATCGAACAGGGTACCCATCGTTTCTGCCAGTTTGATTCCGGCAAGTGCGAGGGTCTGGCTGACTTCACCATCATCTGGCGCGAGCAGGCCGGCGTCTGGCGAATCACGCGCGTCCTGAGCTACGGTCATCGGGCTGCCGCCATCGCGCACTGACGCATAGTCGATTGCGCGCATGCGGATGCGTCGGCGGGTGCCGGCCAGGCCCGTCGTATGCGCCCGGACCTTGTGGAAACGTCGTGGGATAGACTGCGCCGCCCGCAAGTACAAGTCACGGGAGAAGTGCCATGAAACGCCATCACAACGAAGCGAGCTTTTGAGATAACGAGCAAGCGCCGCAAGGGCTTTCCGTCCGAGACGAACGTGAAGAAGGGCCACAGATTTTGTCCATGGCGACAAGGAACTCTGCGAGAAGCTCGGTCGCAATGATCCGTGCCCCTGCGGTTCCCGGAGGTCGTTTCAAGCGATGCTGCCTCAACTCCGGCAACTTTGATGGTGCCCAGCGCCATGACTATCATCGCTGAGGTGTGCCGACGCCATGCGCTTCGCCGCGCATGGCGTCATGCGGCGACACCGCAGCGGAATTCAGTCGCGATCCGACACGAAAGGGCTGGACCATGGAAAAGCTGAAAGCCACGATCTACCACAACCCCCGCTGCGGCACGTCTCGTCGGACGCTGGAGATTCTGCGCGACGCCGGGATCGAGCCGCGGGTGGTTGAATACCTTCAGGATCCGCCATCACGGGAAGAGACGGTCGCGCTGATTCGCGACGCGCAGCTGTCCGTGCGCGATGCGCTGCGGATCGGGGAGACACGGTTTGTCGAGCTCGGCCTGGACAATCTCTCGCTGTCCGACGAGGTGCTGCTCGACGCCATCGAGCGCGAGCCGATCCTCCTCAACAGACCGTTCGTTCGCACGGCACTGGGTGCGCGACTGTGTCGTCCGGCCGAGCGCGTGCTCGAGATCCTGCCTGCAGTCGAGGCGACCGGCGGCGAGTAGACGGGTCGCGACACGCGGGCGTAGCGCCGCCACCGAAAAAGCATCCAGCGCTGCGCCAGGCGATATCCCACGGATGCGCAAACGAAAAGCCCCGCCGAAGCGGGGCTCATTCGAATAAACGGCAACGCAGGACTAGAAGCGCAGATCCGCGCGCAGGTACCAGAAGCGACCGCCCGGGATGTCGTAGGTGGACGCGTCATAGCCGTTGAGCGAGCACGACAGGCAGATCGGCGGATCCTTGTCGAAGGCGTTGTTGAGTCCGGCCGTCAGCTGCAGGCCACGCAACACGTCGAGACGGTAGCCGACCTGGAAGTCGTGATACGTCACGCTGCCGAGCCGGTTGGTGCCCGCCACCGGATTGCTGCAAACCGGGAAGCCGGCGGCGTCGCCACACTGCTCCACGAGATCGCTGGTGTGTCTCGCAGTGTAGGCAGCAGTCCAGCTGCCCAGCCTCCAGTCGAGAATCGCGGTGGACGTCCATTCCGGAATCGCGCTGTCGTTGACTTCGATACCGACCGCCCGTGGCTGCACCTGGCCGGCGGCGCCGACCGCCTTGTAGTCGTCCACGTAGGTGTTGAGCCACACGAACTTGAAGCGGCCGAAACCGGTTTCCGGAAGCACCCAGGTCAGATCGAAGTCCCAGCCGCTGGTCTCGATCGCGCCAAGGTTGGTGAGGCGGTTGGAGAAGCCGTTGATGCCACCCGTGCTCGCGCGCGAGATGCCGTTGCAGAACTGCGGCGAGAGGGTCGCGACGCACAGATTGAGTTGCGTCTGCGCATCGATTGCCTGGATGGCGCCCTGGACTTCCTGGTCGTAGTAGGTGACTTCAATATCGAGTCGGTCCGACCAGACGCCGTTGGCGGCGAATTCCGGACTCCACACGAAACCCGCGGTGAAGGTGTCGGCGCGCTCGGGCTCAAGCCCCGCATTGCCGCCGGTGGTCACCGAGATCTGGGAGTTGGCTTGCGCCGCACCTCCAGGAACGCCGAGGGCGGCGCAGTTCGCCGGATTGCCGTTCGGCGGCGAACCGTCGAGGCCGATCAGACAGGGATCATCAATCACGAGGTCCGCACGCGCGGCGGAGCCGAAGAGCTCGCCGATTGATGGTGCCCGGAAGCCCTCGGCGAACGTGGCGCGCACGAGGAACTCGTCCACCACCTGCCAGCGCAGGCCGTATTTCGGCGTGAACTCGCCGCCGAAGGTGGAGTAGTCCGAATAGCGGCCGGCAAGGCTCAGGTCGAGCTTCTTGGCGAATGGCGCGTCGGCAATGAGCGGCACGCTGAATTCGACGAACACCTCGCTCACGTCGTACTCGCCGGACGTTGGCAGTGAGGGCACACCGTTGTAGCGACCGGCCACCGTGAGGGGGTCGGGGTTGTAGGAACCTTCCAGACGCCGATGCTCGAATCCCGTCGCCATCGCCAGCGGGCCGGCGGGCAGCGCGAACAGGTCGCCGGAAAGATTCGCCGAGAACAGGCTGATCGAGTTGCGGCTCGCGTCGCGGAACACGGGCTGGATGAAATTCAACATGGCGGGCGTGATGGTGCCCGGGCCGCCAAATATGTTGAGCGGCACGCACGGCGCCACGCAGAGCGCGTTGGGTCCGAGCGCCTGGTTGATGTTGCCAATGTCGTAGCTGCCGAAATTGGTCTGCCTGGCGTCGTTGTTGCTGAACATGACGTTGACATCCCAGTACCAGGGACTGTCGTTCCAGATCATGCTGCCCTCGAGACCGCCACCGATGTAGAGCGTCTCGACGTCTTGCTCGAACACGCGCGGCCCGCCTTCAATCGGGCGCCGACCCACGAGGATCAGGTTGTTGGGTCCGAGGTCGATGCCGAAGGGGTTGAACTGGTTGAAGCGCGAGATGGTGATGTTGTCCGCAAACGGATTGCCGGTGCCCGCATCGGGCCCGAGGAAGATCGGTTCCGGCGCCGCCTGGTTGACGGACTCGCGGCGGTTGTACAGCGCCTTTGCGTACATCGTCAGGTTGTCGTTGAACGGCAGGCGGAACTGGCCGAAGACACTGCTGCGCTCGCTCGGCGTGAGCACGAGGTTGAACTGCGAGAAATTGAAGCGGCTCGCGGTGCTGAAGGGAATGAAGTCGCCGGGGAAGCTGGGCGAAGGCGAAAAGGTGCGGCCATTCGGCGTGGTGATGTTGCAGAAGGCGACTGGTGGGGTCGCGGGGTTGTCGTCCAGATCCACCAGTGGGCACGCGGAGTTCGCAACCGGATTGATGAAGATGAAGCGACCCTGCGGGGTCGCGGAGGATCCGAACGTCAGGCCGGTGCCCGGAACCGGAAACGCCGCCTGTTCGCGATCGCGCGAGAACACCGGGTCCTGCTCCACGTAGCTGGCGCTGAAGAACCAGTTGAGGCCCTCGCCGTCGCTGCCGCCCCACGAGAAGTCTCCGCGCTTGGTCTCGCCATCGCCGTCGAACTCGCCGTAGTAACCGCTGATCTCGGCGCCGTCGAAGTCACGCCGCGTGATGATGTTGACCACACCCGCGATCGCATCCGAGCCGTAGATCGAGGAAGCACCATCCTTGAGGACCTCCACGCGCTCGACCAGCGCCAGCGGAATGGTGTTCAGATCGGTGGAGGCGCCGACGCCGGAAGCAGACGATTCGTTGACCCAGCGGATGCCGTCCACCAGCACCAGCACGCGCTTGGAACCGAGATGGCGAAGATCAACCTGCGCCGAGCCCGCGCCCACGCCGTCACCGTTCGGGGAAAAGCCGAAGTTGCCGGAGGAATTGAACTTGGTGTTGAGCGCCGAACCCGAGGCCGTGAGCAGCTGCACGACATCCGCGACCGAAGTCAGTCCCGTGCGATCAATGTCCTCGCGCGTGATCACCTGGACGGGAACCTGCTCCTCGATTTCCGCCTTCTTGATGCGTGAGCCCGTGACCTCGATGCGCTCCATTACGCGCGGATCGCTGTCTTGCGCGGCCAGCCACGGGGCGGTCAACGCCAGCAGCAGTGCGGCGGCCAGCCGGCGACGCGGCAGACGGATTGCTCTCACGGGTACGGTCATGGTGTAGCTCCCCCTTCGTTGGTTGCGATTGATCGAATCGGAACCGGTGGCACGCGCACTTGGCGCAGCTCCCTGGTTGTGAAGAAATCGTGACACGGACAGCGGAACTTGAAAAGCCTCGGCGTTGGGGAATCTTTCGAGGTGCGCGCCTGCCGCTTCGCGGCTAATCTGGACTACCAGAACCAGCAGGCGAAGCACGATGACCACGCGCGCTGCGAAAGTCGCGGAACTGGCGAGTTTCTATCCGATGGACGGACTGCGGCCGGAGCATCTCTCGCAGCTCGCGGAATATGCCCGGGTGATCACGCTGCCGCTGGAGCACAGCCTGTTTGCGGAAGGCGACGAGGATGCCGAAACCTTGTACGTGCTCGAAGGCACGGTGCGCGGCGAATACCCGGACGGACGTCGCCGCGAGTTCGAAGGCGACAGCCTGTCGTCGCGCTATGCCATCGGCGATCTGCAGCCGCGGCGCTTCTCGGCTTTTGTCAGTTCGCCCAAAGCCAGGCTCGTCAGCGTCGACCGGCGTTTCATGGAGCGCGTGCTCGCCTGGGACCAGCTCACGCGCGATGAGACGTTCCGCGGCGACGACGACAGCAGCGACAACAACCGCTGGGCGTTTCGGCTGCTGCAGAATCGGGCCCTGCACAAGATGCCAACCGGCAACATCGAACGCATGTTTCAGCGCTTCGAGCCGGTGCGCGCGCATGCCGGGCAGGAGCTTGTGCGCGAAGGTGAAGATGCGGATTTCTTCTACGTCATCACCGAAGGCGAGTGTCTCGTCACCAAGCGCGAGCCCGACGGCAGCGAGAAAGCGCTCGCCACGCTCGAGTCGGGCGACATGTTCGGTGAAGACGCGATGCTCGCCAACGCGCGCCGCAACGCCAGCGTGACCATGGCGACGGACGGCCGCCTGATGCGCCTGTCCGCCCGGGATTTTGGCGAGGTGATGAAGCCGCCATCGGTCGACTGGCTGACGCCCGGCAAGGCGTCGATCCTTGTGCGCCAGGGGGCGCAGGTGATCGACGTGCGATTGCCACACGAGTTCGAGGAGCGCGCCATCAAGGGCGCGATGAATATTCCGCTGTTCGCACTGCGTCAGGAAGCGGCGGAGCGCATCGACACCGCGCGCAAGGTGATCGTCTACTGCAACACCGGTGAGCGCAGCGGCGCTGCGGCCTTCCTGCTGCGGCGGGTGGGCTTCGAAGTGTTCGCGCTGCAGGGCGGAATCTCGGGCATGCTCAAGCAGATCGACCGCAAGGGCTGATCCTCGAGCCGTACCTCCCGCATGAACCCCGCGCGCGCGCGGGGTTCATGCATCGCCCCGTCAACAGCAGCAACGCTATCTCGTGCGGAGCGAGAACTCGATTGGCACCCGTACCCGCGCGGGTGCGGGTTTGCCGTCGCGGATGGCGGGCTGGAATGACCATGAACGCGTGACGTGCTCGACTGCACTCCGGTCCAGTTCGCGGTGACCACTGCTGCGGACGACCCGGACATCCTGCGTGCTGCCATCCGCTCCCACCTGTACCAGCAGGATGACGGTGCCTTCGTGCCGGCCGCGGATGGCGGTGACCGGATACGGGGGCGGCGAGGGATCGGCCAGTGCCACGCCGGCATCACGGTCGGGCAACACCGACCGCGATGCCGGCGCGAAGTCCATCGGGGACGACAGTTCGAATTCCGGGGCCGTCAGGGCTTCGGTCGGCGTCGCCAGATCCGTCGACGCCACGATGTCCACGGGTGCAATTGCAGGCTCGACCGGCGCCACCGCAACCGGTGTCAACTCGGGGCGCGGAGGTGTGAGCGGCATTTCGGGAATCGGAGGCGGGTCGAGGATGATGTTCGCTTCGAACACCACGGGTTCACGCTTGACGGCTATCGGCATCTGCCAGTCGGGCTGCAGCACAGTGAGCGCGCCGATCGCCGCGAGATTGAAGGCGACGGCAAGTCCGAGTGCGACTGAGCGGGAGAGGTCGGGGCGTTGCGGGGATGCCAGATGGATTGCGGTTGCCATGGCTCGACTCCTTGCGTGGAGGGACAGCTGCAGCCACTTCCGGCAGAGAGGATCCGCGTCCGCCGGACCTGCGCAGAAGTCCGGAGAGACAACCGCGCCGATTCGAGTGGGCGCCTTCTGCCCTGCGTGGGCAAGAGGGAGCCTGACGGAAGGTGGCACTGCATCGAACAACGGCCAAAGGCGTGCAGCGGGGTTCTGAGCAAGGCAAGACACCTGGGGTGCTGACTGTTGCGCCGCTAGTGTGCTGTCCCGCTAATACGTGAGCAAAGTCGTTCGAGTTTTGCAAGGATGGAATCGGCGGTTGCCGTCCATCGAAAGGGCTGGCAGTTCGCGTTGTAGCTCTGGACGAATTTGTCGATGCGCTGGATCAGTTGCCGGACGCTCTTGAACGAGCCGCGGCGAATGGCTTTGTCGGTGATCAGCCCGAAAAACCGCTCGACCTGGTTGAGCCATGAGCTGTAGGTCGGGATGAAGTGCAGGTTCCAGCGGGCCCGAGTCGCCAGCCAGGCCTTCACCTTCGGGTGTGAATGCGTCGCGTAGTTGTCGACGATGCAGTGGATGTCGAGTGCAGCAGGTACAGCATTGTCGATGTCACGCAGGAATCTGAGGAACTCCTGGTGTCGATGCTTCGGCATGCAGCGTGTCATGACCTCACCGCTCAGCACGTTGAGCGCTGCGAACAGTGTGGTCGTACCGTGGCGCTTGTAGTCATGCGTCACGCCCTCGATGTAGCCGAAGCCCATCGGCAACATCGGCTGGGTGCGTTCCAGCGCCTGACACTGACTTTTTTCATCCACGCTGAGCACAATCGCATTGTCCGGGGGGCTGAGATACAGGCCCACGACGTCGCGCAGCTTCTCGATGAAGAACGGATCAGTCGACAGCTTGAACGACTCGCTGCGGTGCGGCTGCAGCCCGAACAGGCGGAAGTAGCGTTGCACGCTGCTTTTCGAGATGCGGGTTTCG
>JBBQNY010000126.1:0-8041 GCA_038330365.1 Lysobacterales bacterium | reverse complement strand
ATCTCGTCGGTGCCGTCGAACTGCCTCCCGAGTTCGTCTGGCACACGCAGTCGATCAAGATGCGCGGCAGCGTCGCCAAGGTGCACCTTCGAACCGACGGTTCGCACGGGCTGCCGGCGGGGACGCTGGCCGTCGCGCCGTCGCTCAAGTACCTCGAACGCGCCTTCGACGCCGCGAAGTACGGAGAAATTTCCGCGCAGCCCTACCTGGAAGTCACCACTCGCGGCGACATCGTGTCGATCCACCTCCAGTTCGCCCCCTTCAAGTTGCGAAAGGGCGAATGGGAATCCACCAACGCCCCTGCAGGAGCGACACCAGTCGCGAAAGGCATCGCCGCGCGCGCACGAGTGGAACAACTCGCCATCGAATCACTCGCCGCGCATTTCCCGGCACTCAAGCCTTCGATCAATCAGGTGAAGTCCATCACCCCGCCCGACCTGGAGAGAATCTACGGACTCACCGAGGGTGACCTCAACCACGGCCAGCTCCTCCTCGACCAGATGTTCTTCATGCGCCCCCTGCCCGGCTGGTCGAACCACCGCACGCCCATTGATGGACTCACCCTCTGCGGCAGCGGCGTGCACGGCGGCGGAGGCATCAGCGGCGCCAGCGGCCGCAACGCCTCACGCAACTGACTCCTGCTGATCGGTCGTTTCTGTGATCAGGGATTGCGACGCGCGGCGGCTCTCTTCTGCCGGATCGCATTGAACTCGGATCCTTCCTTCCAGTCAGGCCAGCGTCCGGAAGCAGCGAGATCGGCACCGATGTCGCGGAAAAGTGCGATGTCCTGCACTGCGCCGGAGAGATCCCAGTCTGGGGTCCACGCGTCGCACGCCGCGTGGTAACAGCGCCCGGTGTAGTCATCGACCCATGCCTGGCCCGCCGCCTTGCCGCCTTCGACGAGGTCCGAAGCGCCGGCGATCCCCATCATCAGGAGAACGGGCACTCCGCGCTTGGCGAAGCTGAAATGGTCTGCGCGATAGAACAGGCCGCGCTCGGGCAGGCCTTCCTCGCTCACTGTGCGGCCCTGCGCGCTGGCAAAGCGCGCCAGGTCTTCCTCGAGCGTGCCCTGGCCCTTGCCGATCAGGATCACGTCCCTCGAGCGACCTGCGGTCTGCAGGATATCGAGTCCAAGGTTCGCGACCGTGGTCTCGACTGGGTAAATCGGGTTGGCGGCATAGTATTCGGAGCCAAGCAATCCGCGTTCCTCGGCGGTCCAGAAGGCAAAGATGACGCTGCGCTCGGGCGGGGGAACTGCCTTGAACGCGCGCGCGATCTCGAGCAGCCCGGCAACGCCAAGTGCGTCGTCGTTGGCCCCCGCGCGATAGATGCGTCCCTGCGCGTCGGGCTTGCCTTTGCCGTACGCATCCCAGTGGGCACCATAGATCACCGTTTCGCCGGGTCGCCTGGTACCCGTGATCTTGGCGAACACATTCTGGCTCTGCACGATTTCGTGCTCGACCGGGAACGATGCGGTCAACGTCGTCTTGAGATCGGTCGGCTTGAAGTCCTTGCGTCGCGCGGTGGCGCCCAACTCGGCGAGGTCGAAGCCGGCATCCGCGAACAGCGCCGTGGCCGCCGCGCCCGAGATCCAGCCCTGCAGCACCAGGCTGGTCACGTCTTCGGGCTTGCGCAAAATGTCGTAGTTCTCGCCGGCGGGGCTCTCGATCACGCTCCAGCCGTAGCCGGCACCCGCAGTCTCGTGGACGATGACTGCACCGATCGCGCCGTGACGCGCCGCTTCCTCGAATTTGTAGGTCCAGCGGCCGTAGTAGGTCATCTTGCGTCCGCCAAACACGCCCGCCACCGGCTCGCCCTTGGCTGCGTGGAAATCCGGATCATTGACCAGGAATACGGCGACCTTGCCCTTGAGGTCCACCCCTTTGAAATCGTCCCACCCCCTTTCTGGCGCGGTGACTCCGTAGCCTACGAATACCAGCGGCGCGCCGTCGATGGTCGCGCTGTCCTTCGGCTGCAGGGTCGAGAAGTAGATATCCCCGGGTACGGTGAGCGATCGCGCTGTGCCGCCATGCGCAACGACCAGCTTTGCCGGCTTGCCCAACTGCGTCCGGAGCAGCGGCACGCGCTGGGTCCAGGTGCCGTCCTCGCCACCGGGCTCGAGGCCCATCGCCTGCAGGCGACCAATGAGATAGCCGATCGTCCGCTCCTCGCCGACGGTCCCCGGAGCGCGCCCTTCGAACTGATCCGACGCAAGCGTGCGCACCGTCTGGGTCAACTTCTCAGGGTCGATGGCAGTGGAAGACTCCGTCGCTTCCTGCGCCACGGCGAGCGGGGAGAGGAACAGGAATACCGCGGCGGCGGCACGGCAAGGTTGCATGGTTATCTCTCGATGTCGGTGGTGCTTCACGAGCGCGCGTGGGTGCGATGGCACAGTAACGAATGCTGCCGCGCAATCAACCCGCCATCGCCTGCAGCAACAAGCCGACGATGTACGCGCAGTAAGTGCCGAGTGCATACCCCAGCACCGCCAGCAGCACGCCAACGGGTGCCAGCGATGGATGGAATGCGCTGGCCACCACGGGCGCCGATGCCGCGCCACCGAGGTTGGCCTGCGAGCCGACCGCCATGAAGAACAACGGAGCGCGAATCAGCTTGGCCACGACCAGCATCAAGCCCGCATGCACGCTGATCCAGATGAGACCGAGCAGAAACAACCACGGTCGATCCAGCAGCGCGCCGAGGTCCATCTGCATCCCGATGGTAGCGACCAGCACGTACAGCATCACTGAGCCGATGCGCGATGCGCCCACGCCTTCGAGCCTGCGCGCGCGAGTGAAACTCAGCAGCAGGCCAATGGTGGTCGCCAGCACCGTGATCCAGAAGAACTTCGCCGTGAGGCTGTAGTTCCTGAGGTTCCACTCCGCCGGCAGGCTCGATATCCACGCCACCAGTGGATCGGTGATGAAGTGTGCCAGGCCGGTCGCTCCGAGGCCGACGGCGAGGATCAGCATCAGGTCGGTCAGCGTCGGAATGCGGGAGTGTTCGGACTGGTAGGCCTCGATGCGCTGCTTGAGGTCGTCGATCGCCGAAACGTCGGCGCCGGTCCAGCGATCGAACGCCCGCGCGCGGCCGCTCAGGAACAGCAGCACCGCAAGCCACAGGCTGGACACCAGCACATCGACCGCAACGAACTGGCCGAACAGCGTCGCCTCGACTTCGAATACCTCTTTCATCGCAGCCTGGTTGGCGCCGCCACCGATCCAGCTGCCGGCCAGCGTGGTCATGCCGCGCCACGTGTCGCCCGCGACGGTCTCGGGATTAATCACACCCATGGCGGTGAAGGCGACGAACGCACCCAGCATGACGCCCACCGTGCCGGTGAGGAACATGATGACCGCCTTTGGCCCAAGCCTGACGATGGCCTGGAAATCCAGGGCCACGCACAGCAGCACGAGAGCGCTGGGCAACAGGAAGTCGCGCGCCATCGGATACAGCCCCGAGGTGGCGCCATCGATGAGGCCAATGCTGTTGAAGATCGACGGAATCAGGTAGCAAAGCAGCAGTGCCGGCACGTAGTTGTAGAACTTGTGCCAAAAGCCGTCCTCACGCGATGAACTCCAGAAGACGAAACCCAGCACCAGGGCGAGCAGACCAAGGACGACGGCATCGTTGGTGATCAAGGCGGTGGATGCGATTGGCGGCATGCGTAGCTCCGTGGTTCTGATCGGGCAGGAAAGCTCAAGGAAGCAGGCTGTCGACGATTATCGAGATGAACACGATATTGTCGATGCCGGGCACCACCTCGAGCAGGGGTCAGCGCTCAGAATGCAAGCCACCGCTGCGGATTGACATAAATTCCAGCATGGCTCGCCGCGATCTGTTGTGAAGGCATCCGGCATTTCGACATGCGCTTCGAGCGACTTGAACGTGCACTGCGAAGGTACGGCTGGCAGCGACGGTTCTTTGCAGAAAAGCGTTCGCCCGTTGCAGGCATGCGTGGTGGTCAGCCCGCACAATGTCACTTCACTGCGGCCGCTTTTGCTGCAGCGGCCGACTCGCGGTCCGCAACGAATTTTTGCACGCGCTGGCCCCACGCATCCACGACCAGAATGCTGCCGTCCCCCGCGACGGCGAGGTCGTGGGCCAGTCGGAACTGCCCATCGTAGTTGCCAAAGCGCCCGAATCGCCCCAGCACTTGGCCGTTGGAGTCGGTCATCGCGACGCCCCCTCGATCAGGCGGCGACGTGGGCTGATCGCCTCCGTCGGCAATGAAAACGCGCCCGCCCGACGCTGGCGCCACCGCGTAGGGTCGCCCAATCGCTGCCGCCTTCCACTGCGCGATGAACTTGCCTGACTGATCGAAGACCTGGACCCGCGAGTTCGCGCGATCCGCGACCAGGACACGGCCCGCCGCGTCGAGTGCAATGCCATGCGGGGTGTCGAGCTCTCCTGGACCATGACCACGCGTCCCCCATGCTTGCAGGAACTTGCCGTCCGAATCGAACTTGACCACGCGCGCGTTGCCATATCCGTCACTGACGAACACGTCACCGTCTGGCGAGATCGCCACATCAGTAGGCATATTGAAATGCTTCGCATCGTCGCCTGCTACGCCCGCCTCGCCGAGCACGAGGAGCCGACTTCCGTCCGGCGCAAGCTTGAACACCTGGTGCAGGCCGACGTCCGTGACCCAGACGTTGTCGTCCGCGTCGATAGTCAGCCCATGCGGCATGATGAAGCGTCCCGACCCGAGTGCGGCGATGCGCCGGCCGGTAGCCGCGTCGAACACCCACAGCGTCGTTCCGGCAATCGGTTCCTTCGGAAAGGGTTCGGTCCACAGTCGATCCGCACGATGGAATACCCACACGTTGCGCTTCGAATCGGTGTCGACGCCGGTGGCCTGTCCGAGGATTTCGCCAGGGGGCAATTCAGGCCAGCCGTGCACGACGCGATACTCCGCGACAGCTGCCAGGTTCGCAGCGATGGCAGCACAGGAGGCGACCGACGCCAACAGCATGAGCGCGGCTGCGCGAATTCGCGTTACATCGAGAACGAACATGGCAATGAGCTCCGATAACGTTGGAAGGTCCGGCGTCTGACCCTTGCGGAGAATCTGGATCGTTGGGGCCGAGTTCCATAGACGGCCGTAGCCGGGGGAAGCGGCCACAAGGATCCGTGGCACAAACGCTGCCCCTACCGGTCGATCGCCGAGTACCGGTACAACGAGTAGCGATACTCGAGCGAATCGCGGATCGACTTCGCGACGACTTCATGCAGCCCCGCATCCCACTCCGACCACTTGACCACGAACGCCTCGGCGCGAGCGCGGTCCCCTGCGGCCTGCAAACGCAGCACTTCGGCGAGCAAGTCGCGTACGGCCCCGGGGTATTTGGCGTAGTCGACGCGCATGCGCTCGGAGGCCGGATCGAAGGCGAGCACGCCCTTGTCGAGGAACCAGTTCCACTGCATCAGCTGCATGGTGTTGTAAGGCTGGTCACGCCGCGGCCGATTGCGCTGCAGCACCCGCAGGATGCCCGAGGCGTACACCGCACGCGCGGCCCCGGCGTCGTGATAGCCGCTGGCCTGCAATTGCGGGATCGCGTTCAATGAAACGAGGTCGGCCTTCATTTCCTCGAAGAGGCTCGCGCTGTCCTGCAGCGCCTGGTCCAGGTCGCGTCCATCGGTGGTGCGATCAACACCCAGGTAATGGCCGATTTCGTGCCACAGGGTGCGTTGGACGCCTGCCTGCGCGGCGAACTCATCATGTTGCTCGGGCACGATGGCCGCCTTCCAGACGCTCTTCGATTGTCCGGCCGATTCCGGGTGCCGCATGATGTTGTCGCGCAGCATGATCACGCGACCGTAGCGGCGGGCGTGCAGCGCATCGTTCGGCAGGATCGTTGCGGTATTGCCGCCACGCGACTGCCCGAAATCGGCCACCACGTCGAATACACCGACTGGGATTTCCTCGCGCACGCGGCGCTCGAACTTGACCGGCAGCGCATCGTGTATCGCCTGCAAGCCGCCGAGCGCCGCGCCAACAGCATCGGACTCCGCCTTGCGCCGGACCAGGATCGTCAGCGAGTAGAAGGTGCGGATGCCCAGCAGCTCATCGGCATAAGTCTCGTACGCACCGATCTGCGCATTGAGGTTGCCGAAGCGGCCGGTAACCCACGCCGCATCGCCGGATTCGTAATCGTCCGTGAGGAAATCGCGCGCACGGGAACGCAGGTAGCCGGCGAACTCCGCATCGTCGGCCGCGACCGCAGCCGCTGCTCGATTCAGATGACCGTAGACCGCCACGACGTCGTCGGCCCAGGCGACGGAATACGGCAGCCCGTAAAATCCCGCCGGCTTCTCGCGCATGGACTCGAGCCGCCCGCGCAGGCCCGGGTGCAGGAGATCCAGCGCCGGATGGCGATCGAGCGCCGCAAGATCGCTGGCAATCTGTGCGGACTCGGCCCGCCGCACCACGCCGCGCGGATCCAGCAACTGTTCGCGTTGCGCAGGATGCGCCTCGATCCACGCATCGAACTCGGCGCGGACGAGCCCGGCGGGATACACGCCTTTGCCCGGCTCCACCGGCTTGACTGGCGCGAATGCCTCGCGGGTGTTGTCGAGCGTGGTCGCGATCGGGCCCTGGAACAGACGGTACAACTGCAACAGCTCATCGCGCTCCTTGCCGGCCGGAAGCGCCTCGATCGCGGAGCGCGCCGCGCGCGCCTCGTGATGCAGCTGCCGCTCGTACAGGGTCTGCACGATCGCACCGGCAGCGAGCAGGTGATCGACCGCGGCCCGCTCGCCGGACGACAGTGCGGACAGATCGGGATCGAGTGTCAGCGTACGCGTGGTGTCGAGTACGGCGCTTCGCTTGGTCGCGTCCCAGTACCCGTCGGGTGTCTCGGCAAACGCCACCGGCATCGCCACGGCGAGCATCAATGCGGGAAGAAACAGGAAGCGCGGCCTTGCTGCGATCATTGTTGATGACCTGCCTGGGTAGAGTCGGACGCCAGCCTACACCGCATGGACACGCATCCGGACGGCGCCGCCTCCCTAGAATGCCTGCTTCCCGGCAAACCGCGCTCGCTATCAACGGCAACCTGCACATGCTCCGACTGACCGACATCCCATTGCCGTTGGACCATGACGAGGCCGCGCTGACCGCTGCGGTACTTTCGCGTCTTGGGATCGCCGCAGCCGAGCTGGCCGGGTACGCGGTTGCCAAACGCAGCTACGACGCGCGCAAGCGTGGCTCGATCGTACTCATCTACTCGGTCGACGTGGACACCCCGCGCGAGGCCGAATTGCTGCAGCGGGAGGCCCATGCGACGCGGCTGAAAGCCACGGACAATTCGAAATCGGGTTCGGCACTGCCGCGCAGGATCCTGCCGACGCCCGATACCTCCTACAGGTTCGTCGCGCGTGCGCCCGAGAACCTGCAGCTGCGACCCATTGTCATCGGCACCGGACCGTGCGGCCTGTTTGCGGGACTGGTACTCGCGCAGATGGGCTTCCGCCCCATCCTCCTGGAGCGCGGCAAGGCCGTGCGCGAGCGCACCAGGGACACCTGGGGCCTGTGGCGGAAGAAGATCCTTGATCCCGAATCCAACGTGCAGTTCGGCGAGGGTGGTGCCGGCACGTTTTCCGATGGCAAGTTGTACAGCCAGATCTCCGATCGACTGCACCACGGCCGCAAGGTGTTGACGGAGTTCGTCGCCGCGGGTGCCCCGGAAGAGATTCTTTACGTCAGCAAACCGCATATCGGCACGTTCCGGCTGGTGACGATGGTCGAGCACATGCGCGCAACCATCGAGGCGCTTGGTGGCGAAATCCGATTCACCGCTCGTGTCGATGACTTGCTGGTGGAAACCGACGCTACAGACCAGCGCCGCGTGCGTGGCGTGACTTTGGCCAGCGGTGAGCAACTCCGCGCAGACCACGTCGTGATGGCACTCGGCCACAGCGCACGCGATACGTTTGCGATGCTCCACGATCGAGGTGTGTATCTGGAGCCCAAGCCCTTCTCCGTTGGCTTCAGGATCGAGCATCCGCAGTCGCTCATCGACCGGGCGCGATTCGG
>JBBQNY010000125.1:0-8143 GCA_038330365.1 Lysobacterales bacterium | reverse complement strand
GGACCGGGCACCAAGATGATCTGCCTCGGCAACGTCGAGCAGATCGACACGCCCTATCTCACTGAAACAACATCGGGACTGACGTACGCAGTGGACCGGTTCAAGGAATGGCCACACAGCGCACACATAACGCTTCGCCGTGGCGAGCGCTCGCGCCTCGCCGACTACGCGTCGCAAAAGCTCTGAGCTTGCTGCCCAGGGGCGGAGACGGGACCAAAAAAAACGGGGCGAAACGCCCCGTTCAAGCCCTGTAGCAATGTCGCAGAAAAATCAGAAGGGATAAGTCCAGAGCGCCTCGACCTCGAGCAGGCGACCGGAGAGATCGTCGTCGGCAAACGACGCGACCCCGAGGAAATACTGCGCGGGCGAATAACTCGCGCTGAGTTGCCACCAGCCGAAGTCACCGGCGCGGCTTTCCAAGCCAAGGCTCCAGTTGCTGTCGGAGTACCGCTCGGCAAGGGCGCGATCCAGGATCGAAGATGTGGGCCGCGGCTGCTGCTGGGTCGAATAGCGCAGGGTCCAGCGCGTCAACGGGCTCGGCTGCCAGCCGAGCTGCGCGCCATACACGGTGAGGTCACGCCATCCGAGCTCGGGCGATCCGTCGTCTCCCAGCAAAGAGAGCAGATTGCGAGGGAGATTTGCGCTGGTGAAGGCATTGAGATCGCCATAGGCCACGCGGGATGCGTCGAAACCGACGCTCCAGCTCGGGGCGAAGTTCCAGTCCAGACCGACCGCAACCACGGACGGCGTATCGAAGTCCGCAGCGTCCGCATAGACGCCGCGGACCGACTGCAACGGATTCATGTCGATGCGTGACTGCCATGAAACCCGATAGGAAAGGGTCGGCCCGAGCGCGTCGCGCCAGGCGATCGCAGCGCCCTGTCCGGTCGAGGTTTCACCGCCGTAGAAATTGAATTCATCTCCAATCCCGGTGCCGAAACCCCAACTCGCGAAATGCTGGCGCGCAAACAGTGCGCTGACGCGAAGCTCGCCATCGGTTCCGAACGACTGTGTGAGTGCCGGTGCGAGCAGACTGCCCTCGACGCCAGGCGTGAACCGGGGCAACAGGTTGGGCGTGAAATCCAGCAGACGCGCGGCCGGTGTGTTGCGACTGGCCCGCACGGAAAAGCCGAGGTCCGGAAGAATGCTCTCGATGAGACCCGCCGAGGCCAGCGCGACACCCGGAGCAGAAACTTCGAATACCGTTGGTGCCGCCGCGTTGGCAGCTTTGTGATCCACCCATTCGTACTGAGGCAACATCTGCGCCATGGCGTAGTCACCCCACGCGCCGAGATCATTGGCGCGCGCGGAACCCGAAGCTGCCAGGGCCGGCATAATCGCCAGAGGCAGCAGCATCAAGGAGCGCGGAAATCGATTCGAGGGCAAGGGCGTGCCGAGGTCGTGTGGCGTAATTGCCGCAAGCATTGTCAATTCGCGACAATCTGTCAAGAATTCGTTTAGATCAAGGCCATCCCATTCAGAATAGAGCGGAAATCAGGAGTATTCCAATTCATCGCCTCGTTGTTGCATGTTGCGCCGACGCAACAATGACTCTTTTCAGCCGTCCCGGAGGAGTCCACTGTGCTTGAGGTTACTGCGCGGGCGTCGCCTCCAGTCGTTCTCGTCATTGCCGGTTCGGATTCGGGCGGCGGCGCCGGCATCCAGGCCGATCTGAAGACCCTCGCGGCTTTCGGGTGTCATGGCGTGTCCGCGATCACGGCGCTCACCGCGCAAAATTCCCGCGCGGTCAAGGCCATCGAGACAACGACGCCGCGCTTCCTGCGTCAGCAGCTCGACGCACTCTGGGAAGACTTCGACATTGCAGCGGTCAAGATTGGAATGCTCGCCAACAGGGCGATCATCGAAGCCGTGGTCGAGTCGTTGCGCGCCAGCAAGCCGGCGGCAGTACCCGTCGTGCTTGACCCGGTCATGGTCGCAACCAGCGGTGATGCGCTGCTGGAAGCAGACGCCGTGCGGGTGCTTCGAAACTCGCTGATTCCGCTTGCGACGCTACTGACGCCCAACCTGCCTGAAGCGGAAGCGCTGCTTGGCGAACGCATCGGGCGCGCACAGATGCACGACGCAGCCGAGCGCCTGCGGGGGCTCGGCCCTGCCGCGGTTCTACTCAAGGGCGGGCACCTCGAAAACGCGAATACCGTCTGCGATGTGCTCGCGGATCAGGGTTCAGTCGTGGAGTTTGAGAACCCGCGACTTCATCTCCGGGCGCACGGCACGGGATGCACTCTGGCCTCGGCGTGTGCCGCGGGACTCGCACGCGGCTACGATAGGCGCACGGCCACGTCCACGGCCATCGCTTTCGTGCGTTGTGCACTTGAGCAATCGTTTCAGCCCGGACGCGGCGACGTTGCATTTCTGAATCATTTTGCCGCAGGTCGCGAAATTGGGGAAGCCGGTCGAAAATAGACTGAATTCCGGCCTTTCGACTGCACAATGCCGCCATCCCGCCGGCCGAGCGCCAGTTCCAGGAGTTCCCATGATCGAGTTTGCGTCCAACAGACTGGTAATCGCCGCTGCGCTCTGCGTGATCGGCGCCGCGACCGCCGCTCAGCAACCGGTGTTCGTCGATACGCCAACGCTGCCGCTGACCATGACAGCCGCGAAGGCTGCCGGCGGTGCACCGGGTCCTGGCGAGGCCGCGATCAGGCCCGCTCCGTTCGTTATGGAGACCAGCGGACATGTCGAAGCCGACGGTTCGGTCAGCACCACCTGCGCCGCCGTGCCATCGGCGACGCCGCATGCCGTCGCCGCCTCACGCCCGATCACCAAGCTGGAGGCGCGCTGACATGAGATTCGCGTTCCGTACGGCTCTTGTAGTTTTCGCCTTGGCAGGCAGCGTGACGCTGCAGGCCGCACCGACCATCGCGCTGGTTTCAGGCCAGCCTGTGAGCTTCAATCTCGGCGGCAATGGCTTCAACAACAGTTTCTTCATCGACGTGCCGGCCTCATCGCAGCGTCTGACAATCAATCTCGCAGGCACCGGTGCCAGCGACATCGACCTGTTGCTCAGCAGCGCAGCGGCTTTTCCCGATCTGGTCGGCACCCAGCCGCCGACGGCATTCCAGTTGTTCGCAGCGGCCGAGTACAGCTCCATCAGTGCCGAGAACGTCGAGCGACTGGTGATCAGTCGCGCCAATGCGTCTCCGGTACGACAGGGACGCTGGTTCGTTTCCGTGGTGAATTTCGGCAGTTTGGCTTCGACGCCGACCTTGACTGCCACGCTCAGCAATTCACCGCCAGGAGCCCTTCCCATCGAAGTGGCGTTTGACGATGCAAGCGATGGCTGCAACATCGCGGAATGGAACAACGGCACCTCGAAGGCTCCCATCGATGGCAACACCGGCACCACGCTCGGTGCGCAGCGCCGCAATGCAGTGATGGAAGCGGTGCGGTTGATCGGCAACCAGCTGCAGAGCGATCTGCCCGTGCGCATGCAGGCCTGCTGGGACAATCTCGGCGCCGGCAACAGCTTCACCATTGCCCGCGCCGGCCCTGACAACGTGCTCCGCGATCAGTCGTGGATGCCCCACAGCGGCACCTGGTATGCGCCAGGACCGGCCAGCAAGCTGGGCGGCGCGCGCTATTGCGGTCTGATCGGGGGCAGCTGCACACAGTCATACGACCTGACTGCAACCTTCAACGATCGCGTGGACACGAGCGAGATCCCGAGCAGCTTCTACTACGGCTTTTCCTCGGCTGCGCCCTTCAACACGATCGACTTCATTGCTGTTGCCATGCATGAGATCTCGCATGGCCTCGGCTTCATCAGCACCATCAACACCCGCGCGGAGTCCGGGCCGGTCGGCAACAAGCTCGAGGGCTTCAATGATGCCTTCGGCTACAACCTGATCGACCTCAATCCGGATACGGGCGAACGCCGCCGCTTCATGTCGCAGACCAACGCGGAGCGCGCGACTTCGATTGCGGGCATCAACCGCCTGCGCTGGGACGACACCCGCGCGGTGACTTCGGCTGCAAACCAGCTGGCTGGCCTGGGCACGCCTGACAGCTACATCTTCATGCATACACCCGACCCGGTAGTACCCGGATCATCGCTGTCGCACACAGGCATACGGCACAACGGTGACCTGATGCAGGCACAGGCCTCCCGGGGCCAACGCACGTTGCAGCTTGCAGCGCCCATGCTCGAGGCGGTGGGCTGGTCCAAGTCGGCGCCGGACGTGGTATTGCCGACGTCCAACATCCTGTTCGACCCCAAGCGCGACGGCCACGGCATCCAGTTCCAGCGCGTCCGCGACACGCTCTATGTGCTGACCTTCTATACCTTCGACAGCGCCGGCCAACCCGAATGGTTCCAGGCCGTCGGCAACATGGTGAACGGTGTGTTCGTGCCGATCGATGCCGGTGGCGGCAAGACCCTGGTCCGCTACGACTATGCGCGCACGCGCTCGCCGCCGCAGCAGCCCCTGCTCGGCGAGTCTGGCACCGTATCGGTCGATTTCAACAACCCCGGCAACCAGTCGCCCTGCAACGATGGTCGCAACAGCAGCAATGCCACCGCGGTCATGAGTTTCACGTTGCCGGGCGATACCGAACAGCGCTGGTGCATGGAACCGATCATCGGTCGCGCGGGCATCTTCCCGGGTTCGATCAATGGTCTCTGGTACGGCACCAATGACGATACCGGCTGGGGCTGGGCACTGCTGCAAGTCGGAAACGGCGTGAGTCCCGCGTTGGCGGGCACGTTCTACTACTACGATGGCAGCGGCAGGAACACCTGGGCGTATACGGGAGCAGCGAGCCTCGGCGCCACCGCGCCGGTCGTGCACCGGCGTGGATATTGCCGGACCTGTGCCACTGTTCCGTTCGTCGACACGCCGGCAGGAACCGTGCGCTTCACCTTCACACGTCCCAGCGAATTTGCTACCGCCGGCAATCGAGTGCAGTTCTCGGCCACACCCCAGAACGCGACCGGCGGAGCCTTTGTACGTGGGGATACGCCTTTCGTCCTGCTGCACACGCCCGAATAGTCATTCAGCATCCGAGTGCAGACGCCGCTTGCCGCATCGGCAGGCGGCAAAGCTCACGCAGCCATGGTCGCCTTCGCTATTGAAAGCTGAGGCACGCTGAGCGGACGAAGATCAGACGAGCCGTTCTCGAATCGCCTTCGCGAAGCCCGCCGTGCTGCCGTTGCCGCCCAGATCGGGCGTGACCCGGTCATGTGCGGAGAGCGTGGCGCGGATTGCGTCGTGCAGCCGGGAGGCGTCGTCGCCGCGATCCAGGTGCTGCAGCATCTGCGCCGCTGCGAGCAGGACCGCGCAGGGATTGGCGATGCCTTTCCCGGCGATGTCCGGCGCCGATCCATGCACCGCTTCGAAAATCGCGGCGTCGGCACCGATGTTGGCGCCCGGGGCGAGACCAAGACCTCCAACCAGACCGGCGCACAGATCTGAAATGATGTCGCCGAAGAGATTGGTGGTGACGATCGTGTCGAATCGCTCCGGTCGCATCACCAGCTGCATGCAGGTGTTGTCCACGATCAGCTCCTCGGTTTCGATCTCCGGATAGCCGGCCGCAATCTCGCGCGCGACATTGAGGAAGAGTCCCGAAGTCGTCTTCATGATGTTCGCCTTGTGCACGATGGCCATGCGACGCCTGCCGTTGCGGCGTGCGAATTCGTAGGCATAGCGCACGATGCGCTCGGAACCGCGGCGCGTGACCTGGATCATGGACTGTGCGGTATCGCCGTCTTCGGACAGCGTCTGGCCCTCGCTCCGATAGGCGCCTTCGGTGTTCTCCCGCACCGTGACGATGTCGATGTTTCCGTATCTGGCCTTGGTGCCGGGGAACGAAATCGCGGGCCGCAGGTTTGCATATAGATCGAAGCGGCGACGCAGTTCGACGTTGATTGAAGAGAATCCCTTGCCGACTGGCGTGGTCAACGGACCCTTGAGCGCAATGCGGTGGCGTCCGATGGCGTCGAGCGTGGACTGTGGGAGCAACTCCCCTGTCGACTCCAGGGCCGTGAGACCCGCCTCGGCAAATTCATACTCAAGCCCGCCGAAGACTTCCAGCACGTGCAGCGCAGCGTCCACGACTTCAGGGCCAATCCCGTCGCCGCGGATCACGCAGATCTTGGTGGTCATCTCGCAACCTGTTGGATTCGAAGTGCGCATTATCGCCTGCGCACGCTTTACCCCGTCTGGCCCGCGGTTTCAGTGCCGCGCGCCAGGTCCGGCGGAACCGGGCCAGGTAGTCGGGAGACTATGCGTCCTTGAGCAGCTCTGCGAGCTTGCCGCTGCGATCGGCGGCGACCAGCGCGTCGTGGCCGCCCACGTGCTGGTCGTTGATGAAGATCTGGGGCACGCTGCGCTGCTGATTGCTGCGCGTCATCATCTCGTCCCTTTTGGTGGCGTCCTGGTCGATCCGGATCTCCGAGAACTCAAGACCGCGCTGCTTCAGCAGACTCTTGGCGGCCGTGCAGTAGGGGCAGATACCAGTGGAATAGATCTCGATCTTCGGCACAGTGCACTCGATTTTGCGGCGGTTGGCGATTGTCCCACGCTGATCGACTTCGACCCCGTAC
This sequence comes from Lysobacterales bacterium, assembly GCA_038330365.1. GTDB lineage: Bacteria > Pseudomonadota > Gammaproteobacteria > Xanthomonadales > Ahniellaceae > JBBQNY01. The sequence goes on along the minus strand of JBBQNY010000125.1, from coordinate 1,578 downwards.
GGCGCGTGAATGCCTGCACGCCGCGCGCCCGGGGGAACCGGCGCTCCGGTACCGTGTCGAAACCACTTCGCTGCCCTGGTGTGCCGGTTTGAAAACCCTGCTCTTCCCGCTTCTGCTCGTGGTCGCGTCCGGTTCGGCCTTTCCGGCCGACGTGCGACTGCCCGATTTCGGCAGTTCCGCCGACGTGTTGCTGACCCCTGATCTCGAACGACGCTATGGCGAGCAGATGTTGCGCGAGATGCGGGCTGCCAATCTCATCATGGATGATCCGCAGGTCCGCGATTACGTCGAGGCCCTCGGCTACCGGCTCGTGGCGCAGAGCGAGCGACCCGACCGGCGCTTCACTTTTTTCGTGGTGCGCGACGAATCGCTCAATGCCTTCGCCATGCCCGGCGGCTATATCGGGACTCACGCAGGGCTGGTGACCGTCGCCGAGGCGGAGAGTGAGCTGGCGGGCGTGCTGTCGCACGAAGTCGCGCATGTCAGCCAGCGGCATCTCGCGCGGGCCTTCGAGTCCGCTTCCAAGGCCCAGCTGCCGATCGCGCTGGCGATGCTCGGCGCGATTGTCGCGGCGCAGGCTGCGGGAAGATCGTCGGGTGATCTTGCCCAGGCGGCAGTGGTCAGCGGCTCGGCCCTGATCCAGCAGCAGTTCATCAATTTCACGCGTTCGAACGAGATCGAAGCCGATCGGGTGGGAATCCAGACGCTCGGGCGCGCCGACTTCGACGTCGATGCCATGGCGAATTTCTTCGGTCGCATGCACCGGATCAATCGCGGCAACGGTGAGCAGGTCCCCGAGTTCCTGCGCACCCATCCGGTGGATACCGCGCGCATCGCCGAAGCCAAGGAACGCGCGAAAATGATTCGCGCGGAGCCGTCTGCAGGTCGTAGCACTGCGGACGTCGACTTGCCGATGCCGCTGACTGTTCCCCGTCCGCTGATCGCCGCAGCTCCTGCCGGAAGCGGACTCCCTGCCGGGGGTGTCGAATCGATCCCGCCGTTCCAGATCTTCCGCGAGCGCGTACGCGTGCTGGCGTCGGGCAACATGAGCGAAACAGTCCAGGACTATCGTCGGGATCTCGCCGCAGAGCCCCGTGGTGGCGGGCCCTGGACTCGCGCACGGAACTATGGACTGGGACTCGCGCTGGCGCGTGCGGGCCGTGCGGACGAGGCCGTCACGATCCTGTCGGGACTGCATGCCACGGTGCCCGGGTCAATTCCGGTCGAATTGGCGCTCGCCGAGGCGGAAAGTCTCGCCGGCCGTCACGCCGTGGCAGTGGAGCGTCTGACGCGGCTGGATTCCGCGCGTCCGGGCGAACGCGCAATCACACAGGCGCTCGCGAGCGTGCTGCTCGCGCAGTCGCGCGAGTCGGACGCGCGCGTGGCGGCGGCCCGTCTCAAACCCGTGATCGAGAAGCTCGATGCCGACGCGTCGCTGATCGAAACGTATGCGCGCGCCAGCCAACTGGCGGGTGACGACATCCGCGCCGGCGAGGCCTACGCGGAATTGACACTGCTCAACGGCCGACCCGACGACGCCATGGGCCAGCTCAGAACACTGCTGGCACGCTCCGACGT